>JAYRUL010000081.1:0-12186 GCA_041919095.1 Rhodoferax sp. | reverse complement strand
GCGCAGCGCGGTCATCTGGACCAAGGCGGTGTCCTCATTTATGCCGGACTACTCTGTGGAGTTCTTGTCCACCAATCCTTGGATCCATCAACCTTTCGAGACCTACGACAGCCTGAGTCCAGAAAAGTTGCTCGAAAAGTGGAGGGTCTGAGATCTACGGGGCTGGGTGGTAGCGCCAGCCCCTGACGTGTCGGCGTCCGGAGGCTAGCCTTGCTCCAGGTGGAGCATCCGTTCGCAATAGCGCGCAATCAGATCGATTTCCAGGTTCACCCTGGAGCCATTGCGCAGATGCCCCAGCGCCGTGTTCTGTACGGTGTGGGGAATGAGGTTGATGCTCACCTCGCAGCCTTCAGGCAGATCGGCAACGCGGTTGACGGTCAGGCTCACACCGTTGATTGTGATGGAGCCCTTGGTTGCCAGAAACCTGGCCAGGGCTTGCGGTGCCAGCACGCGCAGCTCCCAACTCTCGCCCACCTGCGCAAAATGGGTGACGTTGCCAATACCATCCACATGGCCCGACACCAGATGCCCGCCGAGCCGGTCGTTGGCACGCAGGGCTTTTTCCAGGTTGATGGGGCCGCATTGGTCCAGTCCGGTCGTCTTGTCCAGCGATTCGGCAGAAATATCCACGGTAAACGAGGTGCGGGCTGTGTCCATGCCGGTCACCGTCATGCACGCGCCGTTGAGGGCGATGCTGTCACCCAGGCCTACATCGTCCAGATAGCCAGGGGGCGGCACAATGCTGAGCCGCTTGCCATGGGTGGCGGATTCGCCCAGGGGTTGCACGGCGGCAATGTGCCCCGTGCCGGTAATGATTCCAGTAAACATGGCGTTGATTGTGGCAGGCTTTTGGGTCAAAACCGGTCGCGTCCGCGCACGCGGGCCAGCACGCGCAGGTCTGGCCCCACGGTTTGCACTGGCCCAAATTCCAGGGGAACACCCTGGGCCAGATCGGCCAGTGGTGCACGATCCGCCATGCCACGGCCCGGGCCGAGCAGGGTCGGGGCCAGGTACAGCAGCAACTCGTCCACCAACCCCGCATCGAGCAAGGCGCCGTTCAGCGTGTGCCCTGCCTCCACATGCAGTTCGTTCACTCCGCGGCGGGCCAGATCGTGCAGCACGGCCTTCAGGTCCACTCGCCCATGGGTGCCCGGAAGCAGCGTTACGGTGGCGCCTCGTGCTTCCAGATCCTGGCGGCGCGTGGCAAATGCAGCACGATCCATTTCAACATCAAAATGGCCTGCAGCGTAGAACCAGCAAGCGCGAGTAGCTATAAAAATAGGAGCATCTGGCGGGGTTTGCAGGCAGCTGTCCAGTACCACCGCGTGCGGCTGGCGCGGTGTGGGCACCGCACGCACATCCAGCCGGGGCTGGTCTGCCAGCACCGTGCCCACGCCAGTCAACACTGCACACGCACGGGCACGCCAGGCATGGCCATCGGCCCGTGCAGCCTCTGAAGTGATCCACTGGCTGGCGCCGTTGTGCAGTGCTGTGGTCCCGTCCAGTGAGGCCGCGACCTTGAGCCGCACCCAGGGAGTGCCGCGCACCATGCGGCTGAAGAAGCCCAAGTTCAACTCGCGTGACTGCGCTGCCCCCTGGCCCACCTCAACCTCGACCCCCGCAGCACGCAGCCGGGCAAAGCCCTGGCCTGCCACCAGTGGGTTGGGGTCTTGCAGGCTGGCAACCACCTTGCCAATGCCTGCGGCAATCAGCGTATCGCTGCATGGCCCTGTGCGTCCCTGGTGGGCGCAGGGCTCCAACGTGACCCAAGCGGTGGCTCCGCGCACGTCGTGGCCCCTCGCTGCGGCATCGCGCAGCGCCACCACCTCGGCATGGGGGCCGCCTGCCTGCTGGGTAAAACCTTCGCCCAGCACCTGCCCATCGGGGCCGGTAATGACACAGCCCACGCGTGGGTTGGGGTTGGAAAGAAAAAGCGCCTGGGCGGCAAGCCCAAGCGCTCGGGTCATGGGGGGCGCTGGTGTGGTCATGGCACCCGGATGGTAACGGATGGATCGGGGCTATTTGCCCCAGCATTCGTCAACTGTTGCTCCACCTGACAGATTGTTATTGCCACGCTGTCCAGTGTTCGTCACGGTGTAATCCCCGCATCTGTCATTGGCCTGGGAGCCTGCTTTCCGTGTGGCAACCAAAGTAAAGGCGGCGTTGGAGTTGACTCCAAAAAAACCAATGGTGTACCGCTTGCTTGTGTCTGCAGACCAAGTCAGCGCAGGAGAAAGAGTTGTGGGATACACACCCGTAGCCGTTGCTGCGCGCTCCATCCATTGCTGGGCTTGAAGCAATCCAGCACGCGCATCTGCCCGATGCCCGCGGCGGATGTACTCGGCGTAGCTGGGGTAGGCCACGGCAGACAGTATGCCCACGATGGCCACCACGATCATCAGTTCGATGAGGGTGAAGCCCCGTTGCTGGTGTTTGCGTGTTTGCTGGTTCATTCCATGGCTCCGCCGTTATTTCACTTGGCGCCAACTCGGGCGCAAAGACTGCTCTGGCATGCGGTTGAGTTCCTCGGCGCATTGGGTGGGGTCCGTCTTGCACTTGCTCAGGTCCTTGCCCGTGGCATCCAGAATCCGCTTGCCCTTGGTAATCAAGGTGGGTGAGCCGGTGCTTACCGCAGCGCGGGCAACCTTTTGGTCGTTGACGTCGTATTTGTGATCCTTGTTCATGTCCACAATCTGCACGGTGGGTATTTTGCCATCCATGATGTTCACCAGGGTACGGTATTGCGTGCCGGGCGACGTGGCAACCGTGGTTGCTGAGCAGCTTTCGTTGCTGGCTCCGCCGCCAGAGACTGCAGTACCTGTTGGGCTTTCGGTGTACACGGCCAGAATGTTGCTGCCATCAAAGAACTGCATGGGCTTGAGCAGGCGCTCGCCGCTGGTGGGCAAATCCAGGTACCAGCCGTTGTAGTTTTTCCAGGTGGCCTCTTTCAGCTCTTCAGTGGCTGTGACGGTGGCGTAACTACCGCTAACCGTGGTAATGGTCTGCTTGGCCAGCTTGGCTGCTGCCACACCCGTGCCCAGGGCTGCCGGTGCGGGCACGCAGTCTGCGCCACCGGGGCAAGTGCCGCCGCCGGGGTGCACTTCCAGGTGTGTGCCGCTCTTGCGGTAGCGGGTGTTGTCCAGCACGGAGTACAGGGTCTGCACGTTTTGGGTGATCGTGGTCTTGCGGTCGTCCTCGGTCAAATTGCGGCCGGTGCCAAAGGCCACCATCACGCCGCCCACGGCAATGTCTTTGGCCGATGCGCCGATGCCAATGGTCATCTTGCGGTCGTTGGCGCGCACAATGGGCGGGGCAGTAATGGGCTGGACTTGGTTGCGTGCTCCACCCATGGTCACCGAGCCGCTTGCGGTGAACAAGGGTGTGTTGGTGCCAAAGGCCGGTTTCCAGTTGGTGTCCAGGTCGCTGGTGAGGTCAAACTTCCACAGGTTGCCCAGGTTGTCGCCGGCGTACACCACGTCGGTGCGGCCGTCGCCGTCCACATCGACCACGGCGGGGGCGGCCAAGCCGTTGTCCTTGGCATTGCCGCTGCCCTTGGTGTCGGGAGTGGCCGGAATGCGCACAAGCTCCATGGCCCCGTCCAGGTACTGCACCAGCAGCACGGGGCGCTCGTTGGCGCTGTTGTACCCATTGCCCATGATGACGGCCCAGCGGTCGTTGTTCATGCGGGTGATCTGCGTGCTGTGCTGCAGGTTGCTAGCATCGCGCACGGGGGATGCGACGATGTTGCCAATGTCCTTGTCTTCGTCTACGGCCTTGACGCAGGCGGCTTTTTCGGCCGCATCGGTCATGGCCGTGCAGTTGGGGGCCAGTTCACTGTTGCCGCGGGTGCGGTCGCGCAGCACCAGGTTGCCTGGGCTGGCGGTGGCAAAGCCGACAGGGTCGGTCACGTCCAGTACAAAGTAGCCCTTGCCTCCTGCGCCCAGGCTGCCCACCAGCAAGGTGGCCCAGGCGCTGGTGCGTTTCACGTCGCCCGTCATGGGCGAGCCATCCACAAAATACTGGTGGTTGTAGGTGGGTTCGGACAGATTTTTGAGGTTGGCAATGACGCCCCGTGGAACATAGGCCAGTTTTTCGGTGCCGTCCGCAGCCGAGAAGCCGTGCAGCATGCCATCGTTGCCGCCCACGTACAGCATGGGGGTGCGGGCCTGGTAGGTGCTGGCAAAGCTGCCATAACCGCTGAGCGAGTAGCTGCTGATGGGGCTGCCGGTGTACCAGATTTCGGAGTTGACGATATCCCCCTGACGGCTCTTGCGCTCGCGGAAGGGCTTGGCGGTGGTGTAGCCACCGGGGTCCACCCCCTCCAGGCTGCGGTCACCCCGGATGTAGTTTAGGACGTTCAGGCCTTTGTCTTTGGGTTGGGCGGTAGGAACGCTGGTTTCAACCCCCAGAAGGGCTTTTTGCGCAGCACTGAGGTTGCTGTCGTCATCGGCCCATTGGAAGGGGACGCCGCCCTTGGGCTTGGTGGTGGCCCATTTGTCGCTCCAGCTCAGGATCAGGCGGCTGGTCACATTGGGCAGTGCATCGAGCAGGTCGGCGGTGGTTTTGTTGTTCCAGCCCGATGTGGGGTCTGGGAACTTGGGGCAGGTTTTCCCGGGGTCGGCCGGTGTCGGGCAGGGCACCATGGTGGGTTCTGCCACCGGGGATGCCTGGACCCAGCCCTTCCAGGCCTCTTTGGGGCTATAGACCGAATAGAACGAGCCGATGTTGTTTTGCGAAACGTTGTAGCCGCTGGTGGAACCGGACCCGGTCACCTTGTCGGGCAGGGGGGCGGCTTCGTCGTTGATTTTGCCGATGATTTCCTTGAAGGCGTTTTTTAGATCCTCGGCCTTTGTCACTGCATAGAATCGGCCACGGCCATTGAGGGCAGAATGCCACAGATCAAGGGCTCTCCGATCTTCAGCGCTCATTTCAGGCCAGGTTTTCGTGCCTGTGACAAGGTGCGGGAAACTGCCATCGTAACCAAAGGGATTTTGGCTGGTGGGTGAAGTGATATTGTATTTTGCGTCGGAAAAATCCTGTCTCCAGGTCGTGGCTTCCACGCTGAAGCCGATGGTGTACGTCACCATGTGGGGCCAGGTGGCCGGGTTGTATTCGGGGTTCCAGAACTTTTCCAGGGCTAGGGTTTTCCCCCCGGCGGTAAATGTTTTGGTGGCGGGGGCCTCCTGGTAGGGCTTGGGCAATGTCAGTGTGTCCGTGCCGGCAAGGAAGCCACTGGTGCGAAGCGGTTGCGCCCAACTGTAGAAGGCCCAGTCGGCCAGGGTGTCGGTATTGGTGCTGTTGGTGCTTGCGTCGCGGTACAGGGCGGTCTGTGCAATGCCTGCAGCCGTGCCACCGTAGGTGGGGGCGCTATTGGGCAGGGTCAGGTTGGTGGAGTTGTCGCGGAGATTTATATCCGGGATGGCCACTGCGGTGTTGTTGTTCCAGCGGCCATCCGTCATCATGATGTGGTAGTTGCGGCGGCAACCCAGATAGGGTTCTGGGGTGGTGCCCGGAACGGAGGCCCAGGGGCTGTCCTTGTTCAGTGGGTTGGATGGGCTCTCCCGCAGGTATTTGTCTGCCTGGGCAAACATGGGGTGGGAGGGCGTGCCATTATTGGGAAGGAGATAACTGACAAAAGACAGAAAATTAGCCCGGTGCGTGTCATCCAGTATGCGCAGCATGTTTTTTTTGCCGGCATTTGTGGAGTTGACGTCGTTTGCGCCCGGGGTTTTCCCTTTGCCGGGGTTGGATCCGGAGCCATACCAATAGCTCAGATCTTGGTATCTATTGATATTGTTGCCATTGTTGTGCATGGCCTGCCATGCAATGCGCATTTTGCCGTTTTCGGTCAATCCGGTGTCGCTGAAAACCTCTGTCAAGGCGTGCTTGAGGATATTCATCCTTCGGCTGGTGGTGGGCCATACACCGGTGGCGGGGTTGGGCACGGTTTCATTGGTTGCGCCGGATGTATTGGCCTGGTCCAGGCGAAAGCCCATACTGCCGGAATCATCAATCGAGATAATGATATTGGGTGCCACGAAGGCAGATTTGGAGGATGGCAGGGGCGGCTCCTGCGTCAGGTCCAGCGCAAGGGCACCCTGGGGCGCAAGTGCGGCACAGGCGGCAAGGGCGAGAAGGCGCTTGGGAAAATGCGGGGCGTTGGTGCGGGGCATGGCATGCTCCTAGGTTGGGTGTTTGGGCAATTAACGAAAAACAGGGCAGGTGCTTGTGCAAGCAGCTATCAAACCAAGGGATCAGTCTTTTTTGCGTTGGCGGGCATAGGTTTCCTGCAGCACCACCATGGTGCCCGGCTTGCGCCCAAAGGCCAGGGCGGTAATGCGGTACACCACGTACACGTCCAAATTCAGCTTGAGTTGGCTGGAAACGGTGTCGACCACCAGGTTCTTGGTTTTGGCCGCATCGCTGTAGGGCATGACCTCGATCCAGTACCAGCCGCCCTGGTTGTCGGCGCTGCGGTCGGCCAGGATGGGGTTGGCGGGGTTGCTGGAGTCGCCCAGCTTGGCACCGGTGTACTGGCCAAAGCGTGCGCCAATGCCGGCTTTGGTGAGGTCTTCCAGGGGCACTTCGCCGGGCTGCAGGCCGGTGGGGGTGGGGCTGGTGGCGGTGGTGTAGTTCCAGAAGTCTTGCCGCCCCGTGCGCCGCGTGCACAGGCCGCCGCGGCATTTGGTGGTTTGGCCATTCAGGGTGTTGACGAGGGCGGTGATTTCCTTGGCCTCCAGCGGGAAGCGGTCTGCCGCAAAGCTGCGGCAGATGTCGCCCCCGGCGCTGCAGTCCAGGCCGTCCATGGTTTTGCTGGTGGCGGTGTCGTAGTCGGCGGCGCGGATGTCGAGTTCGGCGTCCTGCAGCAGTGCCTGGGCGGCCTCAAAGGCGCGCTGGTAGTCGGCGTCGTTGCCCACCACCATTTCGTTGAACAGCGATGTGCGTGAGGCCCACAGCGCCAGCAGCATGGACAGCATGACGAAGACCAGAACCACAAACAGGGCCACGCCTTTTTGGCGTTGCCGTGGCTGTGCGGGGTTGGGAGTGCGGGGCATGGAAAACCTCTTGGGGCGTTGTGCGGTCAGATCAGGCCTTGGCTGCGCAGTTGGAAGATGTTGCGAAACACCATGTGCATGCGCTTGGCGCGCTGGGCGCCAATGGCGGTGCCGTTCATGTCGGTGGAGGCTGCGTTGGACATGTCCACAACGGTGGTGCCGTCGCAATCGGTGTAGTTGCTGCCGGTGGGCAGGTCTATGGGCTCGCTGCCATAGAGCACCAAGCAGACTTCCACGCCCTGGACCGCACGCCAGTTTGTTACGCCTGCAGCGGTAACGGGCTTGATGTTGCTGCCCTTGGCGGCCAAGGTTTGTTCCATGTAAGTGACGCGAAACAGGCCTACGTTTTGGATGATGGCCTGGGCGGCTGTGCCGTTGCCGCCGCATTGCAGCTCTGTACCAACAAGTTGGAAGATGTTCTCAATGGCTTCGTCGGTGCTGGCGGTGGGGCCGTCGTCGGCCGGGCCGCCCAGGCAGTTGCGGGCCAGGGATTGGGGTGTGGCGGCGGCGAAAACGGCGTCCTTGTAGCGGCGGTAGGTGCTGGTGATGCTGCCGGTGGCTGCATCGCCTTTGATGGTGTTGTCCTGGGAGAAGCTTATTCCGGGGGGGGAGATGGTGGCATCGGTTTCAAAGGCTACGGCAGTGAGGGGATCGGCGGCCACAGCGCCAGCCACAGGGGCCGGGTTGAGGTAGAGGGATCCTGCCTGGCGCATTTGCTGGCCAATGACGCGCATGGCGTAGGCGGCTTGCTGCTGGATGCCGCTGGCGTCGCTGACCGTGCCCGAGATGCCGCGCGAGACCATGAGTGCGCCTGTGGCCACTGCTACCACGAGCAGGCCAATGGCCATGCCCACCATCAGTTCCACCAGGGTCACGCCCTGTTGCCCATGGGCTTTGGATTTGTAGTGTTTCATGGTCATTTTGCTTATGGGTAAAGCGCGAATAGCTATGGCTTTTGAAATCATGGTGGCCACCGTCATGAGCAGAAAAATGCGGGGGTGCCGGTGCCGTCGTCGTAGGGTGCGCAGCGGGCGGACACGGGGATGTATTGCAGGTGGCAGATGCGGCCGACAGGGCAGGTGGCGGCGCTGCCTGCGCCACCGCTCGCCTTGCCTTTGGTGGCGTCGATGTCGTCGGTCTTGGTGCCGTCGCGTTCGTTTTCGCGCCAACTGATCATGACGCCCAACTGGCGGCGGTTGGGGTCGCTGGCGGTGTTGCCTTCGCCCATGGCCCAGAAAATGTTGGCTTCTCCCAGGGGAAGTGTGCTGGCCACGGTTTTTTTCCACAGGGCCAGATGGAAGGCGGCCAGGGCCGGGGCTTCGCAGCCGGTGTCGCAGGCGGTTGCGGTGTAGGTGGGGTTGTTGCTGAAGTCTGCCTTGAATGTGTCGGCTGTGCTCATGGCATTGGGGTTGACCTTCATGCGTTCGCCGAGGTCTTCGATGAGGCGTATAGCCTGTGCCCGGCGCACGGTGGTGGAGGTATCGGTTAGCGTGCGCATTTGCACGCCCAAAACACCCAGAATGCCCAGCGCCGTGACGATGACGGCAATGAGGGATTCGATGAGCGTGATGCCGCGTTGTGGTGCATGAACCGTTTTCATGGGAGTCAGCCTGTGCAGGGGATTTCTAGGGGGGGAATGACGCGGATGCGCCCGCCGGAGCTCATGCAGACGCCGCGTGCGCCAGCGTGGGTGGTGGGCTTGTCCAGCGGCACCAAGCTGAAGCCCAGCCAGGTGCCATCGACCAGGCCCCAGCGGTTGAGCTTGATGCTGGCGCCGCCGCCAGTGCGAGATACCTGCACCCGTGCCGGTGCACCCACCCGTTGCAGAACGGGTTCGGTAGCGCCGCAAGCGCCGTTGCTGTTGGTGTCGTGGCAGATGAACCAGCCGCAGTCCCAATCGCGATTGCCGGTGGCGGTAGTGCAGCCGTTGGTGTTGTTGGGGATTTTTTGGATGACTATTTGCCCGCCGTGCTTGATGGCTTCGGAGCGGGCATAGTAGAGGCTGGATTGAAGCAGCTCTGTAGCTTGGCGTACGCGCCAGCTTTCGATCAGTGGGGTGAAGCTAGGGGCGGCCAGGGCAGCAAGGATGACCACGATGGAGACCACCACCATCAGCTCGATGGTAGTAAAGCCCTGGGCCCAACGCTTGGCAGGGGTGTATGGGGTGGTGTGGCCGGTGGACATGGTGGGCGCCTGTGGTGTGTTGGGTGCTCAGGGGCAAGCGGCGCCTTGGCTTTTTTGCAGGATGCGCCCGCCGGTGGTGGTGCACAGGTGGATGGCGCTGGCGTTGGTGTCGGTTTTGCCCGTGGGGTAAATGGCGAAGTCCATGCTGCTGGGGGCGCCGCCACTGGTTTCGGACACCATGCCCCAGCGGTCGATGTAAAGCATGGTTTTGCTGTTGCTTTGGGTCAGTTCGAGCTTGGTGGGGGCTGGGGTGAGTTGCAGATCGGTGGCCGTGCCGTTGAGGGTGTGGACAACCTTCCAGCCGGTTTTCCAGCCGCCGGTGGCATCGATGGTGACGCCGCCGCCGCGCTTGATGGCTTCGGAGCGGGCGAAGTACAGGGTGGCGGTGAGATTTTCAGCCGCCTGCCGCACGCGCCAGCGTTCGATCAGCGGGGTAAAGCTGGGGGCAGCCAAGGCCGCCAGAATGGCGATGATGGCCACCACCACCATCAATTCAATGGCCGTAAATCCGTGTTGACGCACTTTTTCAGCCCTGGTGGTAGCCAGGGGTGGGGTTGGGCATGCTGAGGGCGAGGCTTGCATGGGGTCATCCTAGGTGCTGTAAGAGTGGGTTGCTGAGCGGTGCCGACGAATGGCGTGTTGGTGCAGACAGGCGGTCGCTGCCGGGTGATTGCTTTGGCCTATCAGTCAGCGGGTGTAGCCCAGGCAGGCGCCTGCATTGTGCATGCCCTTGCATTCGCGTTTGAGGCGTTTGTCGCGTTGGGCGGGGGTTTCTTCGGAGGGGCTGCGTTGGTAGGTGATCTTGCTGACGCCCTTGCGCGGCTTGTCTGTTTGGGTGCTGTTCTGGGCGCTGGTCTTGCGCTTGGCCCATGTGTTTGTGGGATGGATGGCGAGTGCCAGGCACAGGGCAAGTGCGCAGGCACAAAAGGGGTAATGGGTTGTGCGGTACCTGGTCATGGCAGATGGGGTGGTGAAGGGCGGGGTGCCCAGTGCAGTTATAATCGACCTGTTTTGCATGGTGCAAGACGCACGTCAGGGCTTGTTCCGGCTTCTGGCGCAAGTAAAACCAAGGTGCACAGGCTCTTTCCAGGGTCGCGCGCCGTTCATTTCTAAGGACAATTCCAATGATCGCCTCTTCCGTCAAGGCCGAAGTCGTCAAGGCCAACCAACGCGCTGCCAATGATACCGGCAGCCCCGAAGTCCAGGTGGCGCTGCTGACCGCCCGCATCAACGAGCTGATGCCCCACTTCAAGGAGCATGCCAAGGACCACCATGGTCGCCGTGGCCTGCTGCGCATGGTGAGCCGCCGCCGCAAGCTGCTGGACTACCTCAAGGCCAAGGACGCCGACCGTTACACCGCGCTGATCGCCAAACTGGGTCTGCGCAAGTAAGCCGCATTGCACGCATGAACGCCTGGGTTAGCACGCTAGCTCAGGCGTTTTTTACTTTTGCTGGTGTGCCGAGCAGATCGAAGCTGTGTCATTCCAATGAATTCCGCGGGCGGTTTCACTGGAATGGCATCGTTTGCTGAATTGGCCTCCAGAGCCCGCTGGTATTGCGTTATCAGCTATTAAATCAGGAGCAAATATGAGTATTTTCAACAAGGTCACCAAGTCTTTCCAGTGGGGCGACAAGACCGTCGTCATGGAAACGGGCGAGATTGCCCGCCAGGCCACCGGCGCCGTGCTGGTGAACATCGACGACACCGTGGTGCTGGCCACGGTGGTGGCATCCAAGTCGGCCAAGCCGGGGCAGGATTTCTTTCCGCTGACGGTGGACTACATCGAGAAAACCTACGCTGCGGGCAAGATCCCCGGTAGCTTCTTCAAGCGCGAAGCCAAGCCCAGCGAACTGGAAACGCTGACCAGCCGCCTGATCGACCGTCCGATCCGTCCGCTGTTCCCCGAGGGCTTCTTCAACGAAGTGCATGTGGTGATCCATACCCTGTCGCTCAATCCCGAGGTGGATGCCGACATCGCCGCCATGATCGCTTCGAGCGCTGCGCTGGCGGTGTCTGGCATTCCGTTCAGCGGCCCCATTGGCGCGGCCCGCGTGGGTTACATCAACGGTGAGTACGTGCTCAACCCCGGCCAGACGGCGCGCAAGAACAGCCAAATGGACCTGGTCGTTGCGGGCACCGAGGCCGCCGTGCTGATGGTCGAATCCGAAGCGCAGCAGCTGCCCGAGGACGTGATGCTGGGCGCCGTGGTGTTCGGCCATGAGCAGGGCAAGATCGCCATCAACGCCATCCACGAACTGGTGCGCGACGCTGGCAAGCCCGCCTGGGAATGGCAAGCTCCCGCCAAGGACGAGGCCCTGATCGCCAAGGTCACGCAACTGGCCGAGGACAAGCTGCGCGCCGCCTACCAGATCCGCAACAAGCAAGCGCGCACGCACGCCTGCCGCGAAGCCTACGCCGTGGTGATGGCTGATCTGAAGGAAGCCGGTGTTGAGTTCGACGCCGTCAAGGTCGAGGGCATGCTGTTCGACATCGAAGCGCGCATCGTGCGCAGCCAGATCCTGGCGGGCGAACCCCGCATCGACGGCCGCGACACGCGCACCGTGCGCCCCATCGAGATCCGCAACAGCGTGCTGCCCCGCACCCACGGCTCCGCCCTGTTCACGCGCGGCGAAACCCAGGCGCTGGTGGTGGCCACGCTGGGCACCGAGCGCGATGCGCAGCGCATCGACGCGCTGGCGGGCGAGTTTGAAGACCGCTTCATGCTGCACTACAACATGCCTCCCTTTGCCACGGGCGAAGTCGGCCGCATGGGCAGCACCAAGCGCCGCGAAATCGGCCACGGCCGCCTGGCCAAGCGCGCCCTGGTGGCCTGCCTGCCAAGCAAGGAAGAATTCCCCTACACCATCCGCGTGGTGTCGGAAATCACCGAGTCCAACGGCTCGTCGTCCATGGCCTCGGTGTGCGGCGGCTGCCTGTCGCTGATGG
>JAYRUL010000080.1:0-12208 GCA_041919095.1 Rhodoferax sp. | reverse complement strand
GCCTTCCTCGGCCTCCACCTCAGGGCCCCAGACCTTGAACCACCAGTCTTTGCCGTATTCTTCGTCCACCTTGCGCATCGCACGACGAAAATCCAGTGCCTCGGCAATACTCTCTTCCACCAGCGCGGTACCACCGGGCGGCTCCATCATGGCGGCAGCCACATCGCAACTCGCAATGATGCTGTATTGCGGGCTCGTACTGGTGTGCATCAAGTAGGCCTCATTGAAGAGGTGCTTGTCCAATTTGACCCGTTGTGAATCCTGCACCAGCACGTGGCTGGCCTGGCTGATGCCAGCGAGCAGCTTGTGGATGGACTGGGTGCTGTAGACCACCGCCTCTTTGGGGCGTACGCGGTTCTTGCCCATGGCGTGGTACATGCCGTAGAACGGGTGAAACGCAGCGTGCGGCAGCCAGGCTTCGTCGAAGTGCAGGTTCTCCACATAGCCGTCGAGCATCTTCTTGATGGTCTCGGTGTTGTAGAGCACGCCGTCGTAGGTGCTTTGGGTGAGCGTGAGGATGCGCGGTTTGACGGTCCTCGCGTCCACGCCCTTCAAGAGCGGGTTGGCCTTGATCTTGGTGCGGATGGCCGCGGGCTCGAATTCGCTCTTGGGAATGGGACCAATGATGCCGAAGTGGTTGCGGGTGGGCTTCAGAAACACCGGGATGGCCCCGGTCATGATGATCGAGTGCAGGTTGCTCTTATGGCAGTTACGGTCCACTACAACAATATCGCCGGGGGCCACCGTGTGGTGCCACACCATCTTGTTGGAGGTAGAGGTGCCGTTGGTGACAAAAAAGCAGTGGTCGGCATTGAAGATGCGCGCAGCGTTGCGCTCGCTCTCGCCAATGGCACCGTTATGGTCTAGCAACTGGCCGAGTTCTTCCACCGCATTGCACACGTCGGCGCGCAGCATGTTTTCGCCGTAGAACTGGTGGTACATCTGGCCAATAGGGCTCTTCAAGAACGCCACACCGCCCGAGTGACCCGGGCAGTGCCAGGAGTAAGAGCCGTCTTCGGCATAGTCCAGCAAGGCGCGGAAAAATGGCGGCTGTATGCCTTCCAGGTAGCTCTTGGCCTCGCGGATGATGTGCCGGGCCACGAATTCGGGTGTGTCCTCGAACATGTGGATGAAGCCATGCAGTTCGCGCAGGACATCGTTGGGCAGATGGCGGCTGGTCTTGGTTTCGCCGTACACGTAGATGGGCACGTCGGCGTTCTTCCAACGCACTTCCTCAATGAACTTGCGCAAATTCAGCACAGCGGGGTCCAGGTCCGGCCCAGGCGTGAACTCCTCGTCGTCGATAGACAAAATGAAGGCGCTGGCACGGCTCTGTTGCTGGGCAAACTGAGAAAGATCCCCGTAGCTCGTCACCCCCAGCACTTCAAAACCCTCTTTCTCGATGGCCTCGGCCAATGCGCGAATGCCCAGACCCGAGGTGTTCTCAGAGCGAAAGTCCTCGTCAATGATGACGATGGGAAAGCGAAATTTCATGTCGGGCTCCAGGGCGCGAGGGGGGGGAATTTGAAAAACAGGCGCGAAGTGTAAGGACTTATTACGTCACTCAGCTTGCGTTGTCCCTCGATTGGCAGAAAATGTCGCGATCACAACACAGGAGGGCCCCGTTTATGGCTTTATCCACAGTATGGTGGCTGCTAGCGGGCACTGCCGTGGCCGTTGAGTTGGCAACCGGTACCTTTTACCTGCTCATGCTCTCACTCGGGTTTGCGGCTGCAGCCGTGGCCAGCTACCTCGGATTCTCTTTGCCCCTGCAAATAGTGGCGGCGGCCGTGGTGGGCGCAGGATCGGTTGTGGCGCTGAGGCGCATGCGGGCCAGCAGAGCACCGATCGCTGCCGCCAGCGCCAACCGCGACGTCAACCTGGATGTCGGTGAGACGGTGCAGGTGGATGCATGGAACCCCGATGGCACTGCTACCGTGAAATACCGCGGTGCGGCTTGGACAGTGAATGGTGTAGCAGGCCTGCCGATGCAGATCGGCACGCACCGGATTGTCGAAGTCATCGGTAACCGATTGATCGTGCAGCACGTCGCATAACCCGCCAACCCTCGCCTGCCTTTTACCCACTAGGAAAACAACATGGAACTCGGACTTCTTCTGCTTGCAATCGCTGTCATTTTTATTTTCAAGTCAATCAAGGTCGTGCCCCAGCAGCACGCCTGGGTCGTTGAACGACTGGGCAAATACAAGGGGACCTTGACACCGGGTCTCAACTTCCTGATGCCCTTTGTCGATCGCGTGGCCTACAAGCACTTGCTGAAGGAGGTTCCGCTGGACATTGCCAGTCAGGTGTGTATTACGCGCGACAACACCCAGTTGCAGGTGGATGGCATTCTGTACTTTCAGGTGACCGATGCCATGCGCGCCAGCTACGGCTCTAGCAACTACATTGTGGCTATTTCGCAGTTGGCCCAAACGTCACTGCGCTCGGTCATCGGCAAGCTGGAGTTGGATAAGACTTTCGAGGAGCGTGACATCATCAACGCCCAAGTGGTAGCTGCCATTGACGAAGCTGCCCTGAACTGGGGGGTGAAGGTGCTGCGCTACGAAATCAAAGACCTGACCCCACCCAAAGAAATCTTGCACGCCATGCAGCAGCAAATTACAGCCGAGCGCGAAAAGCGAGCCCTGATTGCCGCGTCTGAAGGCCGCCGCCAAGAGCAAATCAACATCGCCACCGGTGAGCGCGAAGCTTTCATTGCCCGTTCTGAGGGCGAAAAGCAAGCCGTCATCAACAAAGCCCAGGGCGATGCCCAGTCCATCACCGCAGTGGCTGAAGCCACCGCCCAAGCCATTGAGCGCATTGCGACAGCCATACGCCAACCAGGCGGTGCCGAAGCTGTGCAGCTGAAGGTAGCGGAAAAAGCCGTGGACGCTTATTCCAAGGTGGCCGCAGATTCCACCACTACGCTGATCGTGCCCAGTAATATGTCCGAGGTGTCTGCCTTGATTGCATCGGCCATGAAGATGGTGCAAACCAACAAGTAGCACACCGCATGAAGTCTCTGCGCCCACCGGCCGTTGCTGGGAGTTTTTATCCCAGGGATGCAGCAGTGCTGGCGCAAGATGTTGGTCGGTACCTTTCGGCTGCGCGCAGGCAAACACCGAACCTCCAATGCCCCAAGGCAATTTTGGTGCCGCATGCGGGGTATTTGTACAGTGCCAGTACGGCTGCTTTGGCCTACGCGCGCCTGGTTCCGTGGGCAGACTTGCTACGCAGGGTAGTGCTGGTGGGGCCGGCGCACCGTGTTGCTTTCAAGGGAATAGCCCTGCCGGGGGTCGAGCTTTTTGCGACGCCGTTGGGATCGGTCCCGGTGGACGCTGCTGCCGTCGATACGCTTCTGGGACTTGCCCCGGTCATTTCGCACCCGGCGGCGCACGCGCAGGAGCATGCACTGGAAGTTCAGCTCCCTTTTCTACAAACGGTTCTGCCAGAGTTTTCTGTGGTTCCGCTACTGGTGGGAGATGCATCAACCCAAGCGGTGTCTGATGCGTTGTCGGCGGTATGGGGTGGGCCCGAGACGCTCATCGTCATCAGTTCTGATTTGTCCCACTACCATTGCGATGCCCAAGCACGGTCATTGGACAGATCCACCCTGCAAGCCATCGTGACACTTCGGCCACAGATAACCCATGCCCAAGCCTGCGGTGCAACGCCGATGAATGGTTTCCTGGTCACAGCGGCACAGCAACAGCTGCAAGCCGAGATACTGGGGCTGTCGAACTCCAGCGATGCCGCAGGCGATCGCACACGGGTGGTGGGCTATGCGGCCGTGGCCTTCTTGCAGCCCCATGGACACACTCTCCACTGAATCCGGGGCCTGCCTGCCAACCATCGCACGCGCTGCCATTGCCAGTGCTTTGGGACAATCGATGCAGTTTGTGGATGCCTCATTTCCATGGCCGCGTGAACCAGCGGCAAGCTTTGTCACCTTGACCCTGGGTGGCCAGTTGCGTGGATGCATCGGGACCTTGCAGCCGCACCGGTCACTGCTGGAGGATGTGCGCGCCAACGCCGTAGCAGCGGCCTTGCACGATCCGCGTTTTGCTCCCCTGGCAGCGCATGAACTGGATGCGTTACGCATCGAAGTTTCGGTTCTTGCGCCACCAGAATCCGTGCGGGCATCCAGTGAAGCAGACTTGGTTGCCTTGCTGCGTCCAGGCATAGATGGCGTGATCGTCCAGTACGGTGCGCATCGCAGCACTTTTTTACCCCAGGTTTGGACCCAGTTGCCACATCCGTCCGATTTCCTGGCGCACTTGAAACAAAAAGCCGGATTGCCTGCCAACTTTTGGCATGAAGCGATGCATTGGCAGCGTTACACCGTACAAAAATGGTCCGAACCGCCGAAACCTTGACCCCCGCTGCCCCGGCGCGTTACTGGCACCTGCAAGCTGACGGGCGCCTGCAATGCGACTTGTGCCCGCGCGAATGCAAGCTGCAAGAAGGACAACGGGGCGCCTGTTTCGTGCGCCAGCGCAGTGGGGACCGGCTGGTCTTGACCACGTACGGTCGGTCTTCCGGGTTCTGCATCGATCCGATCGAGAAAAAGCCGCTGCACCATTTCTATCCGGGCAGCAGCGTCTTGTCGTTTGGAACGGCGGGCTGCAATCTCGCCTGCAAGTTCTGTCAGAACTGGGACATCACCAAATCACGCGACCAGGATCGGCAGATGGACCTCGCAACGCCCCTGGGTATCGCGCAAGCCGCATTGCGTTACGGCTGCACCAGCGTGGCCTTCACCTACAACGATCCGGTCATCTTTGCCGAATATGCGATGGACGTTGCCGACGCCTGTCACAGCCTGGGTATTCACACGGTGGCCGTGACTGCAGGGTACGTGCAAGGGCAGGCACGCCAGGACTTTTTTTCCAAGATAGACGCAGCCAATATTGACCTCAAGGCCTTTACCGAGGACTTCTACTTCCACCAGACGGGCTCACATTTGCAGCCGGTGTTGGACACCCTGCTCTACCTCCGCCATGAAACCTCGGTCTGGTTCGAAATAACCACGCTGTTGATCCCCGGTTTGAACGATTCAGAGGGAGAGATCGCCGCTTTGTGTGAATGGGTTCGGCGTGAAATGGGGGACGAAGTCCCGCTGCACTTTTCTGCGTTTCATCCGGATTACAAATTGACGGATATCCCCGCTACCCCCGGCGAAACCTTGGTACGGGCACGAACCCTTGCCTGCCAACACGGTCTCAAGCATGTCTATCTGGGCAATGTTCATCACCGTGATGGCGATACCAGCTTTTGCGCCGCATGTGGCACGCCCCTGATGGAACGGGATTGGTATGCGATGCGCCGTTACGTCTTGACCACGCAAGGAGCATGCCCTCGCTGCGGAACACCCCTTGCAGGTCGATTCGCGCCTTGTGCAGGGCACTTTGGGCGTCAACGAATCCCGGTCCAGATCGGCTGCTGATCAGGAACACACACCTCAACCACCTGCGACCCGACCGTAAGTGTCTTGCAAACGCACGATGTCGTCTTCACCGAGGTAGGACCCCGACTGGACCTCGATAATCTCCAAAGGCATCTTGCCCGGGTTGGCCAGGCGGTGTACTTGCCCGACCGGAATGTAGGTACTCTGGTTTTCCGAGAGCAAGATTACTTTGTCACCGTTGGTGACCTCTGCCGTGCCGCTGACCACGACCCAATGCTCTGCGCGGTGATGGTGCATTTGCAGGCTCAAGCTGGCCCCCGGCTTGACGACTATGCGCTTGACCTGAAAGCGTGCTCCCGCATCGACACTGTCATACATGCCCCACGGGCGTGCCACTCGGCGGTGTTGCTGGGCTTGCGCAATGCCTTGCTTTTCCAGTTCGGCAACCACCTGCTTCACCTGTTCGGCCTGCGACGCATGCGCGACCAGTACGGCATCCGCGGTGTCGATAACCAGTACATTGTCCGTTCCCAATGCCACCACCGGTCGATGCTGGGCGTGGATGTACGTATTGGTCGCGCCGACAAAGTGCCCTTGGCCCACCGCGCGATTGCCATTGCTGTCGGGGTTGGTCAGCTCTGCAACCGCGTTCCAGCTACCAACGTCACTCCACGCCCCTGCAAAGGGCACGACCGCAACGTTTGATGCTTTCTCCATTACCGCGTAATCAATGCTCTCACTGCGGCAAGCACCAAATGCATGGGGCTCCAGACGCAAGAAATCGCCATCGGCAACCTGGCCGTCGACCGCTTGCCGGCACTGCGTGAGGATGTCCGGTGCAAATGCTTCCAAGGCTTGCAAGAGCACCGCCGCTTGCACAAGGAAAATACCGGCGTTCCACAAATGCCCGCCGCGTAACAACAGTTCCTGCGCGCGCGGCGGATCGGGCTTTTCAATAAACCGTTGCACCCGGTACACTCCTTGCCGGTCCGCGTAACCAGTGCCTTGTTCGATGTAACCGTACGCCGTACTGGGGAAACTGGGCTGGACCCCAAAGGTGACGATCGCACCATGCTGGGCCGCCGCAACCCCGGTTTCTACCGTTTGCGCGAAGGCGTCCGCATCGGGAATGTGATGGTCTGCTGGCAAGAACAACAGCAAGGAATCCGCTGGCGCATTCAAAGCGGCACACGCCATGGCTGCGGCGGTATTGCGCCCTTGAGGCTCCAGCACGATGCGCGCTTGCACATCTGCAGACGCAATACATTCCTGGACCAAGAAGCGATGCTCTTCGGCAGCAACCACCAATTGCGAACCAGATACCCCACGCGCACGTTCCAGTGTCAATTGCAACAGGCTCTTGCCACCCACCAATGGAACGAATTGCTTGGGCAAGGCTTTGCGCGAAAGCGGCCAAAGTCGGGTACCACTGCCCCCGCACAAGATCACGGGCATTACCGTTGAAGCGTGTTGCATTCTTTCTCTCCCAATTTCCGGCGGGTCCGAGCGTAACACGGCCCAAAACCATACTGACAACAAAAAGCCCGGCTATGCAAAGCACACCGGGCATTTTCAAAACTGGCGGAGCAGGCGGGATTCGAACCCGCGGTGGGTTTTACCCCACGCACGCTTTCCAGGCGTGTGACTTAAACCGCTCATCCACCGCTCCAGAGCCCGCCATTCTAACCTGCAAATTGACCATTCATTCCATCAGGAGCGAAGAAAATTTGCACCTAGGACTGCTGTGGTGACTGGGGGTGCAGCTTGGCCAGCGCTTCGTTGACGACGGATTCCACCACTGCATCCAACTCCGCATGGTATTGGGGCAAGGCCGCGCGCAAGTAACTGTCCAGAGCAGTTTGCAGATTGGCGCGCAGCTGCTGCTCCAGACGCGGCTTAACCCGATCCAGAACCTGTTGGGTGAGTCGTTCAACATCGATCGGCACTGCTGCCAAAGGAATGCCAGGTTGCACCACTTCGGTCAGCGTTGGAAAGAAACGGGCTGAAGGTTTCGTGGTCGACATGGTTCAAGAAGCACTCTTCGCGGTTAAATCGTGACGCGCAATCGCATAGCCCTGGCTAGAGTAGAAACGCCAACGCTCTCGCGCGGCATTGCGGTCGTCAGGATCAAGACTAACGATCTCAATCAATCTCGTATAAGTTTCAAATCCCATCGGAACCTGCTCAGCCAGGTTGACCAGGACTTCGCGTTCGGGCCCGACCTGATCCAAGGCTGGCGTCAGAATGACCGGACTGTGTTTGGCCACCGACGCCGCTGCATTCACCATGCAATGGGGAACAAAGTCTGTGGGTGATACCGACCACAATGTTTCATCCAGATCCCGGAGTTGGTCGGGTTCCCCAATAACCACGACACGCGCACCACTGCCAACTGCCTTGCGCAACAACCGGCACGCATAAGCAATCTTGTCAGGGGCTCCAAAATGAAACGCGAGTTCCGTCACGCCCAAATTTACTTGGTGTAGGCCAGTGACATCAGGTATTCAATGAGCAGACCGACCGGACGCCCGGTTGCACCTTTGGTGGCCCCACCCTTCCAGGCCGTACCCGCAATGTCCAGATGCGCCCAGGGGTACTTGTCGGCAAAACGCTGCAAGAACTTGGCTGCGGTGATCGAACCACCGGCACGCCCAGCGACGTTGGCCACATCAGCGAAATGGGTTTTGAGCCCTTCGCCATATTCTTCATCCAGGGGCATCCGCCAGCAGAGGTCTTGCGCAACCTCACCAGCGCACGACAGTGCCTCAGCGAGATCATCCCGTGACGCGTACATGCCACTGCGTACGCCACCCAATGCGATGACGCAGGCTCCAGTCAGCGTCGCGATATCCACGACCGCTTGCGGCTTGAAACGTTCTGCATAGGTCAGTGCATCGCACAAGATCAAACGGCCCTCGGCATCCGTGTTGAGAATCTCAATGGTTTGTCCGCTCATGCTGGTGATGACGTCACCGGGCTTGAGCGCGTTGCCAGCGGGCATGTTTTCGCAGGCTGCGATCAAACCCACCACATTCAGGTTGGGTCGTAGCTGGGCCAAAGCCCGGAATACCCCCAGCACGCTGGCGGCCCCGGACATATCGAACTTCATCTCGTCCATTTCGGCACCCGGCTTCAAGGAAATGCCACCCGAGTCAAACGTAATGCCCTTGCCCACGAGCACCACCGGTGCTTGCGACTTGGCGGCTCCGTTGTACCGCAAAACAATGAAACGCAAGGGTTCTGTCGACGCTTGCGCCACTGCCATGAACGAACCCATGCCCAATTTCGCGACTTCCTTGGGGCCGAGAACCTCGCAGCTGAACTTGGGTTGCTTGCCCAATTCTTGTGCTGCGCGTGCCAAATGGGTCGGTGTCGCGTGGTTTCCCGGGCGGTTAGCCCACTCTTTGGCCACTTCGGCGCCTACCATGATGGCGCAGGCACGATCAAAATCGGTTTGGAGTTCTGTGGCGTTGGGTGCTACCAATAAGACATGCGCCAGGCCACGGCCTTCGGGCTTGGATTTGGTATGCGTGTACACATAGCTGGCGTCCGCGATTGCACCAACGCCTGCGCGCAACGCTTCGGACGTGGTTGCCTGGGCAAACGCCAGAACCAGCTTCTTCACGCCTTGTCCCTTGATGGTGCCCCACGCTGATTGCACCGCGCCACGCACCTCCCGGGCGCTTCCCTTACCGATACCCACCACCACGCTATGGGTAGATTGGGTCTTGGCGGGCCGGTATACATTCAGTTGCTTGCCTGCCTTGGTTTCAAAGTCGTGGGCTTTGATGGCCGACGCGACGAGCAGGGATAGCGCGTCTTTGCCGGCCTTGAAGTCATCGGACACCAACAGGATCAGGGCATCGCATTTCTCGTTTTGGACCTTGGTAAGGTCCATGGAGTGAAGTTCAAAGTTCATAATTCAGGTTTTCCTCGAATCCGCCATGTTATTCCATTCGTCTCTTCGCAAGGAGCTCGCCCGGAGTTTTGGGGCGACCATGGTGGTCTTGGTCACCGTAGTCATGACGATGACCCTCATTCGTACGCTGGGCGAAGCGGGGCGCGGCATTTTCAACCCGGCCGACGTCATGCTGATCATGGGCTACACCGTGCTGTCGGACATGCCCACGATCCTGACCATGTGCCTGTTCATCGCGGTCCTGAGCGTGTTGACCCGGATGTTTCGCGACAGTGAGATGGTGATCTGGTTCGGTGCCGGTCAAGGTCTGACCAGCCTGATCAAACCCTTGTTTCGTTTTGCCTGGCCGATCTTGCTGGTCATTACCGCTCTTGCCTTTCTGATTCTTCCCTGGGCCTATGGCCGCATCGAAGACATGCGCGACCGCTACGAAAAGCGCGGCGACATTGCCCGCATTGAACCAGGGCAGTTCCAGGAATCTTCCAATGGTGAACGTGTGTTCTTCATTGAAAAAGATGCCAGTGGCAAGCTGGCCGGGAGCAACGTCTTCATTGCCACCCAGAAAGACGGAAAGGAATCCGTCACGTCCTCCCGCAGTGGACATGTGGAGATCATCAACGCAGACAAGTACCTGGTACTAGAAAGTGGGCAGAAGCTTGAGAAGTCCAAGAGCAGCAAGGACTTGCATGTTGCGGTGTTTGGTGTTTATGGGGTGAAGGTGGAGGGAGATGATTCTTCCGCACGCGTCTTCATTCCGTCGGGCAACAAAAGCACACTCGAGTTGCTGCAGACCCCCATTCCAGCCCATTTGGCAGAGTTGAGCTGGCGTGCCGGACTGGCTTTGGCATCGATCAATCTGGTGCTGATCGGGTTGGCTATTGCCGGTGTGAATCCCCGTGTGGGACGCACCGTGAACCTGGGCTTTGCGTTCTTAGTGTTCGTGGTGTACTTCAACCTGATCGTCCTGGGAAAAAACTGGATCGAAACGGGCCAGGTCCACGTTGCGGTTTTTCTTTTGGCCTTGCACGGGGGAGCGCTGCTGGGTGCCTTGCTGTGGCTGTCCAAGCGCCATAACAACTGGGCCTTGGTCGGCGCGCTGCGCGCGCTACGCAAGCGATCAGGTGGTGCTACTCCATGAAGACCGTCCGTCGTTTGCTGTACGGGGAGGTGCTGGTCTCGGTGGCGCTGGTCACCATCGGGTTTGCCACCCTGTTTTACTTCTTTGATTTTGTTGAAGAACTACAAGCCGTAACCAAGCATGCCGCCACCGGTTACACCGCCATGCAGGCGATGTTGTACGTTGGGCTCATCCTGCCTAGTCATCTGTACGAGTTGTTGCCGATCACCGTCTTGATCGGCACGATTTTTGTGATGGCACGGCTAGCCCAAAGCTCCGAGTTCACCATCTTGCGCACCAGCGGGCTAGGGCCCTGGATGGCGCTGCGTATGCTATTGGCACTGGGTATCGTATTTGTCGCGTGCACCTTCGCCATTGGTGACTACGTGGCGCCCTGGTCCGGGAAAACGGCGCAATTGCTCAAGTCTCGTTACCAGGGTGACGTCACCGTGGGTCGAACCGGTGCCTGGCTGAAAGAGCGCCAAGCCTACAGCCATTACGCGGTCAACGTTGGTGCGCTCGCACCCGATGCCAGCATGCGTGATGTACGCATCTACGAGTTCGACAACAAAGGGTTGCTGGTATCGCTGACCGAGGCTGCCAGCGGACAGTTTCGTTCCGATGATGCGTGGCTCTTGTCCCAGGTTGAGCGCGCCGAATTCGTCTATGCCCAGGACCAGTCCGCCCATGTGGACCGTACCCGCTCTGACACGTTTCGCTGGCACACCCAAATTAGCGCCGAAATGGTGGCCACAGCCGTCCTCAAGCCGGAACGCATGGGCACGATTGACTTGTTTCAATACATTCGCCACCTGGACGCCAATGGCCAGACCGCGCAGAAGTACGAAATCCAATTTTGGAAAAAGGTGTTTTATCCCCTGAGCTGTTTAGTGATGGTGGTGCTGGCGCTGCCCTTTGCCTACTTTCACTTTCGCTCGGGCAGCGTTGCCACCTATGTGTTTGGTGGCGTGATGGCAGGCATCAGCTTTGTGCTCCTCAACAACGTTTTAGCCGATCTGGGCGCACTGCGGGGTTGGCTACCTTGGGTAACGGCGGCGTTGCCCGGAATCATCTACTCGGTTATTTCCCTGTCTGCCTTTGGTTGGTTGGTGCTGCGTCGATGAACTCTCCGAATACCCTTGCGCGTGCGGTTGTCCTGCTTGCCCACGGCTCCCGCGATCCACTCTGGCGTGGACCGGTCGAAGCAGTGGCCCATCGCATGCAGACTTTGCGTCCACAAACACCGGTGGCATGCGCCTACATCGAACACACCGAACCCAGTCTGGATCAGGTAGCCGGACTGCTGGTGCAGCAAGGCGTCACCGAACTGGTGGTGTTTCCCATGTTTCTCGGTATGGGCAAACATGCGCGAGCCGATGTTCCCCTGCTCATCGCGTCGGTACAGCAGGCGTATCCAGCGCTGAAAGTGAGCCTGTTGCCGTCGGCCGGTGAAAACCCTGCCGTGATTGACTGCCTCGCCCGAGCAGCGTTGGCTGCAGACTAACCCCCTTTTTCTTGCATAATGAATTCCATCTTTAGTTGGAATTCGATATGAACTTACACCAATTTCGCTTTGTTCAGGAGGCTGTGCGTCGCAACCTCAACCTGACAGAAGCCGCCAAGGCCATGCACACGTCCCAACCGGGCGTGTCCAAAGCGATCATCGAATTGGAAGAAGAACTGGGCATCGACATCTTCGCGCGCCACGGCAAACGCCTCAAACGCGTCACCGAGCCGGGGCAGCACGTGCTCAAAAGCATCG
>JAYRUL010000079.1:0-12251 GCA_041919095.1 Rhodoferax sp. | reverse complement strand
CCCAAGTGGAAGGTGATCCTGAGCATTACTTTGAAGGCCGCACGTGCCGGTGTCATTACCGGTGTGTTGCTGGCTGTCGCGCGCATTGCGGGCGAAACCGCACCTTTGCTGTTTACGGCTTTGAGCAACCAGTTCTGGACGGCGAACCTGGGCGAACCCATGGCGAGCCTGCCGGTGACCATCTTCAAGTTCGCCATGAGTCCCTATGAAAACTGGCAGAAGCTGGCTTGGGCGGGCGTCTTCATCATCACCTTGGCCGTTCTTGGCTTGAACATCCTGGCGCGGGTGCTGACCCGCAACAAAATTTGAACGAATCGATCATGTTGCAAACAATTTCCGCACCGGTTTCGACCAAGATTGCCGTCAAGGACCTCGACTTCTATTACGGCAAGTTTCACGCGCTGAAAAACATCAACCTCGAGATTCCCGAGAACAAGGTGACTGCCTTCATCGGGCCTTCGGGCTGTGGCAAGTCCACGTTGTTGCGGGTCTTCAACCGCATGTTTGAGCTGTATCCCGAACAACGGGCCCATGGCGCGGTGTTGCTGGACGGTGAAAACCTGCTCACCAGCAAGGAAGACGTGGCCTTGCTGCGTGCCAAGGTGGGCATGGTGTTCCAGAAACCCACGCCGTTTCCCATGTCCATCTTTGACAACATTGCTTTTGGCGTGCGCCTGTTTGAAGATCTCAGTGCCACCGACATGGAAGAGCGCGTGGAATGGGCGCTGCGCAAATCAGCGCTGTGGACCGAGGTGAAGGACAAGTTGCAACAAAGCGGCTCCAGCCTCTCCGGTGGCCAGCAACAGCGCTTGTGCATTGCCCGGGGCATAGCCATCAAGCCCGAAGTGCTGCTGCTGGACGAACCCTGCTCAGCCTTGGATCCGATTTCCACGGCCAAGGTCGAAGAGTTGATTGTGGAACTGAAGAACGACTACACGGTTGTCATCGTCACGCACAATATGCAGCAGGCGGCCCGTTGCAGCGATTACACCGCCTACATGTACCTGGGCGATCTGGTGGAATTTGGTTCCACCGAACAGATGTTCTTCAAACCCAGTCGCAAAGAAACCGAAGACTACATTACGGGTCGCTTTGGTTGATGACCAAAGACGCATCCAACAGGAGGAAGACCATGCCAGACAAACATTTGTCCACCCAATTCGACAGCGATCTGACATCCGTATCGTCGCAGCTCATGGAGCTCGGGGGCTTGGTAGAGTCGCAGATCCGTCGCGCCATTTACGCGCTGTCGCAGTTCAGTGTCGAGGTGGCCAACGAAGTTTCGGCGAACGAGGCGCGTGTGAATGCCATGGAGATTGCGATTGACCGCGACCTCTCCAGCATCATCGCAAGGCGCCAGCCTACGGCCCGTGATTTGCGGCTGCTGATTGCGATTTCCAAAACGACGGCCAATCTGGAGCGCGTGGGCGATGAGGCCGAGAAGATTGCCCGCATGGTGCGTTCCATCATCCAGAGCGGTACGCCGCGCAGTTTGCCGTCCCTGGAACTTCGGGTGGCGGCCGATCTGGCGTCTGGTCTGCTGAACAAGGCACTGGACGCCTTTGCCCGTTTGGATGTGAATGCTGCGCTGACGATCCTGAAAGAGGATGACCTCATTGATACGGAGTTCGATGGTTTTGTGCGCAAGCTCATCACCTACATGATGGAGGACCCGCGCATGATCTCGCCCAGCCTGGACCTGCTGTTCCTGGCCAAGGCCATTGAGCGCATCGGCGACCATGCCAAGAACATTGCAGAGTTCATCATCTACGTGGTGAAGGGCGAAGACATTCGCCACTCGTCCATGGACCAGATCGAGTCGATCGTCAAATGAACCGCTACGTTCCCCCGTGCTTTTTCCGCACCGAACCGGCCCGCAGGGAGGCTCCATGAGAACCATGCCTTCTGTTTTGGTCGTGGAGGATGAGTCCGCCATTGCCGAGTTGATCGCCGTCAACCTGCGCCATAACGGTTTTCGGCCGATTTGGGCGATGGACAGTGCCACGGCCCAACGCGAGGTAGCCGATTCCACACCCGATCTGATCTTGCTGGACTGGATGCTGCCCGGAGAAAGTGGCCTGACGCTGGCCAAGCAATGGCGATCCGATCCCCGTACCCAGTCGGTTCCGATCATCATGCTGACAGCCCGCGGCGACGAGGCCGATCGGGTGGCCGGCCTCGATGCCGGTGCGGACGATTACATCGCCAAGCCCTTCTCGACCAAGGAACTGTTGGCCCGTATCCGCGCGGTGCTGCGCCGTCGCACACCCGAGCAGGCTGGTGATGCCCTCACCATCGGGGCACTCACTTTGGACCCGGCCACCCACCGGGTTGTCTTTGACGGGCGTGTACTCAAACTCGGACCCACGGAGTTCAAGCTCTTGAACTTTTTCATGGGGCATGCCGAGCGGGTGCACAGCCGTGCGCAATTGCTGGACAAGGTCTGGGGCGACCATGTTTACATTGAAGAACGCACGGTGGATGTGCATGTCAAGCGGCTGCGCGAAGCCTTGCTGCAAGCCGGATCCATGGTGGAAACGGTCCGGGGCGTAGGCTATCGCTTGACAGCCAACCCTACGATTCCAACCCAGGTTGCCGTTTCCAACCACGGTTGATGCATTGGGTGGCGACGTGATTGTGCGCATTGGCTCGTTGCTGGCGCTTCAGTTGGTCCTGGGCTTGGTCGGATGGCACTTGGTACCTGTTGGTGCGCAGTGGGCTGCTGCGTTGGGGGGGGCACTGCTCGGGGGCTACTTGTGGTCCCTGGTCGACACCTACCGCGGACTGCGATTGCTGCATTGGTTGCGCAATGGCGCCACGGACGAAGTTGCATTGGGTCGTGGGCTGTGGAGCGAAATCCAAGACCGAACGCGGCGGCTGTTGCGGAGCAGCGAGCGCCAGCGCCTAGAAAGCGAGTCCCGGCTGCAAGAAATCTTGGCAGCCTTGCAGGCATCGCCCAACGGCGTTGTGCTGCTTGACCCGGAATTTCGCATTGAATGGTGCAACCAAACGGCGGCCGGCCATTTCGGGCTGGATCCGCAACGCGACTTGCAACAGCACTTTGGTAACTTGGTGCGCGACCCTGGGTTTGCGGCATATTGGGCCGCACGTGATTTTGGTCACGATGTCCTCATGCCGGGGCGGGCGTCCACCAGTAGCAAGCCGGTTTTGCTTTCGGTGCATTTACACACCTACGGGGCCCAGCGCTTGCTTTTGCTGTCGCGCGACATCACCGCAGTCGAGCAGGCCGAGGCGATGCGCCGCGATTTCGTGGCCAACGTGTCCCACGAAATTCGAACCCCCCTGACTGTACTGGCAGGATTCGTGGAGACCATGCAAAGCCTGCCTCTCAACGACGACGAACGGACGGGTTACCTGGGGCTGATGTCCCAGCAGGCGCAGCGCATGCAAACCCTGGTCAGCGATCTGTTGACGCTTTCACGACTGGAAGGAAGCCCGTTGCCCGCGCTCGACGAGTGGCACCCATTGGATGTCCTCATGGAACAGTGCGAACAAGAAGCCATGAATTTGTCACGGGTTTTGCATGGGCAACCCCATGCGCTGCAGTTTGCGTACGAGCCGAGCTGTGAATTGGCGGGGTCGCTCACCGAATTGCACAGTGCCTTCTCCAACCTGATCAGCAACGCGGTTCGGTACACCCCCGCCGGGCAGCGGATTGAAGTCGCATTTGCCAGCACACCCGATGGCGGTGCGCGGTTCTGGGTGAAGGACACCGGTCCTGGCATTGCACCCGAGCATTTGCCACGCTTGACCGAGCGCTTCTACCGTGTAGATCGCAGCCGCTCACGCGACACGGGGGGAACCGGCCTCGGGTTGGCGATTGTGAAGCATGTGGCACAACGCCACGGCGCTGAACTGGTCATCACCAGTACACCGGGCAAAGGATCTACCTTTACGTTGGTGTTTGCTGCTTCGCGCGTGCGCCACTTGCCTACAACGCCCGCATCGATCAGGGTTGTTGCAGGCTCCGTTTGAGCACAAGCACCGATTCGCCCGCATTGGCCGGGTGACGGATCAATAGCGGTTCGTCCCATAGCACCGCGTTGAGCTCGGCAGGCATGCTGCCATCCGGTCGGGGTTCAGCCAGAAGCCATGGGCATTGTGGTGCCTGTGCGGAAAGCGGCTTCAATGGCAGTTGACCATAGAACCGGAATGCCGCAATCTGACCCAGACCCAAGCCGATGATTTCGACACAAGTGGCATCGGGTAGGTGATTGAGTGTGCGCTGCACCAGCAACCGGTAACTTTGTGCGTAGTTCAGGAGCGGCATCCACAGACTCATGGCCAGAAAAAAGCTGAGGGTCACGCCACCGGCTGGCAGTACCAGGCTCGTCCAGATGGCGGGTTGGTGGCGGCCAACCCTCCAACGCACCAACCAGGCCCAGGCGAGCGTGGCCACGATCGCCAGCGCCAGCACTCCCACCGAGAGATGAGGTTCGAAGCCGGGCGCCAGCCGCTGCACGTTCGCGGCGGGTTGGGCAGGAACACCCGTTTGCATCGCAATCCAAACCACCCAAACCGTAAAAGCACAGCCTGAGAAAAACAGCAAGGTAAACCAGTCGATCAAAGCGCTGACCTGACGCTGCAGGGTGGGAAGTGCAAACGCAGCCAAGCAGGCCAGAGCCGGCAGTGCCAGCAGTAGGCTGCGATCTGGAGTCGGGGAGCTCAGAGCGGCACCGACGGCGACCACCACAAACCAAAGAGGAAGTGCGAGATGTCGGCTGTGCAAATGCCTGCGCCAGCGCCACAGCGTCCATAGCGTCAAAGGCCACGCGGGCCAGGTAAACCAGATGAGCAGTTCCACATGCCCGCTCCAAACGGTTTGCAGTGTGGGAACCTCGACTTTCCAGCGCAGCAAGTCCAGACTATGGGAGAGACCCAGTACGAGCAGGCAGCCCACGAATACGACCATGGACGAGCCGCGCAACTCGGCGCGGGCATCGGCGTCGGCAGGACCGCTCACCAGATGAATCACCG
This sequence comes from Rhodoferax sp., assembly GCA_041919095.1. Lineage (GTDB taxonomy): Bacteria > Pseudomonadota > Gammaproteobacteria > Burkholderiales > Burkholderiaceae_C > Allorhodoferax. Next base: position 7,253 of record JAYRUL010000079.1, on the reverse strand, counting down.
CCGCACCGGCACCCCACAGGAAGGCCAGGGAAGGCGCGCCCGCCAATGCCAGCCCCGCCAAGGCAACGCTTGCACTCCAGCCCGCGGTACGCGCCTTGAAGGGCAGGGCTGCTGCGCTGAAAAACAGTAAGGCGGCAAAGCCGAGCTGTGCCAAGGCAGGTGTGGTTTCATGTGCCAGCTGTGCCAGCCCGAGGCAAGCCAGCAAAGCCAGCAAGGCTCCATCCGCAATGGCGCGGGCGTAATCGGCGGGCTTGGCTTCCCCACCGAATGCAAAGGCGACCGGTTGCGCCAGGGGGGTCCGCGCAAGGTAATAGGTTCCGTACCAGGTACCTGCCATGACCAGTGCCAACATCACCATGAAGGGCAGCCGGGCTGCGAAGTCTGGGGCTATCCAAGCGGGTGCGATCTGCAGAGCCCACGCCCCAAGCCAATAGGGCAGCAAGGCGGGTTCTTCTGGTGCAAAACCGGCAAGGGTGGGAGCCCACCACGATGTGCCTCCAGATGCGAGTTCCGCCATCAACCCCAGACCCGCCATGTCTGCGCTCTTCCAGGCATCACGACCTACGAAGCCGGACAAACCATAAGCCAGACACAGTAGCACGAGTGCAAGGCGCGGCAAACGCCGGGCACCGGCTTTGCTGACGATGGCAGGAGAGGGAACGATCACGGGCGAAAGTCGGATGGGACCATGAAAAAAGGCAGCGCGGCGTTACCGGGCTGCCTCGATTCAGGGTGTCAGGTGCATGCCTGAAGCCCTGGGCATTGAATTACTTGGCCAGCGTCTTACCAAAGCGGTTGCGGAACTTCTCGACGCGACCGCCCATGTTGTCCACCGACTTCTGGGTGCCGGTGTAGAAGGGGTGCGATTCGCTGGTGGTGTCCAACTTGATCCAGGGCAGCTCGCGGCCGTCTTCCATCTTGATCATTTCCTTGGCGTTGGCGCAAGAACGGGTCACAAACTTGAAGCCGTTGGACATGTCCTGGAAGCACACGTCGCGGTAGTTGGGGTGAATGCCTTCTTTCATACTGTTCTCCATCAGGTGCGAGAGCCGCGCCAGCCGATCTGGCGTACTTGTCGCAAAAACGTTAGATTGTAGCGCACTTGAGCGCCGCAGGGCCGCCCCAAGGCGCGAAGGCCCCCTTGGGGCTGAGGGCTGCGGCTCCAATGCCACCTGCGTGGCTTTGGACAGCCCGAAGAGCCCGAGCCTCTGGTTGGGCCTGATCAGCGACCCACACACAGTGGGGGAGCGTGGGGGCGATGTCTTCACCCACCCCGGCGCATCATGTCAAAGAACTCGCTGTTGGTCTTGGTGGCGCGCATTTGCTTCAAGACCATTTCCATGGCCTCGATTTCGTCCATGTTGTAGAGGAACTGGCGCAGGATGCGGGTTTTTTGCAGGATTTCGGGCTGCAGCAGCAGCTCTTCGCGCCGGGTGCCGGAGCGGTTGAGCTGGATGGCGGGGAACACGCGCTTCTCGTACAGGCGACGGTCCAGGTGAATCTCACTGTTGCCAGTGCCCTTGAATTCTTCAAAGATCACCTCGTCCATGCGGCTTCCGGTGTCGATCAAGGCAGTGGCAATGATGGTGAGTGAACCGCCTTCTTCCACGTTGCGCGCGGCACCCAGGAAGCGCTTGGGGCGCTGCAGGGCGTTGGCGTCCACGCCGCCCGTGAGCACCTTGCCGGAAGATGGCACCACGTTGTTGTAGGCGCGTGCCAGGCGGGTGATGGAGTCCAGCAGGATCACCACGTCTTGCTTCAACTCGACCAGGCGCTTGGCGCGCTCGATCACCATCTCGGCCACGTGCACGTGGCGGGCAGCCGGCTCGTCGAAGGTGGAGGCAATCACCTCGCCCTTGACGGTGCGCTGCATTTCGGTCACTTCCTCGGGGCGCTCATCCACCAGCAAGACCATCATGTGGCTCTTGGGGTAGTTGGCGGAAATCGCGTGGGCGATGTGCTGCATCAGCATGGTCTTGCCGCTCTTGGGCGGGGCGACCAGCAGGGCGCGCTGGCCTTTGCCGATGGGGGCGATCAGGTCGATGATACGGCTGGTAATGTTCTCGTCGCTCTTGATGTCGCGCTCCAGACGCATCTGCTCCTTGGGGAACAGGGGCGTCAGGTTTTCGAACATCACCTTGTGCTTGTTGCCTTCGGGTGGGCCGCCGTTGACCTTGTCGAGCTTGTTCAGGGCAAAGTAGCGCTCGCCGTCCTTGGGCGTGCGCACTTCACCTTCGATCATGTCGCCCGTGTGCAGGTTGAAGCGGCGCACCTGGCTGGGGCTGATGTAGATGTCGTCCGTGCTGGCGGTGTAGCTGGTGTCGGGGCTGCGCAGGAAGCCAAAGCCATCGGGCAGGATTTCCAGCACGCCATCGGCAATGATCTGCTCACCGGCGCGGGCGCGCTTTTTGATGATGGCAAACATCAGCTCCTGCTTGCGCATGCGGCCGGTGTTTTCAATCTCAAGTTCTTCGGCTTGCTTGAGCACTTCCGAGACGTGCAGGGCCTTGAGTTCGTTTAAATGCATGGAGTGGGTTCCCGTGGGAGCTGGTCCGACGTTGACGTGGAAATGGAAATAAATCAGGGGGGGAGGGTGAGGCGAGTCCCATGCTCAACCTCTGCGTACAGAGCCCTGGAATCGGGCCCAGCCCTTGTGGGACGCTGGTGTACGGGGGTGATTATGACAGGAAAAATGCAGGGCTAAGAAACTGTGCCCCAGGCTAACTGCCAAGGCCGTTCATCAGATGGGGACAGAGCCAAGCTTCGCTTGGGACTGTCCCGGTAGATATCAGGCGAGCTGCTGGTCGATGAAGGCCACCAGTTGCGCCTTGCTCAAGGCGCCGACTTTGGTGGCGGACAACTGGCCGTCCTTGAACAACATCAGCGTGGGAATGCCGCGAATGCCAAACTTGGCCGGAATCTCACGGTTGTCGTCCACGTTCATCTTGGCGATGGAAAGTTTGCCCTGGTAGGTTCCTGCCACTTCGTCCAAGATGGGTGCAATCATCTTGCACGGTCCGCACCACTCGGCCCAGTAGTCCACCAGCACGGGCTGGGCCGACTTCAGCACATCGGCTTCAAAAGTCGCATCGGTTACGTGTTTGATCAGGTCGCTGGCCATGTTGGTTCCTTCTTGGAGAAATGCTAAGGAGCTAAAGTTGCGGGCATTGTGACAGAAACCAAGCCCGCCTCCGACCCCCCAATGCCTATCACGCGCATAGCCAAAAACGATGCTCCATCCGAGCTGCGCGCCTTTGATTTCGGCAGCGATCACCCCGCCATGGCCCTGTGGCTGGAACCGGTGCAGGGCCTGCTGGCGCGCTTGCAAACCGCCATGGCCCAGCGCCAGGCCCACCCCGCGCGCACGTTGGTGTTGCTGCCCTTTGCCCAATTGCTGCCGCTGGCACAGCGGCTGTGGGCGCGCGCGCAGCCCGATGGATTCAGCCCGCGCTTCGAGACCACCCAAAACTGGGCCAGCGCGCAGGGCTTGCATCAACGCTCCGAAGTGGACATCCGCTTTGATGCCGCCTTGGACTACCTGACGGCCCAGGCCCTGCTGGTGCGCAGCGGTGTCGATACCCCAAATGGCCTGGTGGCGTCGTTGGTGGACATGGCGCACCAGCTGGCACCTTCGGCCGCTGCAGCCGGGCCGCAAGGGCGTGAGACCTGGGCACAACAAGCCCGCATCGCGGTGGCCCAGGGCCTGGAACACACCGCCTTGGCGTGGGAAGCGCGCCTGGCGCACATGGCCGTCGAGTGGGTGACCGTCTCCAGCTACCCCAGTGACGCGCTGTTCCAGGCCGACACGGTGCAAGACTGGGACGCACTGGTGCTGGTGCAGGGGGCTGCACCGGATGCGTTGGCTTCCGGTCTGGCAACCGTGTGGGGCACCAAGCTGGCGTGCCTGGCGCTGGCGCCTGCGGGCGAGGCCCCGTTGCAGGCCAGTGCGGGCGCGGACGCAAGCCTGCGCCAGTGGCATGCCTGCCAAGATGCCGAAGACGAAGCCCAGCGTGCCGCTGCCTGCGCCCTGCGCCACATCGAAGCCGACCGCTACCCGGTGGCGCTGGTCTCCAGCGACCGCGCGCTGACGCGACGCATCCGCGCGGTGCTGGACAGTGCCGGGGTGAGCATGCGCGACGAAAACGGCTGGAAGCTGTCCACCAGCCATGCCGGTGCCACCCTGATGGCCTGGCTGCGCGCCCTGCGCTGGGATGCCCTGAGCGATGAAGTGCTCGATGCCGTCAAGACCGCACCGCGCTTTACCGCAGCGGGTGCCGCGTTGCTGGACCGCCTTGAAGCCACGCTGCGCCGCGAAGGCGTGCGATCCTGGAGCCGTGCGGCGCACGCCGTGCGCGGCCAGGATGCGCTGGTGGCACTGGTAGCGGACATCAACCACCTGCGCAGCCCTTTTTACGGTCACAAACTCCTGGGCGCCTGGTTGCGTGCCCTGCAAGACCTTTTGCTGGCCCTGGAACTGCAGGGCCCCTTGGCCGCCGACCCGGTCGGCGCGCAGGCGCTGCAGGCCCTGCGCCTGCAGCCCGAAGACCCCGCAGACTGGGAGCAGCTGCTGCAAATCGCCTGGTGGGCCCAAGACCGCATGGATCTGGCGCAGTGGAGTCAGTGGGTCAACCAGACGCTGGAAGGCGCCCGCTACCAACCGCCCTACCCCCAGCAGGAACAGGTCGTGATCCTGCCGCTGAGCCAGATGCTGGGGCGCCCCTTTGCCGCCGTGGTGCTGGCCGGGTGTGACGAAGTGCGCCTGAGCGCCGCACCCGAGCCGCCCGGGCGCTGGACGCCGCAGCAGCGCCTGGCACTGGGCTTGCCCACGCAGGAATCCTTGCGCGACCAGCAGCGCCTGGCCTGGAGCCATGCGCTGGCCGTGGCGGCCTGGGACATCCTGTGGCGCACCAGCGATGAGCGTGGCGAAAGCCTGCACAGCAGCGCGCTGGTGCAATTGCTGCAATGGGAAAACCCGGCACTGCTGGAGCCGGGCGCGGACGCCCGCAAGCAGCGCAGCGTAGCCCTCGCGCCCACGCCACCGGCTGCGGCCGTGGGCCAGCGCCTGTTGCCGCGCCAGTTGTCGGCCAGTGCCTACGACGACCTGCGCACCTGCCCGTACCGCTTCTTTGCCCAACGCCAGCTGGGTTTGCAGGAAATGGACGAGCTCGACACCCTGGTGGACAAGCGTGACCTGGGCGTGTGGCTGCATGCCGTGTTGGCCGACTTTCACACCACCTTGGCACACCAACCCGAGTCGGGCCGCGATCAACGCCGCCTGCGTCTGGATGAAGCCAGCGAGCGGGTTACCGCCGCCTTGCAACTACCGGCGGACGAGTTCTTGCCGTTTGCCGCCGCCTGGCCTGCCCTGCGCGAGGGCTACCTGCGCTGGCTGGAAGACCACGAAAGCTTGGGGCTGGCCTTTGTGGCCGCCGAAACCGAACACCGCGTGCCCCACACCGTGGGCGAGGGTGCCGATGCCTGGAACCTTGAATTGTTTGGCCGCATCGACCGAACCGACCGCCAGGCCGCCTGCGACGGCACGGCAGCGCTAACCTGGCTGCTGGACTACAAGACCGAAAGCCGAGCGCGCACCCAGCAGCGCGTCAAGGAGCCGCTGGAAGAAACCCAGCTCGCCTTTTATGGTGCCTTGCTGCAAGACCGCGCCGTGCGGGCGGCCTTTGTGAGCCTGGGCGAAAGCGACGGAGTCAAAAGCATGGTCCACCCTGACATCGACGCCGCACGCCAGGCCTTGCTGGAAGGCATCCAGACCGATTTGCGCCGCATCGCCGCGGGTGAGCCGTTGCGCGCCCTGGGCGACGGGGATGCCTGTGACTTCTGCGCCGTACGCGGCCTGTGTCGCAAAGACTTTGTAGAGCCCGACCCCCACGGTCGCCCATTGCCGGGGGCTCCCTGCACCCCGGGGGAGTCGCGTGTTGCCTTGGGGCGGCCCGCGGGGCAAACATCATGAACATGACACCCGCCTACCTGCGCAATGGTGCACCGGTTTCGGCCGAGCAGTTCTATGCCGTGGCCTGCGACCCCCGGCGCAGCGTGGCGGTGGAAGCCTGTGCCGGTGCGGGCAAGACCTGGATGCTGGTCTCGCGCATCCTGCGCGCCTTGCTCGACGGCGCTGCCCCGCACGAAATCCTGGCCATCACCTTCACCAAGAAAGCGGCGGGCGAAATGCGCCAGCGCCTGCAGGAGTGGTTGGCCGAATTTGCCCGGCTGGACGATGACGCGCTGGCGCTGCAGCTGCGCCAACGCGGCGTGCCCCATGCCGATGCCGCTACCTTGCAAACCCTGCGTGATTTGCATGTGCAGTTGCTGCGCCAGGGCCGGCCGGTGCAGGTGCGCACCTTCCACAGCTGGTTTGCCGCCCTGTTGCGCAGCGCACCGCTGGCCCTGCTGCAGGCGCTGGAACTGCCCGTGGCCTACGAGCTGCTGGAAGACGACACGCAAGCCCGCGCGCAGGTCTGGCGGCGCTTGTGGACGCGGCTCTTGCAAGACGACGCGGCCCAGGCCGACTACCGCGCCAGCGTGGCCGAATTTGGCCGCCACCAGACGCACAAGGCCCTGGATTCGGTGCTGGCCAAGCGCACCGAATTTGCCCTGGCCGATGCTGCAGGCGTGGTGCAGGATTCGGTGCTGCATTTCACCGTGCAGTTTCCCGCCTTTGCGGGCCTGGAAGACCCCGTGCAGCGCCTGGCGCAGCCTGTGGCGCGCCAACTGCTGTGGGATGCGGCGCGGGCCTTGGGCCAGTGCACCGGCAAAAACTGCATCACCGCCGCCACTGCGCTGGAGCGCGCCCTGACCGAGCAGGACCCGCCGGGCGTCTTTGCCGCCTTGCTCACCGGTACTGGCACCGCGCGCAAGCTCACCGACAAGGCGGTCGATCTGGACGCCGTAGCCGTCGCGCAAACCATGCTGCTGGAAGTGCGCCAGGCGCAGAACCAGCACCGCGCCTGGCAGCACCAGCAGCGCATGCTGCGCCTGGGGCGCCTCCTGCTGGCCGACTACGCGGCGCTCAAGCGCGAGCGCGGCTGGGTGGACATGGCCGACCTGGAATGCGCGGCGCTGGCGCTGCTGAAAGACCATGCCTTGGCGGCGTGGGTGCAAGAGCGCCTGGATGCGCGCGTGCGCCACTTGCTGATCGACGAATTCCAGGACACCAACCCGCTGCAGTGGCAGGCGCTGTATGCCTGGTTGTCGGGCTATGCCGGTGCCGGGCAAGCCCCCAGCGTATTCCTGGTGGG
>JAYRUL010000078.1:0-12277 GCA_041919095.1 Rhodoferax sp. | reverse complement strand
TCCCCACAACTTTCGGAGTTTGAAATGAAGAAGATTCTCGTCGCATCGGTTCTCTCTATCGGCATGGCACTGTCTGTTCAAGCCAAAGACATCGTGGACACCGCGGTATCCGCCGGTAGCTTCAAGACATTGGCCACAGCGCTCGGCGCTGCCGGCTTGGTCGATACCCTCAAGGGCAAAGGCCCGTTCACGGTTTTCGCGCCTACGGACGAAGCGTTCGCCAAGATCCCTAAGGCCGACCTCGATGCCCTGCTCAAAGACAAGGCCAAACTCTCCGCCGTGTTGACCTACCACGTGGTTGCCGGGAAGGTCATGGCGGCAGACGTCAAGGCTGGCAAGGTCAAGACCGTGCAGGGATCCGAGCTTACTGTTACCACCACTGGTGGCGTCCAGGTGAATGGTGCCAACGTCGTGAAGACCGACATCGTTGCAGACAATGGTGTGATTCACGTCATCGACACCGTTGTGATACCCAAATAAGGAGACCGCTTCACCGCGCAGCCATTCACTTGGCTGCGCGCCCGAGCATTGCTTGGAATGGCCATTCATTCGCTTACCTGTTACCTGATCACTTTCGCCATGACAAACTCAACACCGATCCGCTCCTTTCTTGCTGGGAGCTACATCACTGCACGCACCTCCCAAATTTGGGGGGCCGCCCTCACATTGGCGCTGAGCCTACTGCCTGCTATGAGCCACGCTATCGAAGAGCCGTCGTACACCACGCTGCGCACGGTGAATGGCATTGAGATCCGCGAATACGCGGCTTACACAGTCGCAGAGGTTCTGGTCAACGCGGATGCACGCGAAGCGGGTAACCAAGCATTTCCAATCCTGGCCGGCTACATCTTTGGGAAAAACAAGGGCGAGCGCAGTTTTGCGATGACCGCTCCCGTGTCCCAAGTTGCGGCACCTGTAAAAATGGAAATGACCGCACCTGTATCGCAAACGGCCGCAGCTGGGGGCTATGTCGTGCAGTTTGCTTTACCCAAAGGCGTGACAGTGACCAATGCGCCAGAACCGCTGGACACCCGCGTCATGCTGCGCGAGCTTGCTCCCCAACGCGTGGCGGTGATCCGCTATTCAGGTACTTGGTCCGAGACGAACTACAACGAACACCTGACCAAACTCCAAAGCAGCCTTCGCGCAGCCGACATCGCCTGGCTTGGTGAGCCGGTTTACTCTCGCTACAACGGCCCGCTGACACCTTGGTTCTTGCGTCGCAACGAGATCTGGCTGCCATTGGCGATGTGACGCCCATTCATGGGTTAGACACCGCCATGGCTAGATTGATAGGGTAGTTTCCAAACCGAATCATCCAACCCGGATTTCGCGCTAAATCAACAAGATTCCTTCATGGCGAGAATCGCTGCGAATGCGTGCAAAGGCGCCGTGCACGGACGACTCCTTACTACGCGCATGCATTGCAACGGAAGCGGGGTCCTCGCTCAATCTACGGAGGGCGATGCAACAACGACCGCAGACTACTAGTATCACTTTTTGATACTTTACTAACCAATAGTCAGCATATTGCCTTCTATTTGACACATCCATTGCAACCCTGCATCTACAGTGGCGTCCATCAACAACCCGTACCGATGGAGCAACCATGCATTCCCCCAAGACCCCTTTGATTCACCGCGATTCCACAGCCTGGACCGTGCAGGTCTGGGTGTCCTTTGGGCTGGCAGTGTTCCTGTGCGGCGTGGGACTGGCCTACCTGCCGGGCTCGGACCTGGACCGTGCCTTCATGGTCATGGGCTATGTGTTCTGCCTCTCCACCGCGTTTGTTCTGGCCAAGTCTGTGCGTGACGCCGAGAAGGCCCGCGCCCAGGGCAGCGCCGGTGACACGCCCGCTTTCAAATACGTCGTGTGGGGCGCTTTCTTCACCGCCATGGGGCTGACCGGCTGGGGCCTGACGCGCATGGAGATCAACGAAACCTACCGCGCTTTCCTGGGTGTGAGCTGGCTGTACCTGATTACCGGCACCTTCACCCTGGCCAAGACCCTGCGCGACCGCTATGAAGCCGATTTGCTGCAAGCCCGGTGGGCTGGCCGCATGGAACGCGATGCGCAGCCCAGCCAGTGAACCTGATACCCTTTTCCAGAAAATTTGGAGAACATCCATGCAATCTAAAGTCGCTCCTATTTTGATAGCTGTTTACGCTTGTTTGGCGAGCGCAATTGCCCCTTTTGATGCCCATGCGCAACCCCGTCACCACCATCGCCATGGTGACGCTTCGGCCCTGAGCGCACTGTCGACCATGCCCATAGCCTCGGTGGTGGGCTCGGCGGCGGCTGGCTCGGCGGTAGCAGCAGTGCCGTTGTTGTTGTCAGCCGCCGGCACGGTACTGGTGGTGCAAGCGGTGGCCGTAACCGCCAGCGCCACGGTGTACGTGCTGGCGCGTGCGTCGGACGGGGCCATGGTCAGCGTGGAGGTGCTGGGCGCTGCGGCTTCGGGTGCGGCGCTGGCGGCAGGCACGCTAGTGACAGTCAGCGTGGTCGGGGCTGGCACCATTCTCTCGGCCGCTGGGGAAGTGATTGCGTTTATTCCCAATGCATTGGGCCGTGCCCTGCTGCACAACGAACGGGTGACCCCATGAAGATCGCATTTGCTACTCTTTTCATAGCTGCTTACGCAATGCTGGTGGGCGCCAATGCCCGATTTGGCATCAAAAATCGCGGCAAACCCGCGCCGCTACCCCGGCGCAGCCTGCGTTCGGTTCAGGGTGCCATTTGGGCGGCGCTGGTGTTGGGAATGGCAGCACCCGCTTGGGCCGGCCGGGCCTGCACCGCGCCGCAGCCGCCCAAAACCGTCACCATCGAGCGTGCGCTGAATCTGGCCGAACGCACCCTGCATGCGCTCGACGAGAGCGGGGCCGACGTGGTGGTGATAGCGCGCGCCGGGCAGGACCTGAGCCGCTACGGTCTACGCTACTCGCACCTGGGTTTTGCCTACCGCCAGCGTGATGCCCAGGGCACCAGCATGTGGCGGGTGTTGCACAAGCTCAACCAGTGCGGCACGGCCGAATCCGCGCTGTACCGCCAAGGTCTGGGCGACTTCTTCCTGGACGACCTCTGGCGCTATGAAGCCGCCTGGGTAGTGCCCACGCCCGACGTGCAGCGCAAGCTGCTGGCGGTATTGACCGACCCGGTGCGCAGCGTACATCTGCACCACCGCCCCTACAGCATGGTGAGCTACGTCTGGAGCTTGCAGTACCAGCAATCCAACCAATGGGCGATCGAAACCCTGGCCATGGCGCTAGATGCGGGCGGCCCCGCGGGCTTGGCCAGCCGCGATCAGGCGCAAAAGTGGCTGTATGCCCACGACTACCAGCCTAGCGTGCTGAACATTGGCGCCATGACCCGGCTGGGCGCACGCGTGTCCGCAGCCAACGTGGCGTTTGACGACCACCCCAGCAGCAAGCGCTTTTCCGACCGCATTGAAACCGTAACCGTCGACTCGGTGTTTGCATGGCTGCCCCGCGCCGGTCTGAGCACGCAGCCCTTGGCCACCTTGCGCTAAGCGACCAAAGCGCATGCGTTGAACTGCAGGGCTTGGTGCTTCGCGAGCTTTCCTTTTGGTTCATCGGCTCTTTATGTGCCGCTTGATCCACTGCGCCCTTGGCACCCCCATGGTGTGCCATCCCCAGCGGCACCGCACATCCCACCTAAACGCTGTCCGTCGCCTATAGCGGCTGCTGGTCGCAAACCCCGTGCAATGCCTGCAAGGGCTGCCTACATTACGTTCCAACAGCGCCGCGTTGGCGCTTTGATAGGAGCAAGCACCATGTCCAAGATCAGCACCCACATCGCCGCCTTCATTGCAGCCACCGTCATGACCGTAGCGACCCAGGGCACCATGCTTTGGCAGTTTGACCTTCTGGCACAAAACGCGTCTTCCGCAACCAGCGCAGAGGCAACCCAGGTTGTGAAGCTGGACACCGTCACGGTCATCGCCCGTCGCGTCTAAACCAGAGGGCGTCGACAGCGCAGCAGCGGCGGTGAATGCGTTCGACTACTTGATCCGCACGCCTATGGTGGCAGAGTCCTTTTCAGGCTGTTGCATCGCGGCCATCTGTTACTGCCACTTCGCTCAGCCACCAATCAATGGGCTGGTCCACCTGATAGTCTGGTGCAGGTAGTGCCGCCCGATGCCAGTCCGTTGCCCATTCGGGCTCGAATGGGTTGCCCTCTCCCACCTGCACGGCACAGGCCATCCCGCAAAGTCGGTCCACCCGCCGAGGCAATGGGATGATTCAGACGCCGCCTTGCCGTGCTGGCAAGGTTTCCGACACCTTACCCGAGCAACGCCGCACCCACTTACCCAACTCGACATTCAACCACGTAGTGAAACTCCGTTTCGTCCCGCCTACATTTGACCGGAGCATGCCAGCGAACACCTACCTGTTCATGGGCCCGCCGTAAAAGGGACGGCCTCAAATCAATTGGGGCGTTTCATGATGGTTTGACGCAAGGACTCATACTCGGAATCCGTCACCGCTCCAGCCTGCTTGGCGCGCATCAGGTCATTGAGTTCCTGGCCCTTTGAGAATTTGACGGATTCCTGTACGGTGACATTGCTTCGGCTGCTGCTGAAACAGCCGCCCAAGGTCAGCAGGACAAGGGACACAGCGAGAGTCATGAATACGTTGCGGATCATTGTCATGGTTGGCTCCTTATTGGACGCTATCAATCAAGCGGCGACGTTGGCTGTCGTATTCACTGGCGCTGAGCACGCCGTTGTCGCGGGCCTTTTTCAGGTCAATGAGCTGCTGTCCGATGGAGACATCCAAGGGTGCACGCACCACGTCAGTGGAACTACATCCCGCTAAATAGGCAACCAATGCCATGACGATCAGATTGGAACGCACAGATTTCTCCTTCGCTTAAAAGGCAGCACTGTACACAATCGCCACGTTAGATCTGACAAGTCAGCGGCCAGGATCCATTGGCTCCGAGCATCCCGCGCAAACGGGTTGCGAACCAGGTATTCAGTACCGTGTGAATCTGCAATCCCCCTGTCGTCTTCGCACGGACCGACCATATTCGGCCACTCAACCTGCCATGCGGTTGGGCTTGGGCGATCCGCAGTCAAGGTTTACACAGCAGCAACACAGGCACACATGCGTGCAACTCGACGACCTTACGCTTGCAGTACCCCAAAGAACAAGGCACCTCCATGATCACACTTTTAAACAAAGCGACAGCCACACCGTTGGTTATAGGCAGTTTTTTGCTCAGCGCCGTGACCGGCGTATTGATGTTCTTTCACTGGGACAGTGGCTCTAACAAAGTAATTCACGAGTGGTTGAGTTGGGCATTCCTGTTCGGTGCCGCGTGGCATGTCAGCATGCATTGGAAGTCATTTCGACGCTACTGGCAGCAGAGAACGGCACTGCTGATGATCGGAACATTTCTCCTCGTCTTGTGTGCCAGCTTTATTCCTGTACCGGGCAGAACTGAAGGGAAACCTCCCTTTTTGGCTCCCATCCAGGCCATGGCGCGTGCGCCGCTATCCGCCCTGGCCCCGGTCTTGGGCACCAATCCAACCGCACTGCGTATCCGCTTGCAGGATCTGGGGATTCCCTCCCAATCAAATGAGCAAACACTGGAGGCGCTGGTTGGAACAGACACGCGCAAGCAGGTAGATCTTCTAGCCAAGTTATCTCGGCCATAAGCGGGACCGTCACACTCGTGTAGACCCCTTACGCGTCAGCGAACAGCAACTTTTGGACAAAATATTCATTTTGTCTAAAATTCGCCGATGAAATCGATCTCTGCGTCTGAAGCCAAGCAGAACTTTGGCGATCTGCTGGCTGCTGCCACCATGGCGCCTGTGCGAATCATGCGCCATGGCAAAGCCGTGGCCGCGGTGGTGCCTGCTGCTTGGTTGGAGCAGCATGCCCCCAAAGTCAACCCGCGCCTGGCAGCCCGCGCCGCGCAGCAAGCAAGGGAGCACGAGCAAGAAGACAAACACCGCCGCATCGCGCTGGCGCTGCTTACGGCCTCCGCCCGAGAGCGCCGTTCCATGATCCAAAAGGCCCAGCAGATGGTGGATCGCTGGCAAGCCGAACAACTTTGCAGCCTGAACTACATCGAGGCCTGGCGTGCCTGGCTGCGTTTACCCACGGCTGAGCTTGCCAAGGCCATGACCCGCACCGACGACGCCTGGGCCAAGCCCATGCGCCGGAACTCGCCCTTTGTGCTGGACGCATGAGACTCGCATCCCTGCTGCAACTGCTGTGTGTGGCCCGTGCCGCTTCGGGGCACACCGAATACGTGGTCATCGGCAGCCTCTCCATCCTGGGCATGGAAGACGTTGCCGACATCCCCGAGGGTATGTCCATGTCCATTGATGTCGACGCCTACACCCGCACGGACCCCGCGCGCATTTTTGATCTGCAGGATGCGCTGGGAGAAAACAGCCCCTTCCACCGCGACCACGGTTTCTACCTGGATGCCGTATCGCCTGACCTGCCCACCCTGCCCGATGGGTGGGAGTCGCGCATGCGCAAAATCGAGCGTGATGGCGTGGTCGTGTGGTTTCTGCACCCGGACGATGCGGCCGTGTCCAAACTCGCCCGCCTGGACGAAAACGACGTGCGCTGGGTCCGCGCCGGTGTGGCCGCCCGCCTCATCAGCCCACCGATGGTGAAGGCACATTTCGCGGCCACACGCTTTCTGGATGCACAAGAAGAATCAAGAGCGCGTGAAGGCTTGGAGCAAATCAGCCGCTCCTTTGAGCCTGGAAGCAGTTTCTAAGATTGCACATAGAAATACCGCGCAGCTCCCGTAGGAAGTGCGTGGCAAGCTACTGAAATCTTAGCGATTTCAACTGATCTATTCGCTCATTTTTTGCCCGGCGGTGCATCCGCGTAACTGCGATACGCCACCTCCGCCGCCATACCTAGTCTTTCACCCAGCGTGGGGTGCGGCCCACGGCTTGCAGCACCAGGTCGTAGGTTTGTGGCTCGTGCGCGGTGAGGCCCTCTTCCGCTGGTGCAAGCGCACCAGGCCGCTGGCCGCGCTTAAGTGCGCTTGGCCACAGGGTGCTGCGCTGGGCTGGCGTTGCGACGAAAATGATGCCTGCAGGCTTTGATCGCCGTGTAAGCTCAGGCCCATTCTGGCTTCGTGTATTTTGAATTGACCCCAACCATGAACCAAGTTGACACCTTCCATCACCAAGAACACCGAGGCATCGTCGTCAACGGCGAAGCCATCTCCGAGGAGATCATCACCGCTGCCATGGAGAAGTACGCCCAAATGCCTGAACCGCGCGAGGCTGCGGCCCGCATGCTGGCAGTATGGGCTTTGCTGCGCCAGCGCGCGGCGGTTTTGCAAATTGAGGCTGAAAACGACGAGCAGGCCTTTGACAAGCTCATCGATCTGGAAGTGAAGATGCCCCCGGTCACCGACGAGGAAGTGCGTCGGTATTTTGATGGGCATCGCCAGAAATTTCGCAGCGGCGACCTTTTTGAAGCCCGTCACATTTTGTTTGAAGCCCCGGTTGGCGACAAACCAGCCCGGGCCGATGTCGCTCGCCGGGCAGAGTCCACCTTGAGCTACATCCAGAGCAAACCGGGCGAATTTGAAAAAGTGGCCCAGCGCGACTCCGCATGTACCAGCTCCAAGCTAGGCGGCTCCCTGGGGCAGCTGTCCCTTGGATCGGTGGTGCCTGAGTTTTGGAGTGCACTGGTTGGATTTGGCAAGACCGGGCTTATGCCGCAGCCAGTGGAGACGCGCTATGGCTTTCACATCGTGTCAGTGGATCGCTGCGCGATCGGGCAAGAGCTGCCGTTTGAAGCGGTGGAAAAGCGCGTGCGCGACTACCTGTGCAACCGCCTGGAACAGATGAGCTACCGACAGTACGTGGCTGGGCTCATTGAGTCCTCCAAAATCAGCGGCGTGGAATTTGGCAACACCGATGCCCAGGCCGCTGCAGCAGGTATGCCCATGGGCTTCAAAAAGGTCAGTACTGCCACCGAAAAGTCATAGGTGCCATGGACCCTTCAACGCGAAGTTGCAATTGGAACGGCTGGATGAACTAACCAAACAACACCGCAGCCTAAACCCAAAGACGACGGATACGGATACGGATAGGAATTTCAACCATATGAACCCCAGTAGTGCACGGATTTTGGGCTATCCGAAGTGGCTTGTTTGCTGATATTGGGTGTCGTGCGCCTTCTCTCTAGGCAGATTCACCGTGTGCTACCGCGTTTGAGCGTGCCAAACGCGCAGACCATCGCGCAGCGGTGGCCCGCGTGCCGGGGTGATGTGCGGGGGGGGGGCAGACTCCACCCGATATGGTTCAGGATGTGGTGGATTTCGGCGCTGTGGGTGATGAAGGCGATGATGCGCAGCTGCCCCCCCAAATTGGGCACAGCAGCGGAAAGACTTGGTAGATGCGGGCAATCAGCACCGCCCCGCAGGTAGTGTGCTGGGCGCGTCGGGGGTGCTGCAGGTTTTGGTGGTATGGGTGTGACCGCTTTGCTCGGTACCATCACCCCAAGCACGTCCACGCCCTCCCCCGCAGTAACTGACCCGGCCTGCGCCACAGCCGACTGTGCAGTTGGCGCCTGGGCCGGCGCCGTTACCGCGGCCAGTATCGGTGCAAGTACGCCAAAGTTGCGGTGACGGTGGGCGCGCGCGGATTGAGTGCTATAAAACACTTATAAAAATAATCCATTGGATTACAATTCGCGGATGCTAACCATCGCAGAACTACCCGAGTACATTCGCAAGGCCGAAAAGCTGCTAAGTGCTGGCGAGCGTTTAGACATCGTCAATTACTTGGCCTCGCATCCCAAGGCCGGCGATTTGATGGAAGGTACCGGCGGTGTACGCAAGCTGCGTTGGGGGCGAGGTGCGAAGGGCAAATCTGGCAGTGTGCGAGTGATCTACTACGTTCACAGCGACTTGATGCCTTTGTATTTGCTCACGCTATTCGCCAAGAACGAACGGGCCAACATCAGCAAAGCAGAGCGCAATGAATTGGCCGAACTGGTTGAACTGCTGGTTCAAATCTGGCTGGAATCCTGAAAGGAACACATATGGCACGCGCATTCGACAGCATCAAACAAGGTCTCAGCGAGGCCCTTGTTCATGCCAAATCCAAGGGCAAAAACACCACGGGGGTCAAACTCTATCAACCACAAGCGGTAGACGTTTCCAGCCTGCGCGGACGTTTGAACCTGACCCAGGAGCAGTTTGCGGCGCGCTTTGGTTTTTCCGTCGCCACGCTGCGCCACTGGGAGCGCGGTGACCGCTCACCCAGCGGGGCGTCGCTGGTTTTGCTCAACGTGATTGACCGCAACCCCGCTGCAGTGTTGCAGGCCTTGCAATAATAAAAAAGCCGCGCAGCCCCCGTAGAGAATGCGCGGCTAGCTACTGAAATCGTAGCAGATTTTAGTTCGCGTTTACGCTCACTTCTTGCTCGGCGGCACGTCCGTGCAACTGCCATGCGCCACCTCTGCCGCCATGCCGATGCTCTCGCCCAGCGTGGGGTGGGGGTGGATGGTCTTGCCGATGTCCACGGCATCCGCGCCCATCTCGATGGCCAGGGCGATCTCGCCGATCATGTCGCCCGCGTGGGTGCCGACCATGCCGCCGCCCAGGATCTTGCCGTGGCCGTGGGCCTCGGGGGAGTCGTCGAACAGCAGCTTGGTCACGCCTTCGTCGCGGCCATTGGCGATGGCGCGGCCGGATGCGGTCCATGGGAATAGACCCTTCTTGACCTTGATGCCTTGGGCCTTGGCCTGGTCTTCGGTGAGGCCCACCCAGGCGACTTCGGGGTCGGTGTAGGCCACGCTGGGAATGACGCGGGCGTTGAAGGCCGCGCTGGCCAACTCCTTGTTGCCTTGCAGTTCACCGGCAATCACTTCGGCCGCCACGTGCGCTTCGTGCACCGCCTTGTGCGCCAGCATGGGCTGGCCCACGATGTCGCCGATGGCGAAGATGTGCGGCACGTTGGTGCGCATCTGGATGTCGACGTTGATGAAACCACGCTCCGTCACGGCCAATCCAGCTTTGTCGGCGGCGATCTTCTTGCCATTGGGCGTGCGGCCTACGGCTTGCAAGACCAGGTCGTACACCTGCGGCGCGGGGGCAGTGCCGCCCTCCTCCGCTGGCGCAAACGTCACCTCAATGCCTTCAGGCAAGGCGCGTGCGGAGACGGTCTTGGTCTTGAGCATGATGTTGTCGAAGCGCTTGGCGTTCATCTTCTGCCAGATTCTCACCAGGTCGCGGTCGGCGCCCTGCATCAGGCCGTCGAGCATTTCCACCACGTCCAGGCGTGCGCCCAACGTAGAGTAGACGGTGCCCATTTCCAGGCCGATTATGCCGCCGCCCAGGATGAGCATGCGTTTGGGCACTTCCCTCAAGGCCAAGGCACCGGTGCTGTCCACCACGCGCGGGTCCTGGGGCATGAAGGGCAGGCGCACGGCCTGGCTGCCTGCGGCAATGATGGCGCGCTTGAACGCCACCACTTTCTTGGTGCCGGTTTTCTCTTGGCTGGTGCCGGTGGTTTCTTCCACCTCCAGGTGGTTGGAGCCAACAAAGCTGCCGTAACCCCTGACGGTGGTGACCTTGCGCATCTTGGCCATGGCGGCCAGGCCGCCCGTGAGCTTGCCAATGACCTTTTCCTTATGGCCACGCAGCTTTTCGATGTTGACCACCGGGGCGCCAAAGTCCACACCCAGGTCGCCCAGATGGCTGACTTCGTCCATGACGGCGGCCACGTGCAGCAGGGCCTTGGACGGGATGCAGCCCACGTTCAGGCAGACGCCGCCCAGGGTGGCGTAGCGTTCGACCAGCACGACCTTCAGGCCGAGGTCGGCAGCGCGGAAGGCAGCGGAGTAGCCACCGGGGCCGCCACCCAGCACCAGCACGTCGCATTCCAGGTCGGCAGCGCCTTGGTAACTCGCGCCAAGGCTGGTAGCGGGGGGTGTTGAATCCGCTACTTTTTTTGTAGCTGCTTGCGCAATTTCCACGGGGGCTGGAGCCGTATTTGACACTGAAACCGACGCAACACCAGGGGCCGCAACAGCGGCTTCGAGCAGGAGCACCACTGAGCCTTCCTTGACCTTGTCGCCGAGCTTCACTTTGAGCTCTTTGACCACCCCGCCCTGGCTGGACGGGATTTCCATGGAGGCCTTGTCGCTCTCCACGGTAATCAGACTTTGTTCGGCCTTGATGGTGTCACCCACCTTGACCAGCAGCTCGATGACGGCCACTTCGTCGAAGTCGCCAATGTCGGGAACCTTGATTTCTACAATTGCCATAAATACCTCTAGTCAGTTGGGGTTAGAGCCCATTTGCTGCGCCACAGAAATGGGGGTCAGAGCCCATTTGCTGCGCCACAGAAATGGGGGTCAGAGCCCATTTGCTGCGCCACAGAAATGGGGGTCAGAGCCCATTTGCTGCGCCACAGAAATGGGGGTCAGAGCCCATTTGCTGCGCCACAGAAATGGGGGTCAGAGCCCATTTGCTGCGCAAAAGGGATCCGACCCCCATTTCTGTTCAAAGTAAAACCCGCCGGAAATCACCCAGAATCTGCCCCAGGTAGACGTTAAAGCGCGCAGCCGCAGCGCCATCAATGACGCGGTGGTCCCAGGTGAGCGACAGTGGCAGCATCAGGCGCGGCTGGAACGCCTTGCCGTCCCACACCGGCTCCATCTGGCTCTTGCACACGCCCAGAATGGCCACTTCGGGGGCGTTGATGATGGGTGTGAAGTAGCGCCCGCCAATGCCGCCCAGGCTGGAGATGGTGAAGGTGGCACCGGACATTTCGGCGGGGCTCAGTTTGCCTTCGCGCGCCTTCTTGGCCAGTTCGCCCATCTCGGCGCTGATCTGGAAGATGCCTTTCTTGTCGGCATCTTTCAGCACTGGCACCATCAGGCCGTTGGGCGTGTCGGCCGCAAAGCCGATGTGCCAGTAGTTTTTGTAGACCAGGCTGTCACCGTCCAGGCTGCTGTTGAACTCGGGGAACTTCTTGAGTGCGGCCACACAGGCCTTGATCAGGAAAGCGAGCATGGTGACCTTGACGCTTGCGTTATTTCCTGCTTTTGCCGACTTCTCGGTCTCCAGGTTCGTAGCGACGCGGAAGGCTTCCAGGTCGGTGATGTCGGCATCGTCGTGGTTGGTGACGGCCGGAATCATGATGGCATTGCGCAGCAGGTTGGCGCCGCTGATCTTCTTGATGCGGCCCAGTTCCTTGCGCTCGATGGGGCCGAACTTGGCGAAGTCCACCTTGGGCCAGGGGATCAGGCCCAGC
>JAYRUL010000077.1:0-13027 GCA_041919095.1 Rhodoferax sp. | reverse complement strand
CGGGGTGGAAGTTGGGCTCGCCGGCCTTGCCCAGGCGCAGGTAGGACGGCTGCGGGTTGGCGGCCAGGTAGCGCATGCAGGCACGCACCTCCATGGGGTCGCCGGGCGCGGCGATCAGCAGGTTGGGGAAGGATCGCATCAGCGCATAGTCTTGCACCGCATGGTGCGAATAGCCCAGTGCGCCATAGGCCAGGCCGCCGCCGACCGAGACCACGGTGACCGGCAGGCGGTGGTAGTCCACGTCGTTGCGGATTTGCTCGGCGCAACGGAAGGTGGGAAAGTTGGCAATCGAGTAGGTGAAGACGTGGTATCCCTCAGATGCCATGCCGGCGGCCAAACCGGTCATGTTCTGCTCGGCCACGCCGGCGTTGATGAAGCGGTCCGGAAAGCGGTCGGCAAAAGGTTCGACCACGGAGTAGCCCAGGTCACCCACCACAAGCGCAATGTGCGGGTACTGGGTGGCCAGGCTGACGAGTTCTTCGATGAAGGCGTTGCGCATAGGAGTTGTCTCAGCCTTGTAGCTCTGTAAGGGCCTGCGCCAGTTGTTCGGCGTTGGGCGTGCTGTAGTGCCACTTCACGGTGTTCTCCATAAAACTCACGCCCTTGCCCTTGGTGGTGTGGGCGATCAGCATCGATGGCTTGTCGGGGTTCCAGGGCGTGGTGCCCAGCGCGCTGGCCAGCGCCGCGTGGTCGTGGCCATCGACCTCGCGCACGCTCCAGCCAAAGGCGGTGAATTTGTCAGCCAGCGGTTCGATACGTAGCGTCTGGTCCACGGTGGTCAGGCTTTGCAGCTTGTTGTAGTCGATGACGGCAAGCAGGTTGTCCAGGCCGTGGTGGGCGGCGAACAGCATCGCCTCCCAGTTGCTGCCTTCGCCCAGCTCTCCGTCGCTGAGCAGCACAAAGGTCTTCCAGTCGGCGCGCAGGCGCTTGGCGGCCAGCGCCTTGCCCACGCCAAACGGCAGGCCGTGGCCCAGCGAGCCGGTGGAAAACTCCACGCCATTGGCCTTGTGGCTGATGTGGTTCATCAGCACGGAGTCGTCCTGGCCGTAGGTTAGCAGCTCGTCGGCGGTCAAAAAGCCGCATTCCGCCAGCGCGGCGTACACCGCCACGCAGGCGTGGCCCTTGCTGAGGATGAAGCGGTCGCGCCCCGGCGCTTTGGGCTGCGCCGGGTCCACGTTCAGCACCTGGCCGTAGAGCACGGCGACGATGTCGCAGATGGACAGTGCGCTGGCGATGTGCGAAGCCTTCGCACGGTGCACCATCTGCAGCGCCTGGATGCGCATGCGGCGGGCGAGTTGGGTGGTGTCTGTCACGGCAGTGTTACCCGGCAAGTGTCGTCAGACGTTGGATGGTGTCTGCATGTTTCTGAGCGTGCAGAAACGCGTAGTTGGTTTCCGGCGTGTCGTCGGTCACCTCGATTAGGCGGCGCACGCCTGCCTCGCCCACGGCGAAACACTGGTATCCCAGTTCGGCAAAAAAGGCCAGCAAGTCGTTGGGGTGGTAGCCAAAGGGCTTGGACCACTTGCGCAGCAGCTCGGCAAACACAATCGGCTGGGCTTGGGCCAGCGTGGTGCGTCCACCGCGGAAGACCAGCAGTTCGGCGCCTTCCACGTCGCATTTGATGAAGTCGGGCACCACGCCCTGGTTGGCGGTCCACTGGTCCAGGGTCAGCGTCAGGCCGACCACGCGCTGCGCGTCCTGTGCACCGGCCACGTTGAGCAGCGATGCATTGGTGCCGGCGGCGGGGGAGATGAAAAAGTCCACCGTGCCGCTGGTTTCCGAGAGGCCGTAGTTGAAGCAGCTCACCCGGTCACCGACGGCATTGGCCGCCACATTGCGCTGCAGGAAGGCGTGGCTGGTGGGCATGGGTTCGAACGCGTACACACGTGCCTGCGCAAAGCGCTTGGCAAAGCGGATGGCATACAGGCCGATGTTGGCGCCCACGTCCAGTATGTTGCGGGCGTTGGCCGCCAGCAGGTCCATGACCCGGGTCTCGGCGGGCTCGTAGTGGTTGAAGTTCATCACCTCGATCGGCGCCACGCGGGCCTCGTTCTCGGGGCAGTAGAGGCGGATGCGTTCTTCGCCCAGCACGAAGGACACGCCGTCGGCGGCAATCACGATCTCTTTCACGTCGGTGCTGCGGGTGATGCCTACATACTCGAACAATGTCTTGTGCGTTTCCAGTGCGCTGCGGATGAAATCGGGCTTGGACAGCGTGCCGGCCTGGAACTGTTGCTTGAGTGTGGCGAGTGTGGGGTTCATGCGGTGTAAGCCTCAATCATGCGCCGGAATCCGGCAGCGGGGTCAATCTGTGCGGTCCAGCCCAGGGCGCTCAGCCGAGCCACGTCGGGCACCAGGCGGCTGTAGGCGCTGGGGATGTAGCCGGGGCTGTCGGGGGCGTGGCGGCGGTCCACCGTGAGCCGCTTGGTGGGGTACAGGCCGACAAGCAGTTCGGCCAGCTCCATCACCGACAACTCGCCGGCCGGGTTGGCCACGTTGTAGGCCTGGGCCGGCGTGCCCTTGAGCAGCACGCTGAAGAAACCGGCAATGGCGTCCGACGCGTAGCAAAAGGCGCGGCGCGCGCTGCCGTCGCTGTGCATGACGATGTTCTCGTTGCGCAGTACGTTGAACACAAAGTCGGCAAACACACGGCCATCATTGGCCTGCAGGCCGAGGCCATAGGTGTGGAAGGGCCGCACGATGAAGGTGGGAATGCCGTACTGCTGGTGCCAGGCCAGGCACATGGTCTCGCCCATGCGCTTGCTCTCGGCGTAGCAGGCGCGCACCGTGGCGGGGTCGACGCTGCCGTAGCTGGTCTCCGCCAGCGTGGCGTCGCCGGCCACCGCGCCATAGACCTCGGAGCTGCTGACAAACAAAAAGCCCTTGGGCGCTTTGGAGCAGCGCAGGGCTTCCAGCAAGGCCGCGGTGCCAATGGTGTTGGGCAGCAGTGTGCCAACCGGGTCGCTGCCATAAAAGCGCGGGCTGGCCTGGCTGGCGGCGTGTAGCACGTAGTCAATATCGCCCACGTCCGGTATGCCAATGGTGTTCAGGTCCCAGGCCAGCGGCGTGAAGTGGGGTGAGGCGGCCAGGTGGGCCAGGCTCGCCTGCGCCCGTGCGGCATTGCGCACCAGGCCGATCACCTGCACCGGTTCATCCACCTTGCCCAGGGCGTGCAGGCCCAGCAGCGTGCGTGCCAGGTAGCCACCCAGAAAGCCGCCGGCACCGGTGACCAGCACCCGCGCGCCGGAGAGCTTGTGCCAGGGAAGATCGCGCGCCGCGATGGCGGCGACGTCCGCATTCCAGGTGGCCTGCATGCGCGCCAGGGTCATCAGAAGTTGACTCCGAGGTAGCTCTCGATCTTGCGCGCGGCAAACTCCATCATCTCTTGCGTCAGCGACGGTTGCACGCCGATCCAGAAGGTGTTGTTCATCACGTTGTCGGTATTGGTCAGGTCGCCGCTGACGCGGTATTTGGCGCCTGCCATATAGGGCTGGCGCGTCAGGTTGCCGGCGAACAGCAGCCGCGTACCGACCTTGTTCTGGTCCAGGTAGGTCAGCAGGTCCAGGCGCGAGACCGGGCAGTTGTCCTTGAGCGTGATGGGAAAGCCAAACCACGACGGGTCGGAGTGCTCAGTTGCTTCGGGTAAATTGACAAATTCCTCGCAGTCTTTGAGGCGCTCCTTCAGGAAGGCGAAGTTGGCCTTGCGCGCCGCGATGAAGGCTGGTGCCTTCTCCAGCTGCGCCAGGCCGCAGGCGGCCTGCATGTCGGTGATCTTCAGGTTGTAGCCCAGGTTGCTGTAGGTGTACTTGTGGTCGTAGCCGTGCGGCAGTGTGCCCAGTTGCTGGTCAAACCGCTTGCCGCAGGTGTTGTCCTTGCCGGGCGCGCAATAGCAGTCGCGGCCCCAGTCTCTAAAGCTTTCTGCGATGGTCTTCAGCTCGTCGTAGTTGGTGAACACCGCGCCACCTTCGCCCATGGTGATGTGGTGGGCCGGGTAGAAGCTCAAGGTGGCAATGTCGCCAAAGGTACCGACTATCTGGCCGCGGTAGGTGCTGCCGAGGGCGTCGCAGCAGTCTTCCACCAGCCAAAGGTTGTACTTCTTGCACAGCGCGGTGACCACGTCCAGGTTGAACGGGTTGCCCAGCGAGTGCGCCAGCATGATGGCCTTGGTCTTGGGGCCGATGGCGGCCTCGATCTTGTCGGCGTCGATGTTGTGCGTCAGGCGGTCCACGTCCACAAACACCGGCACGGCGCCGAATTGGATGATGGGGTTGACCGTGGTCGGGAAGCCCGCTGCCACGCCTATGACCTCATCGCCTTGCTGGATGGCGCGGTCACCCAGCTTGGGCGAGGTCAGTGTGCTGAAGGCCACCAGGTTGGCCGACGAGCCGGAGTTGACGGTGATCAGGTGCTTGACGCCGATGAAGGCGGCCAGCTTCTTCTCGAATTCGGTGTTGAAGCGCCCGGTTGTCAGCCAGCCGTCCAGCGAGGCGTCCACCATGTACTTCAGTTCGGTCGCATCCAGCAGCTTGCCGGATGGCGGCACTACGGAGGCGCCGGGCAGGAACAAGTCGGGCGCCAGCGCAATGGCGGCGTATTCTTCAACGAGCTGGGCGATCTGCGCGCGCAGGGCCTGGGTTTTGGCGTTTTGCATACGGGGTCGGTTTGGAAATCAGTCTGGACTGGATGCCAATGCTATCGCCTGGTAGGCGGCGATCTGCGCCAGTGTGACGGCATGCATGTCGGATCCGGTTTGCCGTGCCCGGGACCAATCCACGATCAAGCCTAGCGCGTCGATCAGGCGCAGTGCGGGCTGCCATTGCAGGCGCTGGCCGGCCTTGGAGATATCGAGCTTGAGGTAGTTGGCTTCGTGCGGGTGCTCACTGGTGTCCACCTGCCAACTGGCGCCCTGTCCCCAGCGTTGCGCCAGTTGCCGGACGATCCACTCCACCGGCTTGGCGTCGTCGCCGTGCGGGCCAAAGTTCCAGCCTTCGGCGAAAGTCGGGCCGTCGACGTAGAGGCGCTCGGCCAGCGTCAGGTAGCCGCGCAGCGGCTCCAGCACGTGCTGCCAGGGGCGGGTGGCGTGCGGGTTGCGGATAGGCACCTGCCTGCCGGCCTCAAAGGCCACCAGTATGTCGGGGATCAAGCGGTCCTTGGCCCAGTCGCCGCCACCAATGACGTTGCCGGCGCGCGCCGTAGCCAGCGCCACGCCATGCTGGGCGTAGTGACTGGGGTTGAAAAAGGAGGAGCGGTAGGCCGCGCTGACCAGCTCGGAGCAGCCCTTGCTGTTGCTATACGGATCGAATCCGCCCATGGGTTCGTTCTCGCGGTAGCCCCAGGGCCATTCCTTGTTCTCGTAGCACTTGTCGGTGGTGACGTTGACGACCGCCCGCACGCCGGGCGTCTGGCGCACGGCTTCGAGCAGGTGGACCGTGCCCATCACATTGGTGGCATAGGTTTCCACTGGGGCGTCGTAAGACAGGCGCACCAGGGACTGGGCCGCCATGTGGATGACGATCTCGGGCTTGGCCGCCTGCATGGCCCGCAACAGGGCGGGAAGATCCCGCACATCGCCGTGCACCGACTGCATGTCTGCGCCCACGCGGGCCACGTCAAACAGGCTGGGGTCGGTGGGGGCGTCCAGCGCGTAGCCGGTGACGTGGGCGCCGAGCTGCTGTAACCACAGCGCCAGCCAACTGCCCTTGAAGCCAGTGTGGCCGGTCAGGAAGACGCGCTTGCCTGACCAAAAGACGGGCTTCATTTCCAGACCTTCCAGGGCGCCTGGCCGGTAGCCCAGAGTTCTTCCAGGTGGATCTTGTCGCGCAGCGTGTCCATGGGCTGCCAGAAGCCGGTGTGCTGGTAGGCGGCGAGCTGGCCATCGGCGGCAAGGGTCTCGAGCGGGCCGCGTTCCCAGATGGTTTCGTCGCCCGCTATGCGCTCAAGCACTTTGGGTGAGAGAACGAAAAAGCCACCGTTGATCATGGCACCGTCGCCTTTGGGTTTTTCCATGAACTTGGCGACCTTGTGGCCATAGAACTCCAGCGCGCCAAAGCGTCCGGGCGGTAGGGTGGCTGTTAGCGTAGCTTGGACGTTTTGTGTCCTATGGAAGGCAATCAGTGCGGTAATGTTCACATCACTTACGCCGTCGCCATAAGTCAGGCAGAAGGTATCTTCGCACTGGATATGCTCGGCTATGCGCTTCAGGCGCCCACCGGTCATGGTACTTTCACCGGTGTCCACCAGGGTCACACGCCAGGGTTCGGCGCTTCGTTGGTGAACTTCCATGGTGTTATTGCCCATGTCGAAGGTCACGTCCGACATATAAAGGAAGTAGTTCGCGAAGTACTTCTTAATCTGGTACCCCTTGTAGCCGCAGCAGATCACGAAGTCGTTCACGCCGTGGGCGGAGTAGATTTTCATGATGTGCCACAGAATGGGTTTACCACCGATCTCCACCATGGGCTTGGGCTTGGTGTCGGTCTCCTCTGATATCCGGGTGCCCAGGCCGCCTGCCAGAATCACTGCCTTCATTGCTGAACCGCCTTCTCGTTGTGTTGAGTGCTGCTATTTTTATAGCTGGCTGCGCAGGATTAATGAGGGCTTGATCACGATTTCGGTGTGAAAACTTTTTTGGTCTGCCCTAGACCTGCATATTCATGATGTCAGTGTAAGCCTGAACCATGCGATTGCGGACATGCAAGGTCGCTTGAAATCCGATTTGTGCCTTCTGAATGGCGACCATGGTTTCTTCCAAGCTAACTTTTGGATTCTCCATTTGCACTTCCCTTTGCATTCGCGATGCGTCCATTTGCGCAGTGCTCACGGAAGTCAGCGCGGATTGCAAAGCTCCGGAAAAACCACGCGCACCCTGTGTGCCTAAAGCTTGGGTGCTCGCTGAACGAGCCGTACTGGCTGCTTTCTGGGTGGCTGTTGGTGCGATCGTGTTGAGTTTGAGGTCCATCTTTTACCTCCGAAACCATGTGAGCTCGAATACTAAATGGGCAGGCAGTCCCGTACTTTTTTCAATTGGGGGGTGAAAGTCGTCCTTTTTGGACTAATGTTTCCTGAGGTGGCTCAAATAATCTCATGCATCCAGGCGTCATCTATCGGTCACTCGCAGTTCAATCGCATCACTACCATGTCAGCTGCCCAAACGCTACCTGTCAATCCCACTATCGCTCAGCGCCTGGCTGGACTGGATCGCAGCCAGCGATTGCGCCTCGTGATGGGTTTGGCGCTTTTTGTGGCGGTGGCCATTGTTGGCCTGGTTATGGGACGTCAGGCCGAGTGGCGCATCCTGTATTCGAATCTGGCCGATAAGGACGGTGGTGCTGTGATCGCGCAGTTGGGAACCCTGAATGTGCCCTACAAGCATGCGGACGGTGGAGGCGCTATTCTGGTGCCGGCGGATCGGGTGCACGACGTGCGGCTCAAACTGGCCTCCATGGGGCTTCCAAAAGGCTCAGTGGCAGGCTTTGAGTCGTTGGAGAGCAATCGTTTTGGCATGACACAGTTCCAGGAACGCCTGACGTTTCAGCGGGGCCTGGAAGGAGAGCTCACGCGTTCGATTCAATCCTTGTCCTCGGTGCAGAACGCGCGAGTTCACTTGGCGTTACCCAATCAAAACGGCTTTTTTCGCGAGCAGCAAAAACCCTCGGGATCGGTACTGCTTACGCTACATCCTGCAAGGACATTGGATCGCGCGCAAATTGCGGGTATTGTGCACTTGGTCGCGTCCAGCGTGCCTGAAATGAATCCCGCTTCAGTCAGCGTGGTGGATGATTCGGGAAAGTTGCTGTCGGGGTCCCCTGAGGGCACAACCAGCAATGGCTTTGATACCGAGCAGCTGCAATATGTCCAACAAATAGAGCAAACCTACCGGCGACGCATCATGGAGATTTTGGAGCCCGTTGTCGGTCGCCAGAACGTCAAAGCGCAGGTCACGGCGGAATTGGACTTCTCGCAGACCGAGGCAACGACCGAGTCACACAAACCCAATCAATCCCCTGAAAGCAGTGCCATTCGGAGCCAACAACTGGTAGAAAGTGCGGGTGGGGCAACCAGCAGTCCTTCAGGTGTTCCAGGCGCAACTTCCAACCAACCGCCTGCTGCATCAACCGCGCCGATCAATGGAGCTGCGCAGAACTTGACAGCGGCCGGTTCCACGCCGCTTGCTGCAGGTGGCAAGCGCGAATCCATTGTGAATTACGAGGTCGACAAGACGGTGCGTGTAGTCAAGGGAGCCACTGGGACCGTCAAGCGGCTTTCTGCGGCTGTCGTGGTGAACCACAATGTCACTACCAACGACAAAGGCAAGACCACCAGCACGCCTTTGACGGATGCCCAGATCGAAAAAATGACGGCCCTGGTTCGTGAGGCCATTGGATTCAACAAGGATCGCGGTGACTCAGTCAATTTGATGAACGCGCCGTTCGTGCCAGAAAAGGTGGAGGTGGTGGATATTCCATTCTGGAAGCAGCCAGAGATTTTGGACCTAGCCCGTAGCTTTGCGTGGCCAATAGGGACATTGCTGTTGGCTGGATTGGTTTTGACGGGGGTCATTCGACCGACGCTCAAGGCCCTGTCGCAGCCAACATCGGGTGCCACGGCGAGTGCACGCGCACCAGTTGCCCAACTAGACGCATTGGAGTCCGATGTACCCGAGCGGCCCCAGATCGCCTCGCCTGCTGCGACGCCTGGGTTGCAACAAGCGACCGCAGCGGAAGCGCAACTCGAGGACGCACGCAAGCTGACGCGGGACAATCCGGCAGCGGTTGCAAACATTATCAAGACCTGGATCAACGGTGAGGCTCCTGCCTAAAATCGTCGTAGAGTGTCACCATGAGCCAAGAAGACGGACTCCAAGAAGCGGCCATTCTGATGATGTCCTTGGGCGAAGCCGAGGCGTCCGAGGTGTTCAAGCACCTTTCTCCCAAAGAGGTTCAGAAGCTGGGCGAGGCGATTGCGAAAACCACGCAAATCACCAAAGAGCGGGTTGATGGCGTCGTTACCAAGTTCACGGGTATCGCGGCGTCGCAGAGCTTGCTGGTATCCAACTCTGGCGATTACGTGCGATCGGTTCTCAAACTTGCATTGGGTGACGACAAGGCCGCGTTGTTGATTGATCGCATCCTGCAGGGGGGCGATGTATCGGGTATCGAAAGTCTGAAGTGGATGGACCCACTCTCCGTGGCCGAACTCCTGCGCAACGAACACCCCCAAATCGTCGCTGCCATCATGGTGCACCTGGATTTTGATCAGGCGGCGGATGTACTCAAGAACCTGACCGAGCGCCAGCGCAACGAAGTCATGCTGCGCGTAGCGACCATGGAGGGTATTCAACCGACCGCCCTGAAGGATCTCAACGAAGTCCTTTACAAGGTGCTGGCCGGCGGAGACAAGATCCGCAAATCGTCGTTGGGTGGCGTCAAAACGGCAGCCGAGATGATCAACTTGATGGGTACTGCCATTGAGGGGACCGTCATTGAGTCCATCCGCAACCACGATGCGGATCTGGCACAAAAAATCATGGACAAGATGTTTGTGTTTGATGATGTCATCAAGCTCGATGACAAAGCGATTCAGATGGTTCTCAAGGAAGTGTCGTCCGACGTGTTGATCGTGGCCCTGAAAGGCGCGCAACCTGAGCTCAAGGAAAAGATCCTTGCCAACATGTCGTCCCGTGCTGCAACGGCACTGCGTGAAGATCTGGAGTCCCGTGGACCCATGCGGCTGTCGGAAGTGGAAGCCCAGCAAAAAGAAGTGCTCAAGACGGTGCGCCGACTGGCTGACGAAGGTCAGATCGTCATTGGCGGTGGGGGTGGCGACGACGCCATGATCTGATGACGCGCAACCGAAATCGATTTGTCGCCGGTGATGCAGTGAGCACTTTTTCGGACTGGAAGTTCGACGATGTGGACCAGGCGGCGGTACGCTTTGCCAACAAGCTGCGCGAACAAGAGCTGGCCGAGGACAAACTGCGTGAGAGCGGTGCCCGTCAGGAAGGGTACGCTCAAGGTTTTGAGGCAGGGCGCGCACTGGGTCTGCGAGAAGGGTTGCAGCAGCTGGATGGCTACGTCGCAGGACAAGGTCAAGAAGTGGCCCGGCACTTTGCCCAGCTTTTCCAGTTGGCCAGCGACCAATTGGCGCAAGGGCAGCAAGCCATGGCGCAGGGTGTACTGGAGTTGGCATGCGAGATTGCGCGACAAGTCGTGCGCCGGGAAATCGATGCCAATCCCAATGCCTTGCGACCCGTGATTCAAGAGGCGCTGGGGCTGTTGGCGGCGGATGCCAAGGCGGCCGTAGTGCGAATGAATCCCCTCGACCTGGAGGTTCTGCAGCCTACCCTAGCGCAAGAGTATCCGGGAATCGCCTTGACATTGGTTGGCGATAGCAACGTCTCGTCCGGTGGATGCCTGGTCGAAGCCGCCGGTACGGTCATCGATGGAACCCTGCAGTGCCGCTGGAGCCGCACGATTGCCAAGTTGGGACTGGAATCGACCTGGGACGTGAGCGATGCAAACGGATAATGCTTCGTCCCAGCAATGGTCGCGGTATCTTGAACATGCCCGCGTTCGGGTCGGGCATGGTACTAGCTTGGAAGTGCGTGGCACCCTGACCCGATTGGCGGGTCTGGTTTTGGAGGCAGCTGGGCTGCGTGCGCCGGTCGGATCGCAATGTGTCGTCTCCATGGAAGAAGGGAACTCGGTGCTCGCCGAAGTTGTAGGATTCCACGGTGGGCGTGCCTACTTGATGCCAGCCGGTGATGTCTACGGACTCGCCAGTGGGGCCAGCGTCGCGATGGCGGCACCGTATGTCCCCATTGCGCAACTGGCTGGATCGCTGGACCACTGCAGCGAGCCCCACAGTGGCGGGTTGAAGCTGCCTTTGGGTGATGGATTACTGGGACGGGTCGTGGACGCGCAGGGCGTGCCGCTGGATCGCAAGGGACCGTTGTTGGACGTTGGTGCGCGGCCTCTGGATCGATCGCCCATCAATGCGATGGATCGGGATCCGGTGCGCGAACCATTGGACACGGGTGTGCGCGCAATCAACGCCTTGCTCACGGTTGGTCGTGGTCAGCGAATCGGACTGTTTGCCGGTTCTGGCGTTGGAAAGAGCGTTCTCCTGGGCATGATGGCTCGGTATACCGAAGCGGATGTCATCGTCGTAGGCCTGATCGGTGAACGGGGCCGCGAAGTCAAGGAATTCATCGAGGACATTTTGGGTGAACAAGGGCGCGAGCGTTCCGTGGTGGTTGCTGCACCCGCCGATGCGCCGCCGCTGCTGCGACTGCAAGGGGCCGCCTACGCAACCGCCATTGCAGAGAGCTATCGGAACCAAGGCAAGCATGTACTGTTGCTCATGGATTCCCTGACCCGCTACGCCATGGCCCAGCGTGAAATCGCGCTAGCGATCGGAGAGCCGCCGGCAACCCGGGGGTACCCACCTTCCTGTTTTGCCAAGTTGCCTCAGCTCGTGGAACGAAGTGGCAACGGTTTGGGGGGTGTTGGCTCCATTACCGCTTTCTATACCGTGCTGGTAGAAGGCGACGACCAGCAAGACCCGATTGCGGATGCAGCCCGAGCCATTCTGGATGGACATATCGTGTTGTCACGCACACTGGCTGAAGGTGGACACTACCCCGCGATCGATGTGGAACAGTCTGCGTCACGTGTGATGCACAACGTGGTTTCTCGGGAACATTTTGAATTGGCGCGTCGCTTTCGTGCCATCTACTCCCGGTACGCACGAAGCCGTGATTTGGTGCAAATTGGCGCTTACGTGCGGGGTTCCGACCCGGCGTTGGACGAGGCCATTGCCTTGCATGACGGGATGAACCAATTTCTTCAGCAAGACATGCTGGAAGCCGCCCCTATGGGTACCGTGCAAGACGCGATGCTCTATGCAACCAGTCTGCCTAGTTCATAACGAGGTGACGCATGTCCAGCTTTCATGGCTTGCAATTGGCGTTGGAACAAGCCCAGCGACTGCGTGACGACCGAGCCCAGCAACTCGCGCGATTGACAGGGCAATTGACGCTCTTGCGGGCGCAACTGGCGCAACTGGAATCCTATGCACAGGAAACAGAGAAGCGCTGGATAAGTGGCTCTCATTTGCACATCTCCGCTGAAATGCTGCGGCACCATTACCAATTCATGGGAAGGCTGGAACATGCCATTGCATTGCAAGGTGATGTGATCGCATCGGCGCTGCGCGAAATTGAGATGGCTCAAAAAGCCCAGATGCAGGCGGAAGTCCGGCTCCATGGATTGCGCAATGTCATGGACAGTCGGCGTGCATTGCTGATGAAGCTTGCCCACAAACGCGAGCAAAACCAGACCGATGAATTTGCCGCACTGGCGCATGCGCGCCAGGCAGCGCTTGGAGAACAGTATGGCGATTGAAACCAGTCATCCGAATCACGGCGTCCGTAAGTCCCAGCACGCCGATTCCCACAAGGGTGCCAAAGACGCACAGGCCGCAGGGACTGGCACCGGTGGAGTCGACTTTATGGCGTTGTTGGCAGAGATGGCTGGCGGCGAATCCGTGGGCGTGGGCGCGGATGAAACCGGTGAAAACGCGTGCGGCCTAGGGTTGGTAACCGCTTCCCTGCTCCCAGTTGGCGATACACCCATGCCACCACCTTGGGCCGACCTGGGCTTGCAAAGTGTTCCCACCGTTCCAAGCCAGGCAGAAGCGCCTGCTGACCTTGCATCCACAGGCTTGGTGGACGTCCAGTCGGCTGCAGATTCTCGTGCCTCGGCCGTCGTGGGTGTTGTGCCCAATTCACTCCTGCAAACTTCGAACACAACGACGGGAGGCACTGCAACGTCCGTTGTTACAACGCCGGTCCAGGCCATCCTGGACGGGCTCGAAGGTCTGGGTGGTGCGCAGCCTCAGCCGCTTCAGTCGCCCGTGCCACTGGGTGGCAAGGCACCCGCAACCGGTGGTGCCGGAGCGTCCATCGACCCTGCAGCGGCGCAACTGGAAGAAGAGCTGCCTAATACGCTGGCGCCAAAGACCGGCA
>JAYRUL010000076.1:0-13168 GCA_041919095.1 Rhodoferax sp. | reverse complement strand
GTGCGCTACTACGACCTGCAGGAAGCCGAGATCCCGCTCGCCGATGGCGGATCGCTACCCGTGCGCCAACGCAAGCATGCCATTCCACTGGTGTTGGTACCGCCGCTGGGTGTCACCACCGAAACCTTTGACCTGATGCCCAACCGCAGCCTGGTGCGCTACATGGCGGCACAAGGTTTCAAGACCTACATGATCTGCTGGGGCGCGCCCGAGCGCCGCCATGCCCACCTGGGCATGCGCGACTATGCTGATCGCATGATGACCGAGGCGCTGGATGCCGTGCGCGCGCACAGTGGCTCCAACGAGGTGTCCCTCATGGGTTGGTGCATGGGCGGACTGCTGGCCCTGGTCCACGCGGGTCTGCCCGATACCACCGGTATTCGCGCCCTGGTTACCGTGGCCAGCCCGATTGACATGCGCGGGGGCGGCCTGATTGCCGGTGTGGCCCGCATCATCAATACGCCGGCCAAGTTCATCGCGCACTACACCGATCTCAAGCTCAACCGTTTCAACCCCGAATCGTTCCATGCCCCCGGTTGGGTGACCGCGTTGGCGTTCAAGCTGACCGATCCGATTGGCTCCATCACCACCTACTGGGATCTGCTGATCAACCTGTGGGACCGGGAGTTCGTGGAATCGCTCTCCACCACCAGCGACTACCTCAACCACATGCTGGCCTACCCGATCGGCATGGTCGGTGACATGTTCACCAAAGTGGCCATGCACAACCAGATGGCCAAAGGAGAGTTTGTGCTGTCGCGCACGCGCGTCGCGCAGTTTGCCCACATCACCGCGCCGCTGTACGTCATTGCCGGCAAGAAGGATGTGCTGGTCGGCGCCAGCACCGCCGAGCACATTCTGGATGTGGTGGGTTCTACCGATACGCGCTTTGAAGTCGCCCCCGGTGGGCACATGGGCGTCATCCTGGGCTCGACCGCGCAGGGCGTGGTGTGGGCGCGAGCGGCCGAATGGCTCGCCCAACGCTCCCCAGCGGCGGCCTCCCCACGCACTCGCACCAAGAAAGCCACGCCACCCCCGGCGCGCACACGCAGCGCCGCACCGCGCGCGCGCAAACGGGTGCCTGGCACCTGAAGCGCTGGGTGCGCACCGCACGCACGGTGCGCGCCAGCAAGCGGGTTGCAGGCCCGCAACGCGAGAGTCGAACTATGATGGCACGCGGCGCACCCCGTGCAAAGGGGTTCCCTGCTGCCACCGCTTGTTCACCACCCAGGAGGAGCCCGGTATGAAAACCCTTCAAAAGACCGTTGCGCAGGCCCAAGCGGCCCACGCCGATTTTTCTGAACTGTCCGCACTGCAACCGCAACTGGTGCTTGCTTTTGGTTCAGTCCAGGCCATCGAGGCCGCGGCACCGGGGTTGGCCCAGGCGTTGGGTGCGGCGCACCGCGCGGGCTGCTCCACGGCTGGCGAAATCACCAACGAAGGCGTCAACGACGGCACCTTGGTCGTGACCGCGGTACGCTTTGAGCACACCCGCGTTGTACAAAGCGCCACCCAGCTCGCCCACATGGAAGACTCCGAAGCCGCCGGCCAGCGCCTGGCGCAAGGTTTGCCCGCCGAAGGGCTGCGCGCGGTCCTGATCCTGGGCCAAGGCGTGGCCATCAATGGGAGTGCCGTCATCCAGGGCATGACGGCAGTGCTGGGCCATACCCTGCCCATTACCGGTGGCTTGGCCGGTGACGGCGGTGCGTTCCAGCGGACCGTCGTGCTCGACGACCAGGGGGCCAGCAGCGACCGCCTGGTGGCCATCGGCCTGTACGGTGACCGGTTGCAGTTTTCCCACGGTTCCTTTGGCGGCTGGTCACCATTCGGACCCGCGCGCAAAGTCACCCGCGCAGTGCACAACGTGCTGTACGAGCTCGACGGCGAGCCAGCCCTGGCGGTATACAAGCGTTACCTGGGCGAGCACGCCAAGGGGCTGCCGGCTTCGGGCTTGCTGTTTCCGTTTGCCATGCTGGGCAGCGATCACAACGAGATTGGTCTGATCCGCACCATTTTGGGTGTGGACGAAGCGGCGGGCAGCCTCACCCTGGCCGGTGAAATCGACCCCGACGGCTACTTGAAGCTGATGCATGCCAGCACCGATGCCCTGGTCGACGGTGCCGAAGCCGCAGCCCAGGCCGCCGCCGTCATGCATGGCGGCGCACCGGGGGGCTTGGCACTGCTGGTGAGCTGTGTCGGGCGCAAGCTGGTCATGGGTGGGCGCGTGGACGAAGAAGTCGAAGCCGTGGGGGACGTCTTTGGTGCCGGTGCCACCCTGACCGGCTTTTATTCCTACGGTGAAATCAGCCCGTTTACCCGGTCGGTGGACTGCAAGCTCCACAACCAGACCATGACGATCACCTACCTCGGCGAAGCCGCCTGAGAAAAGCGGCACCCACCATGCACAAGCTGCTGGCGCGGCAAGCCAAACGCGTGCTCGGACTGGATGAAGCCAGTCGTGCAAACGTTCTGCTTGAACTGCGCACGCTCGCGCAAAGCGAAGCTGCCAATTTGTCCCCCCAGGCTGCGAACCTGTTGCTGGGCTTGGACGACTTTCTCAGACGGGTAGACGACGCCTACCAGCAAAGCGACCGCGATCTGGAGCTCAAGACACGCAGCCTGGAGCTGAGTTCCACTGAATTGACGGAGACCAACCGGCGCATCCGCGAAGAACTGGCCAGTCGCACCCGAGCCATCGAATCCCTCAAGCAGACTGCCAAGTACCTCATGGGTCAGGTGGACATGGAACCTTCAGCCTTCAGGGACGACAACCTGGAAAGCCTGTCCGAGCTGATGAGCAAGCTGTTCCAGGAGCGCGAGGAAAGCCAGCGGGAACTGCATGCCGCACTGTCCGACCTGGCGCACCAGAAGTTCGCGCTGGACCAGCATGCCATCGTCAGCATCACCGATGTCGCGGGCACCATCACCTACGCCAACGACAAACTGTGCCAGATCAGCGGCTACAGCCGCAGCGAGCTGATCGGACAAAACCACCGCATCATCAATGCCGGGGTGCACGAAACCAGCTACTTTGCCGACCTGTGGAAGACGATCACGGCCGGGCATGTGTGGCGCGGCGAGGTCTGCAACCGTGCCAAGAATGGAAGTTTCTTTTGGGTGGATGCGACCATTGTTCCGCTGCTCGACGAACACGACTCCCCCACCATGTTCATTGCAATCCGCACGGACATTACCCAGCGCAAGGCCATGGAGGCCAAGATCAAGGCCGCTGAGGCGCGCTTGCGCCGCATCACCAATGCCGTGCCGGCCGTGGTGTTCCAGGGGCAGGTCGGCGCGGACGGTTTTCGGTTCAATTTTGTCAGCGAACGTGTGACCGATGTACTGGGTCTGAGCGCCGCCGATGTGCTGCGCGACCCCGAATTGGTGTCGCGCCAATTGCTGGTGGAAGACGTCAAGCGCGTGTTTGAAAGCGTGCGCAGGGCCGCGCTCACCCAATCCTTCTGGCGGGGCGACTACCGCGTGCGCCTGCCCGACGCCAGCGTGCGCTGGATTCGCGCCGAGATCAACCCCGAAGCCGAGCCGGCCCCCAACGGCGACACGGTGTACACCGGCATCTGGCAGGATGTCAGCGAGCTGGTCGAGGCCGATGCCCGTCTGCGCGAGATCACGCGGGCCGTGCCCGTCGCGGTGTACCAGTACCGCCACTACCCGGACGGCTCCGTAGCCATCCCGTTTATCAGCGCAGCCATTGAATCCATCGCCGGACTGCAGGCGCAGGAAGTGATTCGTGACGCCAGTGCCATTTTTTCCCGTATCCACACCGACGACCTGGTAGGGGTTCAAACTTCGATCCTGACCGCCGTACAGGACAACAGCGTCTGGATGCAGGACTTCCGGGTCTTGCACGCCAAGACCGCAGCCTGCGTATGGGTGCACGGAGAATCCCACCCCAAACGCCAGAGCGACGGCACCACCACTTTCACCGGCTACCTGGCCGACATCACAGCGGCAAAACTCGCCAGTGAAGAGCTACAAAAAGCCAAGATTGCGGCCGAAGAAGCCAACCAGGCCAAGTCCGACTTTCTGGCCAACATGAGCCATGAGATTCGCACCCCCATGAACGGCATCTTGGGTATGACCGAACTGCTCATGGATACCAGCCTGGACCCTGAACAACGGGAATACCTGGGGATTGTGAAGTCGTCCTCCGATGCGCTGCTGCGCGTGATCAACGACATCCTGGATTTTTCCAAGATCGAGGCGGGCAAGTTGCTCATCGAGCACATCCCGTTTCATTTGGGCCGCACTATTTCAGAGGCCCTCAAGGCCACTGCACTGCGGGCCCAGGAAAAGGGGTTGGAGCTGATCTGCGACATCGAGCACGATGTTCCGCTGCATGTGCTGGGGGATCCGGGACGCTTGCGTCAGATCTTGCTCAACATCGTGGGCAACGCCATCAAGTTCACCGCGCGAGGGGAAATCTTGGTCCAGGTGCGCCGCTCCCCAGACGGGGACGCCGACGCACAGTGCTTGCATTTCAGCGTCAGAGACACCGGGATCGGCATTCCGGCAGACAAGATCCACACCATATTTGAAGCGTTTTCACAAGAAGACAGCTCCATCACCCGTCGCTACGGGGGTACCGGCCTGGGACTGACCATTTGCGCGCGACTGGCCCAGGCCATGGGCGGGCGCATCTGGGTCGAAAGCGAGCTCGGGAACGGCAGCACCTTCCACGTCATCTTGCGTATGGAAGCAGACCCGGGCGGACAAGACTCGCTGCCTTTGCCGGTCGACTTTTTCGGAAAACGGATCCTGATCGTGGACGACAACGCGGTCAATCGCCTGGTCCTGCTCAACGTGTTGCGCCAAGCAGGCATCCAGGCCTTCGAGGTGGAGTCGGGTGCATCCGCCCTTGCGTGGTTGCAAGACCAAAACCAGCAAGGACGTACCTGTGATCTGGTACTGCTGGACGCCCAAATGCCCGAGATGGACGGTTTCACCACCGCGCAGCGCATCCGCCAGAGCGCAGGCTGCAGCCATGTGCCGATGCTCATGCTCTCCAGTGCCGGCATGAAAGGGGATGCGCAACGGGCGCGGGAAGTCGGCATCGCCGGTTACCTGACCAAGCCAGTCACACGTGACGAGGTGCTTGCTGCGTTGTCGCGGTTGATGGGCACGGATTCCACCGAACACGGTGAACTGATCACCCGTCACCTCATGCGCGAACAGCAGCGTGCATTGAACGTGCTGTTGGTGGAGGACAACGAAGTCAACCAAAAACTCATCCTGACCCTGCTGGAACGCTGGGGCCACTGCGTCACCGTCGCCGAGAACGGCCGCGTGGGGGCAGAGCTGGCCCTGTCGGCGGACTTTGACATCATCCTCATGGACATGATGATGCCGGTCATGGACGGGCTGGAGGCGACCCGGCTGATTCGCACCCGCGTGACCCCGCTGCGTGTGCCCATCATCGCCATGACAGCCAATGCCAT
The DNA here is from genome assembly GCA_041919095.1 of Rhodoferax sp. GTDB lineage: Bacteria > Pseudomonadota > Gammaproteobacteria > Burkholderiales > Burkholderiaceae_C > Allorhodoferax. The sequence goes on along the minus strand of JAYRUL010000076.1, from coordinate 7,712 downwards.
GCAGGGCGATCGTGAACGTTGTATCGAAGCCGGCATGGATGACTACCTCTCCAAACCGGTAAAGGCGTCCGAATTGCAAGCCATGCTGGAACAATATGCGCCTTTGGCGGCCGGGGTGGCGGCGACCGCGCACGGGGAGCGGGTATCCGGGCATGACCACGGCCCCGACCTCCCCGCGTTCGACTATGCCCAGGCCCTAGGCCAGCAAGACATGGAAATGGTGGAGATCATTGCCGAAACCTTTATCGCCCATTGGCCGCACGACCGGGCTCGCTTGCACGCTGCGCTGGAAGCCGGCGATCTCAAGGACTTCACGATTGCCGTGCATGCACTCAAAAGCAATTTGCGCCTGTTTGGAGCCATGCCGGCAGCGGATCTCGCTGCGCACATGGAATCCACCACGCAACAGGGATCGGCCATAGGCATTGCGCAACAGTTGGTGGTATTGTGCGGCGAAGTGCAGAAGGTCGTGGACGCACTGCGCCCGGTTGTAGCCACTCTTCATGCGAAGGAAGCCTGACCATGTCCCAAAGGGTTCTGATTGTCGACGACAACGAAGTCAACCTGGTGCTGTTTGGTGCGTTGGTGAAGCGATTTGAAGGCTGCGAACCCCACAGTTTTCCGGAACCCAAAACTGCGCTGGCCTGGGCCCAGATCCATGTACCGGATTTGGTCATTGTGGATTACATGATGCCCGAAATGGATGGCATCGAGTTCATCAACCAGTTCCACGCGCTTGCCGCCAATGCCCATGTGCCGGTGGTCATGATCACGGCGAACGACCAAAAACAGGTGCGCTACCGTGCGCTCGATGCCGGTGCCAGCGATTTCCTGACCAAACCAGTCGACAAGGTGGAGTTTTTGGCGCGGGTCAAGAACATGTTGACCCTGTCCGAAGCCCGCAAGAGCCTGGCGGACCGCGCCGAATGGCTGGCCGCCGAAGTACGCAAAGCCACCTCCGAGATTCTGCAGCGCGAGCGCGAGACCGTGATGCGGCTGTGCCGCGCAGCCGAATTTCGCGATCCAGAAACCGGCGCGCACATCCAGCGCATGGCCCACTTTTCACAGTTGATTGCAGGGCGCTTGGGGATGTCACTGCAGGACCAGGAACTTCTGCTGGAAGCGGCTCCGATGCATGACATCGGCAAGGTCGGCATCCCCGACAAAATTCTGCTCAAGCCCGGACGCCTGACCGATGACGAGTTCGTCATCATGAAGCAGCATGCTGAAATTGGCTTCCAACTGCTGCAAGGCAGCTCATCACGCACCTTACAAGTGGGCGCGGAGATTGCCCGCGGACACCACGAGAAATGGGACGGCAGTGGGTATCCCGCGGGACTGCAAGGCGAGGCCATTCCCATCTTCAGCCGCATCGTCGCCGTGGCCGATGTGTTTGACGCGCTCACGTCCGAGCGTCCGTACAAGAAGGCCTGGTCCCTGGAAGAAGCGGTGGATTACCTGTTGGCTGGTGCCGGTACCCATTTCGATCCCCAGGTGGTACCAGCCTTTCTGGAGGCCTGGGACGATGTGCTGGCCATCCGCGAGCAGTACCAGGACGAAGACGCCTAGCGACACCGCCTCTGGCGTCAGTCCACCGTTGCGCCGGGGACCTGCCCCACGACACCCCGGATCAGGGCGCTGGTTGTCTGCGTAATGGTGTGAATCTCGTGGATGCGGTCCTGCTCAATCAGCTGCAAAACCAATTCATTGATACCCCCCACCACGGCCATGGCCATGCTGGGTGACAGGACCGACTCATTGCGCTGCGGATTGACCACACCCAGCAAGAACGCCGCCACCGCTTGGTTGACCCGGCGGCGCGCCGCCAATCCTTGCGCCCCCAAACCCAGAATGTCGATGAACAAAGCGCGCAGCATGATGGGGTTTTCTGCCAGCACCCCGAGATAGGCTGTCATCGCGCCTTCAACCTGGTCCTGCCAATGCCGGTGGGGATCCAGTGCGCTTTCCAAATGGCGCAAAGCGTTGCGACTGGCCGATTCGTACAAGGCCACCAAACAATCGTTCTTGGTCTGGAAGTGCTCGTAAAAGGTGCGTTTGGACACACCCGCTTCGCGAACGATGTCGGCAATGGTGCAGTCCGCCCAACCCACCAATGCCACCGCGCGGGCCATTCCGTCAAAGAGACGGCCCCGATGCGCAGTTTGGGGCGGGTTGAGCGGGGGTGAAGCGTCGTCTTGCATAACAGCGATTCCGGGTAAGGAATTAGGCGTAGGCATCTAGCATTTTGGGGCAATGGTACTTGACAGTACCGTGACAAAAAAAGCATGATCGTTCGCATTGGTACCCACTCGTACCAAACCCAAGCCAAGTGACCCGACTGGAACCGGAAACATGAAAGATTCATACCTCAATTTCGCCAACTCTCCCTTTGGTGCCAAACTGGCCGAAGCACTCGGTTTGCCCAAGCCACTCAAGCTGGAGCGCTACAAAGCCGGTCAGCCGGTCATCAAAGGTACGGTCTTGGTCGGCGGTGGCGGCGAACCGCAGTTGTTGGACGCCTTGGCGTCCTTTTTTCAATCCATCGGTGCCCAAACCGTGGCCCATGCGCAATTGCCGCAGTGGACGCCGGTAGCCAACAAGGCAGGGTTGATGACCGGTCGCTGGGGCAGCGAAGGCAAGCCCGGCGAGAAGGTCAAGGCCCTGGTGTTCGACGCCACCGGCCTGCTTGAGAGCACCCAGTCCGACGCGCTGTACCAGTTCTTTCACGACGCTGCCCGCTCGGTGTTGCCGTGCGGCCGTGTGGTCATTCTGGGCCGTCCGCCCGAAGGCTGCGCTACCCCGCGCCAGGCCACCATCCAGCGCGCGCTGGAAGGACTGAGCCGCTCGTTGGCAAAGGAACTGAAGAAAGCCATCGGCGTGCAGTTGGTCTATGTGGCAGAAGGGGCCGAAGACCAGCTCGATTCCACGTTGCGTTTCCTGCTCTCCCCCCGTAGTGCTTACGTGTCTGCACAGGTCATCCGTATCGGCAAGCCCGTGGGCGTGGGTGCAGCACCTGCTGACTGGGCTGCGCCCTTGGCGGGCAAGAAGGTGTTGGTGACCGGCGCCTCGCGCGGCATTGGCGCTTCCATTGCCGAAGTCATGGCCCGTGAAGGTGCCAGCGTGATCTGCCTGGACGTGCCCCAAGCCCAGGAAGGGCTGGACGCCGTGGCTGCCAAGATCGGTGGCAAGGCCATTGCCCTGGACATCGGTGCGGCTGATGCCCCCCAGGCCCTGGTGGACGCTGCCAAGGCCGACGGTGGCTGGGACGTGATCGTGCACAACGCCGGTATCACCCGCGACAAGACCATTGCCAACATGAAGGAGCACCTGTGGCAGATGGTGGTGAACGTGAACCTGTCCACGCAGGAGCGCATCAACGACGCCCTGGTGGAGTCGGGTGCCCTGAAGGACGGCGGCCGCATCGTCTGCGTGTCGTCCATCTCCGGCATTGCCGGCAACATGGGCCAAACCAACTACGCGCTGTCCAAGGCGGGTGTGGTGGGCATGGTGCAGAGCCATGCGCCGGTGTTTGCATTGAGGGGCATCACCATCAATGCCGTGGCACCAGGTTTCATCGAAACCGCCATGACCGCCGCCATTCCCTTCGCCATCCGCGAAGCGGGTCGGCGCATGAACTCCATGAGCCAGGGCGGTTTGCCCGTGGACGTGGCCGAAGCCATCGGCTGGTTTGCCTCGCCCGCATCCGCCGGCATCAGCGGCAACGTGGTGCGGGTCTGTGGCCAAAGCATCATGGGTGCGTAATGGCTACCAAGAAGGAACCCACCATGACCACCATCGAAGTTTCCGCACCGAAGCACGCCGCGCACATTTACGCCAACGCCCTGCTCTCCAGCCGCAAGCGTCCTGGCGTGGTCAAGGCGCTCAAGCAGGTGACCTATGTGCGCCCGGAAGTGACGCTGGATGCTGCAGAAATTGCCGCCTACGCCAAGGTGTGTGGCTTCGCTTCGCAAGCGGGTGTGCCGCTGCTGTATCCGCAGATGCTGATTTTCCCGCTGGCCATGGACTTTTTTGGCTCCGAACACTGCCCCTGGCCCGCGCTGGGCACGGTGCACCTGGCCAACCGGGTCGTGCAACACGCCGCTCTGCATGCGGGCGACGTGGTGCGTGTGGAAATGCGCACCGGCGAGCTCATCGCCCACGAAAAAGGCCAGGTCTTCACGCTGGAGTTCACTCTCTCGCGCGACGACGCCTGCGTGTGGGAAGGCACCATGACCGTGCTGCGCATGGGTGTAAAGAACGCCGTGGGCAAGGAATACACCAGCGTCGTTTCCGGCGACGTGGACCTATCCTGCCAGGCCACCTTCAGCGCCCCGGCGGACATTGGCCGCCGCTACGGCCTGGTCTCGGGTGACCTGAACCCCATCCACGTCAGTGCAGCCTCGGCCAAGCTGTTTGGCTTTAAGCAGGCCATCGCCCACGGGCTGTGGACCACGGCGCGCGCGCTCTCAGCCATGCTGCCCAACCAGCCACTGCAAACGGCTGAACTGCTGGTGGACTTCAAGACCCCGCTGTACCTGCCCTCGCGACCCTCGCTGTGGGCCACGCGCCAGATCAAGGGCACGCAACCCCACAACGCCGTCTTCGAAGTGCGCAATGCCAAGGGTGACAAGCCCCATCTGCGCGCCCAGCTGGCCTATAGCCTGGCCTGATCACACACCCCGTTAGAAAGAACACCATGAGCAAGACCAAGACTTCTGCCGCTTCCGCTACCCCCGCCGTACGCCGCGTCGCCATCGTCGGCGGCAACCGCATTCCGTTTGCCCGTTCCAACACGGTCTACTCCAACGCCTCCAACCAGGAGATGTTCACCGCCACGCTGCAAGGCCTGGTGGATCGCTACCATTTGCACGGGGTTCGCCTGGGCGAGGTGGTGGGCGGTGCGGTCATGAAGCACGCCCGTGACTTCAACCTGGTGCGCGAATCGGTGCTGTCGACCACGCTGTCGCGCGACACCCCTGCATTCGACATCCAGCAGGCCTGTGGCACCGGCCTGGAAGCCGCCATGCTGGTGGCCAACAAGATCGCCCTGGGCCATATCGAATGCGGCATTGCCGGGGGCGTGGACACCACCTCCGACGCGCCCATGGGTCTGAACGAAAAACTGCGCAAGATCTTGCTGGAAGCCAGCCGCGCCAAGACCATGCCCCAACGCCTGCAAGCACTCACCAAGGTTCGCCCGCAGATGCTGGTGCAACCCGCCCTGCCGCGCAATGGTGAGCCGCGTACCGGCCTGTCCATGGGCGAGCACTGCGAACAGATGGCCGCCGAGTGGGACATCGCCCGCGAAGACCAGGACGCCCTGGCGCTGGCCAGCCACCAGAACCTGGCGCGCGCTTACGAAGAAGGTTTTTTCAACGACCTGATGACCCCGTTCAAGGGCGTGACCAAGGACAACAACCTGCGCGCCGACCTGTCCATCGAGAAGCTGCGCAGCCTGAAGCCCTGCTTTGACAAGAAGGTGCGCCCCGAACAGGGCACCCTGACCCCCGGAAACTCCACCCCGCTGACCGACGGCGCCTCCGCCGTGCTGCTGGCCAGCGAGGCATGGGCTGCCGAGCGTGGCCTACCGGTGCTGGCCTATTTGACCTTCAGCGAAGTGGCTGCCGTGGACTTCTTCGACAAGAAGGAAGGCCTGCTCATGGCTCCGGCCTACGCCGTGCCGCGCATGCTGGAGCGTGCGGGCTTGAGCCTGCAGGACTTCGACTTCTACGAAATCCACGAAGCCTTTGCAGCCCAGGTGCTGTGCACCCTCAAAGCCTGGGAAGACAAGGCTTTCTGCAAGGAAAAGCTCGGTTTGAATAAGCCTCTGGGCAAGATCGACCGTAGCAAGCTCAATGTGAACGGCAGCTCGCTGGCCGCCGGTCATCCGTTTGCCGCCACGGGCGGTCGCATCATCGCCACGCTGGCCAAGATGCTGGAGCAAAAGGGTTCCGGCCGGGGCCTGGTCTCCATCTGCGCCGCCGGTGGTCAGGGCGTGGTCGCCATCATCGAACGTTAATTCCGCACCCCCAGGAGACCTGAACCATGGCCCACTACAAAGCCCCCCTGCGCGACATGCGCTTCCTGATGAACGAAGTGCTGGACTACCCCGGCCACTACGCTTCGCTGCCCAACGGCAAGGATGCCGACCAGGAGACCACCGACGCCATTCTGGAAGGCGCGGCCCAGCTGTGCGAAGAAGTGCTGGCCCCGCTGAACCTGAGCGGCGACCAGGAAGGCTGCCACTTCCATAACGGCGAAGTCACCACGCCCAAAGGTTTCAAGGAAGCCTACCAGGCCTTTGTGGAAGGCGGCTGGCAAGGCCTGTCCTTCCCCACCGAGTTTGGCGGCCAGGGCCTGCCCATGTCCTTCAACATCTTCAAGTCGGAAATGATGGGCACAGCCAACTGGTCCTTCACCATGTACCCGGGCTTGAGCGTGGGCTGCATCAACACCCTGATGCAGTACGGCACCGACGGGCAAAAGGCCCAGTACGTCCCCAAGCTGGTCTCCGGCGAGTGGTCGGGCACGATGTGCCTGACCGAGCCCCAGTGCGGCACCGACCTGGCCCAGGTGAAAACCAAGGCCGTGCCCCAAGCGGACGGCAGCTACAAGATCACCGGCACCAAGATTTTCATCTCCGCCGGGGAGCATGACCTGACGGACAACATCGTCCACATCGTGCTGGCCCGCCTGCCCGACGCGCCCGAAGGCACGCGCGGCATTTCGCTCTTCGTGGTGCCGAAGTTCAAGGTCGACGCCCAAGGCAACAAGGGCGAGCGCAACGGCGTTTCCTGCGGCTCCATCGAGCACAAGATGGGCATCCGTGCGTCTGCTACCGCCGTGCTGAACTTCGACGAGGCCGAAGGCTTCCTGGTGTTCGAGCCCAACCGGGGCCTGGAAGCCATGTTCACCTTCATGAACACCGCCCGTCTGGGCACCGCCGTGCAGGGTGTGTGCCATGCCGAAGCGGCTTTCCAGGGCGCGCTGCCCTACGCCAAGGATCGCCGCTCCATGCGCGCGCTGTCGGGCAAGAAAGAGCCCGAAGCCAAGGCCGACGCGCTGATCTGGCACCCCGACGTGCGCCGCATGCTGCTCACGCAAAAAGCCATTGCCGAAGGCGGCCGCGCCATGATTTACGACGCGCTCAAGACGGGCGACCACATGTTCAACGCGGCCAGCGCCGGCGACCAGAAGGCCTACAAGCAGTTTGACGGCCAGCTGGGCTTCTACACCCCCATCCTCAAGGGCTTTTTGACCGAGATGGGCCTGGAAGCGGCCAACCTGGGCGTGCAGGTGTTCGGTGGCCACGGCTACATCAAGGAGCACGGCATGGAGCAGATCGTGCGCGATGCCCGCATCTCCACCCTGTACGAAGGCACCACCGGCATCCAGGCGCTGGACCTGCTGGGCCGCAAGGTGCTGCTGTCCTCCAAGGGCAAGTGCGTGCGCGACTTCACCCTGCAGATGGTCAAGTTTGCCAAGCCCAATCTCTTGAAGCGCACCGCGCTGGGCTCCATGGCCCGCGTGCTGGCCGCGCGCGCGGCCGAGTGGAATGCACTCACCCTGGCCATCATGGTGCGCGCACCCAAGGACAAGGAGATCGTCGGCTCCGCCAGCTACGACTACCTGATGTACTCGGGCTTCGTGATGATGGGCTACTACTGGGCGCTGCAAGCGGCCAAGGCGCAGGAGCTGCTGGAGAGCGGCGC
>JAYRUL010000075.1:0-13304 GCA_041919095.1 Rhodoferax sp. | reverse complement strand
GCACGCCTGGTTACGCGCTTGCTCTGCGAACGGGGGGTTTGCAAAGCTAGCGAGGCCGGCATCTTGGAACTGTTCCCGGAGCACCGCTGAGGATTTCGATGGCGACACAAGACGGTGTCATTCACTACCAGAGTGCGAGGCGCGAGGGATCGCTTGTCTGGACTCCAGAATTGGAGAGGCTGAACACAGCGCGAACACAACTCTTTGATTGTGGTCTTGTGGGAGCCTACCCGGATGGGGTGGGCTACGGAAACTTGAGTCTGCGCGCGCCCGGTGGGCGTTTTTTTGTTACCGGAAGCGGTACCGGCACCCAACAGGTGATAGGACCAGATCAATACTGCTTGGTGGAGCGTTTTTCTCTGGAGGACAACCGTGTTTGGGCGATGGGACGCATCGATGCGTCGTCAGAATCTATGACCCACGGCGCACTGTATGGTGCTCGTCCCGACGCGCGCTGTGTCATACATGTACATAGCCGTGGCATGTTCGACAGACTATTGCGAGAAAACGCTCCAGCGACGGCACCTGACATTCCGTATGGAACACCGGCTATGGCTTATGCGGTGCAAGCGGTAGCCCGAACCATAACTAGACTACCTGCTCTTTTGGTCATGACTGGTCACGACGAAGGACTGTTGGCATTTGGAGCCGACGTGGACACCACGCTCGATCACTTGCTTGGCGTTTTTCGAGAATCTTTAACAGGAATTTAAGCCATGCAACGTATCGGCATTATTGGCGGCAGCGGCCTGGAAAACCCGGACATTTTGCAGGATGCACGTGACGAATTACGCACCACCCAATGGGGCGCACCGTCTGCCCCATTGCGTATGGGACGTATCGGCAATGCCGACGTGGTCCTGCTTGGGCGCCATGGCCGTGAGCACACGATACCCCCGAGTCAGGTCAATTACCGGGCCAATATCCAGGCTCTCAAGGATGCTGGCTGCAGCCATATCTTGGCGACTACTGCCGTTGGTTCGCTGCGAGAAGACATTGGACGAGGCGATCTGGTCATCATTGACCAGTTCATCGACTTCACCAAACAACGCCCCATGAGCTTTCACACGGCTTTCAATCCCCATCATCCCATCCACACCCCTATGGCGGACCCCTTCAATGCCAACCTGCGCGAGTTGCTGGCACAAAGCTGCCAAGCTCTAGGGTTGCGTCATCATAGAGGCGGTACCGTTGTCACCATCGAAGGTCCCCGTTTTTCCACGCGCGCGGAATCACGAATGTTCCAAGCTTGGGGGGGCGACATCATCAATATGTCGATCGCAACCGAAGCAGCTTTGGCCAATGAAGCCGAAATTCCCTATGCTGCGGTTGCCATGAGCACCGATTACGACTGCTGGAAGACTGATGAAGCGCCGGTCAACTGGGATGCGATCCTGTCCGTTTTCCAGGAGAATGCACGGAAAGTCACGGACGTACTCGTGCATACTGTGTCCAGTTTGGCAAGGGCACAACGTTGATTGCTTGCAGCCGTCTGCATTGACCAATGTTACCCGGGGCCCGCCTACAACACCGAAAAATCCCCTTGCTTACGGAAAATTCTTGAAGCTTTTTAGCCTGCCATTTCAGCCAAATCAACACACAGGCGCGCGAACACATCCGACCAGTCACCATCCACCGTCTGCCTGTACAGCCGAACACTTGGGTACCACGGGCTGTCATTGCGTCCAAGAAGCCAGCGCCAGTCGGGAACCTTAGGCAACAAGACCCAGGTAGGGCAGCCCAATGCTGCACTTAAGTGCGCGACGCTGGTATCCACACTTACAACTACGTCCATGAGTTCGCACAACGCGGCGGTATCTCCCATATCCTGCAATTCGGAACCAAAATGTCGCAGACCCTGCATGCCAAGCGCCGATCGATCACTTTCGCGAACCTCTTTTTGCAGACTGACCCATTCCACACCCAGATCAGCATGGTCAAACCAACTTGCTAACGGGATGCTGCGGTTGTAATCGACAGCGTGTGCCGGGTTACCGCTCCAAACCATACCGACGCGCAGTCGCGTCTTAGGACCAAGCTTTTGCCGCCAGGACTCAATTCGCTCAGGTTTTGCTTTCAAGTAAGAATTCGTCGCGGGAATGGTTTCCAAATCAGTTTGCAGTGCCAGTGGCAACGAGAGCAGCGGACAGTGGTAATCAAAATCAGGTAACCCATCCCCCAGCGCGAGACAAACATCCACGCCATTCAACTCTTGCATCAGATCGATCAGTGGATGATGGACCTCCAGGATCACTCTGGCACCCAAACTTTGCACGATGGATGCGTAGCGACAGAACTGGATGACGTCTCCGAGGCCCTGCTCGCAATGCAACAATATTGACTTTTCGGCCAATGACTCGGTACCAGTCCACTGAGGAACCGAAAACTTGCGCACGCGTTTCTTGGCATCGTCTGTGCCCCATCGCCACTCATAGCTACGCCAACCCGAAGCGAATTCTCCTTGCAACAACAACGCGGTCGCTTTAAAAAGATGTGCATCCACATAGTCTGGACGAAGCGAAATGGCCTTTTCATAGGCCGCAATCGCATCGTCGATTCGGCATAGCGCCTGCAGCGCCCCTCCACGGTTGAAATGAGCCTCGGGCATGAAGGGCTGCAATGCAACCGCTTGCTCATAACTTGTCAGGGCTTCGTTCGGGCGCTGCAGTTCCTGAAGGGCAACGCCCCGATTGATATATGCCTTTGCATAGTCAGGTTTCTGCGCAATCGCCGCCTCAAAACATTCCAGTGCTGCGAGGCGTCGTTTGAGCGCGAGCAGTGCGTTGCCCTTGTTAAAGAGGGCCTGCGCATATCCTGGCTTAAGCTCCAGAGCGCGATCGTAGGCCAACAATGCGTCATCCCAGCGCTGTAAAGCATGCAGCACAACGCCTCGGTTGTTATGGGTTTCGGCATGCCGGGGTTGGACATTCAATGCCAGTTCGTAGCTTTCTAGTGCCTCCTGCAAACGATGCAATTGCTGCAGGGCAAACCCACGCTGGACATGCATTTCGAAATCACCCTTGGTCAGTGCGAGAGCTTGATCCAGCCATTGCACCGCCTTCGCAAAATCGCCTGACTGCGCTGCAACCGCACCCAGCATTTGCAAAGTGCCCACATGCTTGCTATCGGCAGCAAGGATTCGCATATACAAGGCCTGGGCACCCGACAGCTGGCCTCGCTGATGTAGCTCCACAGCCTGCTTAAACGCGATGGGTATATGTGCCTTGCTCAAAGCCAGTCCGGGGATCCAGGCAGCGGTCGATTGAAAAGAAATGGCCATGAGTTGAATACGTGCCGATTACCCAGGTCGAAAAAAGAAAAACCGCGACGCATGAGCGGCCCGGTTCAGTGCCTGCAACGTCCTTATTTTTCGCGCAGTTCACGGCGGAGAATTTTCCCCACCGGAGTCTTTGGCAGATCGTCGCGAAACTCTATCACCTTCGGTTGCTTGTAGGCAGTTAGGTTGTCCCTGCAATAGGTACGAACTTGCGCTTCAGTTAAGGTGGGGTCTTTCTTGACGATAACCAGTTTCACCGCTTCTCCGGACTTGGCATCAGGAACGCCCACGCATGCACACTCCATGATCCCCGGCATTTGAGTCAGCACATCTTCTAATTCAGTCGGAAATACGTTGAAACCACTTACAAGAATCATGTCTTTTTTTCGGTCCACTATCTTGAAGAAGCCACGTTCATCCATCAAGCCGACATCACCCGTTTTGAAGTAGCTGTCCGCCGTCATCACCTTGGCTGTCTCATCTGGCCTCTGCCAATATCCAGCCATGACCTGGGGGCCTTTGATTGCAATTTCTCCTGGCTGCCCCATTGGGACTTCGTTTCCATCATCATCCAACAGTTTGAGATAGGTATTGGGAAGTGGTACACCAATCGTGCCCGTGTGCTCTTTTGCAGTAACGATATTGCAGGTTGCCGACGGTGATGTCTCACTGAGCCCATAGCCTTCACAAATGGGGCAACCTGTTTTCTCCATCCACAGTTTTGCGACGCTACTCTGAACGGCTGTCCCCCCACCGACGGAAACTTTCAGGTGGCTCCAGTCAACTGTTTTGAAGTCTGGGTGATTGGCCAAACCATTGAACAGCGTGTTGACTGCAGGAAACGAGTGAATCCTGTGTTTGCGCAACTCTTTAAGTACAGCTGGGATGTCACGAGGATTGGGAATCAGGATCAGCTTCCCCCCCATGCGCATGGATAGCATCATGCCCACTGTAAAAGCAAAGATATGGTAGAGGGGCAGCGCACAAACCCCCGTTGGCTGCTCCTGCTCTGGAATTTGCCCCATTACGGGACGGTTCCATATCTCGGACTGCAAAACATTGGCAGTGATATTTCGATTTAACAACACCGCCCCTTTGGAGACGCCAGTTGTACCACCGGTGTATTGCAGCACGGCCACATCATCAGGTTGGATGTCCGGCTTCTTAAATGGGGCTTTGGTGCCGATTGCAATCGCTGCGTTATAGCGTATTGCACCGGGCAAATTGAAATCCGGCACCATTTTCTTGACGTTGCGCACCACATAGTTGACCAGTGAGCCTTTCCATAGACCCAATTGATCTCCCATGGCACACAGAACGACATGTTTCACAGGCGTAGCAGCGATGCACTTCTCCAAAGTCGATGCAAAATTTTCAATGATGACAATCGCTTTTGCACCAGAGTCTTTGAGTTGGTGCTGGAGTTCTCGCGGGGTATACAGAGGATTGACATTCACAACCACATAGCCCGCCCGCAGAATACCGGCTACGGCCACCGGGTACTGCGGGAGGTTGGGCATCATGATGGCAACTCTGTCGCCTTTAGTGAGCCCCAAACTTTGCAAATAGGCCGCGAATGCCTGACTCAAGCTGTCAGTTTGCGCATAGCTGATGTCCCTACCCATGAAGCTGTACGCAGTACGAGCAGCAAATTGGGAAAAACTGGCTTCCATGAGGTCGACCAACGAGCTGTACTGACTCACGTCAACGTCCGTCGGAACGCCTTCCGGATAGCTCTTGAGCCAAATGCGATCTACCATGCTTTACTACTTTTGAACGAGGTTTCTAAACGGTCACTCTCAATCGTGAGACGTCGGTGAGCTGACATGCTGCCTCAACTAGACGCTATGTCTTTAAGACGCTCAGGACTTCATCCAGCATTTTCTTGGCGTCACCAAAAAGCATGCGGTTGTTTTCCTTGTAGAACAACGGGTTGTCTACGCCCGCGTACCCTGATGCCATGCTGCGTTTCATCACGATGGATGTCTTGGCCTTCCAAACCTCTAAGACTGGCATACCTGCTATCGGACTGTTGGGATCTTCGAGCGCGCTCGGATTGACGATATCGTTGGCGCCAATCACCATGGCTACATCCGTGTTGCCAAAATCATCGTTGATTTCGTCCATTTCCAAAACGATGTCGTAAGGAACTTTTGCCTCAGCCAAAAGCACATTCATGTGGCCCGGCATGCGCCCTGCTACTGGGTGTATTCCAAACCGGACTTGAATGCCTTTCTCTCGCAACGTCTTGGTGATTTCAAAAACAGTATGCTGGGCCTGCGCCACGGCCATTCCATAACCCGGAACAATGATGACGTTCTTGGCCTCACGTAGCAGTTCTGCTGTTTCGGCTGCGCTAACGGGAAGCGCCTCGCCTGCAGGTTGATTGGCTGCGCCAGTTGTGCCAGCCGTTGCTCCGCTGCCAGTTCCGAATCCACCAGCGATCACGCTAATGAAGCTACGATTCATGGCCCGGCACATGATGTAGGAGAGAATGGCACCGCTGGAGCCAACCAAAGCGCCCGTAACAATCAACAAATCGTTGCTCAGCATGAATCCTGTTGCGGCCGCTGCCCATCCTGAATAGCTATTCAGCATCGACACAACCACTGGCATGTCGGCTCCACCGATCGCCATCACCATGTGAATTCCAAACAGCAAAGCAATCACTGTCATTACTGCCAGGGGCGCAACACCCTCGGAAACAGTGTCGGCTTGCAAAAACATGCGGCCAAACCAAATCACGATCAAAAGCCCCGCAAGATTCAACCAATGCCGCCCTGGCAGCAGTAACGGTTTCCCGCCAATTTTGCCGTTGAGCTTGCCAAACGCGACTAGTGAGCCCGAAAAAGTAACTGCTCCAATTAAGATTCCGACGTAGATTTCAACTTCGTGAATGACCTTTTCCGCCCCCACAAGGTGGGAGGTAGGGTCAAAATAGCTAGCAAAGCCTACCAGTGCTGCGGCCAGTCCCACCAAGCTGTGCATCAACGCCACCAGCTCTGGCATTTGAGTCATTTGGACCGTTCGCGCTGCGTAAATGCCGATCGCACCGCCCACTGCCATGGCGCCGATGATGAAAGGCAACGCAGTGGCCGTTGCGACTTTGGGGCCAAACATGGTCGCGACGACCGCCAGGGCCATACCGATCATTCCGTACAGATTTCCACGGCGCGCCGTCTCGGGATTTGATAGCCCCCCCAAGCTCAGTACAAACAGAATCGTTGCTCCGATGTAGGAGACAGTAGCCAATCCTTCGCTCATTGTGTGGTCTCCAACTTACTTACGAAACATGGACAACATGCGCTGGGTCACTGCGAACCCACCAAACATGTTGATGGTAGTCAGCACTACGCCTGCGACGGCTAACCAACGTATCCAATCCTGAGTACCCTGGGGAGGCGCTATTTGCACCAGCGCTCCTATGGCAATGATGGAGCTGATGGCGTTGGTGACACTCATCAACGGCGTGTGCAGCGAAGGTGTAACGTTCCAGACCACCATGTAGCCCACAAAGCATGCCAGCACAAAAACGGTGAAATGGCCTAAAAATGCAGCGGGAGCATAAGCACCAACCAGCCCGAACAACGCTGCAGCGACCGCAAAAACGACGGCCAAGGTGCTTGCCGCCACCGGTTCAACGGCTCCCCCGTGTCCATGTCCCTTTTTGGCAACGGGTGGTGCAACAGGTTTGGCGGCGGCAACTGGCGCTTGCTTGATCGGTGGTGCCGGCCAAGTGATGGCTCCCTCCTTGATGATGGTCAGACCACGAATGGCGTCATCTTCCATGTTGACGTCGATGACACCGTTCTTAGACTTGCAGAGTTCCTCAGAAAGTCGAAACAGGTTGGTCGCATATAGCGTGGATGATTGTTTGGCAAGACGAGAGGCTAAATCGGTATAGCCGACGATGGTGACTCCATGGCGCACCACGGACTCGCCAGGTACGGTTAGTTCGCAGTTTCCGCCTTGCTCGCCCGCCATGTCGACGATCACACTGCCGGGCTTCATGCTTTTCACCATTTCTGCGGTAATTAGCTTAGGCGCAGGCTTACCCGGTATCAGCGCCGTCGTGATGATGATGTCAACTTCGCGCGCCTGCTTGGCGTACATCTCGCGTTGTGCCTGCTGGAAGCCTTCGCTCATTACCTTGGCGTAGCCTCCACCACCAGAACCCTCTTCCTCGTACTCGACCTTGACGAATTCGCCACCCAGCGAAACTACTTGATCAGCCACTTCGGCTCGTGTGTCGTTGGCGCGAACGATTGCACCAAGTCCTGCTGCAGTGCCAATGGCAGCTAAGCCCGCTACGCCTGCCCCCGCTACAAATACCTTAGCCGGAGGAACTTTGCCTGCGGCCGTGATCTGGCCATTGAAAAATCGGCCAAATGCATTGGCGGCTTCGATTACTGCACGATAGCCACTCACCCCGGCCATTGAGGTCAGTGCGTCCATTTTCTGTGCCCGGCTTAGCGTGCGCGGCAAACAGTCAATCGCCAGCACCGTGACCTTACGCGCAGCCAATTGCTCCATCAACTGCGGATTCTGAGCAGGCCACACAAATCCGATCAAGGTGGTGCCTTCGCGCAAATAGGCAATCTCATGTTCCGATGGAGGTCGCACCCGAAATACGATATCTGATGCCCATACCGCTGCCGCATCGGCCAGCACTTCGGCCCCTGCCATTCGGTAAGTTTCATCGGAAAAATTGGCTTGATCTCCTGCCCCCGACTCGATCGCTACGCGAAATCCGAGTTTGATGAGTTTCTCGACCACATCGGGCACCGTAGCTACCCGCTTCTCACCCGCGAAACTCTCGCGCGGAACACCGATGCGTTGTCCAACGTGCGCAGCGACACCCGTTTGCATGAAGCAACTCCTTGGCTGATTTGAGGAAAATTCAACGTATGGGACGCATACAGGCAGACGCTTTGTATGCAGCACTGGACAGCTTACCCGAAAATGACAACGTTTCAGCGTTACCGTCGGCGAATTCGTCAATAGGTTTATTTTGTTTTTTCCCTTTCATGACATCCCTCACCCCAACAATTACTACGGATTTGCGCTGGAAGCCAAACGTCACGGTGGCCGCCATCATTGAACGCGATGGTCGGTTCTTATTGGTTGAGGAACAGACAGCGGACGGTTTGCGCCTGAACAATCCGGCTGGCCACTTGGATTTTGGGGAGTCGCCTTTGCAGGCTTGTATTCGGGAGACGCTTGAAGAGACCGCCTATTCGTTTTTGCCCAACGCATTGGTTGGCATCTACCTTTCGGGGGCTGGAGACACGAATCTCGCAAACACGACCTACCTGCGGTTTGCTTTTTGTGGTGATCTCGGCGCACTGGATTCGCATCGAACACTGGACACAGGCATCGTTAGAACCTTGTGGCTATCCCCCACGGAGTTGGAGGCAACGGCACAGCGCCATCGAAGCCCCATGGTGCTGCGCAGCGTGCATGACTTTCTGGCCGGAAAACGCTACCCCCTGGAGATAATCCACACCGCCTAGCACCCTTGCCCGCACGGTAGGCGTATTAGCGGTCTACCGGTGCGCATTGACATGCAACAGTCAATATGTTGTACTGCAACAAATGAATTGAATTGATATTCAATTTTATTGTTTTTCTGCAGGACTCCCCCATGCAACATGCGCTTGCTGCCACCGAAGGCAATCGGTCACGATTTGACCATTTGGCGGAAACCCATACCGTCGAAAACCAACCCCCCGCCCTGCGCGACTACAACACCTACACCCACGACACGGCGTTGGTGGAAGGGGTGGCGCGCGAAGGCGCTGTCTGGGCGGATGCGCCGCTGCGCGCGTTTGGCGCGCTCACCGGATCCGCCGAAGTCATTGAACTGGGCTTTCAAGCCAACGAGAACAAGCCAGTGCTGTTCACGCACGACCCCTACGGCCACCGCATCGACGAGGTGCGGTTCCATCCGGCCTACCACCGCTTGATGCAGATATCGCTCGAGCACGGCCTGCACAGCGCACACTGGACACAGCCCGGCCCCGGTGCCCATGTGGCGCGCGCTGCGGCCTTCTACCTGCAAAGCCAGGTGGACGCGGCGCACGGCTGCCCCGTCACCATGACATCGGCGGCGGTTCCGGCCCTGCAGCAGCAGCCCGAGCTGGCCGCGCTGTATCTGCCCAAGATCCTGGCGCGCCAGTACGACCCGCGCAATATCCCACTGGAACGCAAATCCGCCATCACCGTGGGCATGGCCATGACAGAAAAGCAAGGGGGCTCGGACGTGCGTGCCAACACGCTGCGGGCCCACCCCCTGGGCGCGGGCGGCCCCGGCCAGGCCTACGAGCTGGTCGGACACAAGTATTTTGTTTCCGCGCCCATGTGCGACGCCTTTTTGGTGCTGGCCCAGGCACCGGGTGGGCTGTCGTGCTTCTGGTTGCCGCGCTGGCGCGCTGACGGCACCAAGAACCCATTGCAAATCCAGCGGCTCAAGAACAAGATGGGCAACGTGGCCAACGCGTCGTGCGAGACCGAGTTGCGCGGGGCCTGGGCACAGATGATCGGACCCGAAGGCCGAGGCGTGGCGACCATCCTGAACATGGTGGCGATGACGCGTTTTGATTGCATGATCGGCTCCAGCGGTGGCATGCGCCAGGCAGTAGCACAAGCACTGCACCACTGTGCCTACCGCCATGCCTTTGGCAAGCGTCTGGCCGAACAGCCGCTGATGCAAAACGTGCTGGCCGATCTGGTGCTGGAGCACGAGGCCGCCCTGTCCCTGACGCTACGCATCGCCCGCGCGCTGGATGCCAGCGCCACCAGCGAGAGCGAAAAAATGCTGGTTCGCATCGGCACCGCCGTGGGCAAGTACTGGATCTGTAAACGCACGCCCGCGCATGCCGCCGAAGCCATGGAGTGCATTGGCGGCAGCGGCACCATGGAAGACTGCATCATGCCGCGCCTGCTGCGCGAATCCCCCATCAACTCTATCTGGGAAGGCAGTGGCAATGTGCAGTGCCTGGACATGCTGCGCGCCATGCACCGCACACCCGGTGCAGTGGACGCATTCCTGGACGAAGTCCATCTGGGTCGCGGTACCGATGCCCGCCTGGATGCGGCCATCGCCACGCTGGGTCAGGAGTTGGCCGACACCACCGATCTGGAGTACCGCGCCCGCAGTGTGGTGGAGGCCATGGCGCTGACGCTGCAGGGCTCGCTGTTGGTGCGCCAGGGAAATGCTGCCGTAGCCGATGCCTTCTGCGCATCCCGGCTGGCTCGGCAGCGCAGTGGGTTGGCCTTTGGCAATCTGCCCCGCGGCGTCGACTGCGCAACCATCATCGCGCGCGCCACACCCCGGCTTTGATCGTTACAGAACAAACGGCAGCAGCCACCAACTGCGCCGCTTGTAGGCGGCCCACTCGGGGTAGCGACTCATGCTGGCCTCTTTCATGGCCATGTTCACGGAAAACATGCCCAGCCAGTAGTAGGCCAGCACCGCCGCCGCCAGCGGGTGCCAGGCCAGCAGGGCCAGGCCACCGTAGATCATCATCTCGCCTAGGTAATTGGGATGGCGCACCCAACGGAACATGCCCGAGGTAATCAGCCCGCGCCGGATCTGCAGCGTCACGTACTTCTGCACGTCCGCAGCCATCATCACCACACAACCCAGCACGCACAGTGCCGTGCACAGCGCCAACCAGGCCGATGTCCCCAGCGGGTAGTCCTGCGACGCGGTACCCGAAATGACCAGCCACCCGGCCAGCCAATACGCCGCCAAGCCCAAGATGCCGGTGATGCAGCTCAGCCAAGTGGCACGACCCTGCCAGTTGGGATCGGGAAAGGTCAGATCCTTGAGCAACCACACCAGACCGTAACTGCCATGCAACGCCAGGTACAGCCAGGCCGCGGCAGACGTGGCAGCACTGGTCTTGTCGGCATAGAACAGCATCAGGAGCGCCATGACCGGAAAGGTTCCTCCCTTTTGGATATTGATGACCGTGGCCAGCCGCAGGGGACGCCAGCCGCCGCCCAGGTCAAATAGCACGTGCTGGTTGAACCGCTGCAACGTCGCGGCCCAACGGGGTGGTTTCTGGGAATCCGGTGCGGTAGTGGCAGTCATGAAAGATGGGGGCAGTCAGCAATGCCCCGCACCATAGTGGCTCCAAGGCGCCTGGACCAGCGGAATTTCCCGTGGTTCGCAAATCCACGTCAGGCAACTGACTTGAAACGCGGCGGAAAGGCCTTATCATTAGCACTCGTTAGGGAGGAGTGCTAACATTTTCTCCCCGGCAAGTTAATAAGCACCAACTATTGGGCTGGTGCCGGTTCTTCCCCACTGTTTCAAACTTAGGAGATTTCCCCATGAAACTGCGTCCTTTGGCAGACCGCGTGATTGTCAAGCGCGTTGAAAACGAAACCAAAACTGCCTCTGGCATTGTCATCCCCGACAGCGCCGCCGAGAAGCCCGACCAGGGCGAGGTGCTGGCTGTAGGCCCCGGCAAGAAGAACGACAAGGGTGACCTGATCGCCATGCACGTCAAGGTCGGCGACCGCGTGTTGTTCGGCAAGTACTCCGGCCAGACCGTCAAGGTTTCGGGCGACGAGTTGCTGGTGATGAAGGAAGACGACCTCTTCGCCGTTGTGGAGCAATAAAAGCTACTGCGCGAACGCCATGCGTCGTTGCTCCGTGCTCGAAATCCTCACGTACGGAAGTACGTTCCGGTTTCTGAGCGCGGTGCGCCTAGCCTGACGTCCGCTCGCTACGCTTTCTTTCCTCCCCAATCAATTCGCTATTGATTTCGTAGCTGGCTACGCAATATCCACGCGGGCTAGCAGCATATTTGACACATATTTAGGAGCCTAACATGGCAGCAAAAGACGTAATTTTCGGCGGCGAAGCCCGCGCACGCATGGTTGAAGGCGTGAACATCCTGGCCAACGCAGTGAAGGTCACCTTGGGTCCCAAGGGCCGCAACGTGGTGCTGGAGCGTTCGTTCGGCGCCCCCACCGTGACCAAGGACGGTGTGTCCGTGGCCAAGGAAATCGAACTCAAGGACAAGCTGCAGAACATGGGCGCGCAGATGGTCAAGGAAGTGGCTTCCAAGACGTCTGACAACGCTGGCGACGGCACCACCACCGCCACCGTGCTGGCACAAGCCATCGTGCGCGAAGGCATGAAGTACGTGGCCGCCGGCATGAACCCCATGGACCTCAAGCGCGGTATCGACAAGGCGGTGGAATCGCTGATCGCCGAGCTGAAGAAAGCGTCCAAGCCCACCACCACCTCCAAGGAAATCGCCCAGGTGGGTTCCATTTCCGCCAACTCTGACGCCTCCATTGGCGACATCATCGCCAACGCGATGGACAAGGTCGGAAAAGAAGGCGTCATCACCGTGGAAGACGGCAAGTCCCTGCAAAACGAGCTGGATGTCGTCGAAGGCATGCAGTTTGACCGCGGCTACCTGTCGCCCTACTTCATCAACAACCCCGAAAAGCAAGCCGCTTTGCTGGACAACCCCTTCGTGCTGCTGTTCGACAAGAAGATCAGCAACATCCGTGACCTGCTACCCACGCTGGAGCAAGTCGCCAAGGCCGGCCGCCCCCTGCTGATCATTGCCGAAGACGTGGACGGCGAAGCGCTGGCCACCCTGGTAGTGAACACCCTGCGCGGCATCCTGAAGGTCGTGGCTGTCAAGGCGCCTGGTTTCGGCGACCGTCGCAAAGCCATGCTGGAAGACATCGCCATTCTGACGGGCGGCAAGGTCATCGCTGAAGAAGTGGGCCTGTCCCTGGAGAAAGTCACCCTGGCCGACCTGGGCACTGCCAAGCGCATCGAAGTGGGCAAGGAAAACACCACCATCATCGACGGCGCTGGCGTGGCGGCTGACATCGAAGCCCGCGTCAAGCAAATCCGCGTGCAGATTGAAGAAGCCACTTCCGATTACGACCGCGAGAAGCTGCAAGAGCGCGTGGCCAAGCTGGCTGGCGGCGTGGCCGTGATCAAGGTGGGCGCTGCCACCGAAGTCGAAATGAAGGAAAAGAAGGCCCG
>JAYRUL010000074.1:0-13446 GCA_041919095.1 Rhodoferax sp. | reverse complement strand
ACCAGCGCCTCAAGGGCGATGCGCGCCCCAGCGACCTGGCGCTGTGGCCCTAGGCGGGCACAGACCCGGCCGCGCTGCGCCAGGCCATCGAGGCGCTGCTGCCGCGCGAGGCGGCGGCGGACGACGCACCCCGGCTGGAATTCATCTCGGCAGACGCCATCCGCGCGCGATCGCTGCACATCTTTGACCGCAGCTTCGCCGTCACCTACTGGTTGCAGGCCGTGGCCATCGGCATAGGGCTGTTTGGCGTGGCAGCCAGCTTTGGCGCCCAGGTGCTGGCGCGGCGCAAGGAATTCGGCCTGCTCGCCCACCTGGGCCTCACACGCCGCCAGATCCTGGCCGTGGTGGCTGGCGAAGGCGCCGCCTGGACCGGGGTGGGCGCCGCCGCCGGCCTGCTGCTGGGCCTGGCCGTGTCGGTGGTGCTGGTGCACGTGGTGAACCCGCAGAGCTTCCACTGGACCATGGATTTGCGCCTGCCGCTGGCCCGCCTGCTGGCGCTGTGTGCCACTGTGGTGCTGGCGGGGACGGTGACGGCCTGGCTGGCCGGGCGCGCTGCAGCGGGGCGGGAGGCGGTGTTGGCGGTGAAGGAGGATTGGTAGGCCGTTGGGCCCAGGCCACCCCGCCGCCAACACCGCGGGCGTTCAGTATGCCATCCAACCCCCATCGGTCGCGTCAAAGCGGCCGGTAAAGTCCGATGCCTCATCGGACAACAGGCAGGCCATCATCGCCACCTGCAGACATACTGTTGCATGTCGGTGCTTGTTGTCGGTCTACGCAAGCACGCCAAGCGCGCTGTGCGTGCGGCGCAACGGGATCAGAAACTGTAGGAAACCCCTGCGCCAACGGCCGTCCATGAGCGGCTCTGCGAGCCAGCGAGTCGCCGCAGCCCCTCCCCCGGAACACTCCGGCTGACATACGCGCTGAACACCAGCGTGGGGGTGAAGAGATGCACATATTGCAGCATCCATTCGCTAGCCAGATGCGCCCGATCAACCCCCACCGCAGGCAGGAAACCATCCACCGGGAACCGCACCGCTTGACCAAACTGGATCGGGCTGTTGGTTCTTGCCGCATAGGAACGCACGTACTGAAGCTTGAGGATGTCTCGCTGCGACAAATAGCCATCCAAGGTAAAGCGCTGAAACCGCACGTTCGAGTTGATGAAAGCGTAAGACCCGTTGGCACCGAACCACCAGTTGTCCAGCCCGTTGCCCCAATACAGCGGGTCAAAGCGCTCGTATTTGGAGGTGTTGCGATCGTCGCCAGAAAAATAGCCATAGCCATAGCTCAGCTTGGGCGCAAACGGTAAGGTCTGGAACCACTGGCTGGCCCCCACATAGAACGCATGGGCGTCCATGGCCGAGCGCTCGCCCGAAAGGCGGGTCACCGCTCCCCGCTCCAAGGCAAAGTCGCCCCGGACGGACAAGCCCGGCAAAGAGGGCACCAGATTGTTCCACTCTCCCCAGCCGTGGTACACCTTCAGGCCCTGGCGCCCTTTTTCCAGGAAAGACAAGGGCGCCAGGTCACCCGGGTACACAAAATCCGATTCGGGGACGTGCAGGAAGGCCACGCCCCACTTGCCCTGCGGGTCGTTCTTCCACTCAAGCGAAGCGCCTTGCAGGCGTGTGTTGCTGCGGGCCGAATCCAGCTCATTGGGCTCCAGATGGAAAACTTGCCCGAACCATGGCCCGCGCTCAATGCGAAGCACCGCAGTACGCTTCCAGGCCATGCGCTTGGCGGAAGCGGCATTACCCCATTCGGCGCCATTGGCGGAACCGGCATACAACAACATGCCGGTTCCCAGCACAAAGCTCTGGCGTCCGGCGGACAGCGCGTATTTCCAGCCATCCCCCCATTGGCCTCTCAGTCCGACAAAACCGTTCTCCAACTGGGCGTCGCTCTGCCCCCGCAAATCAAACGCATTGGTGCCGAGATCCTTGGTCAGCCCCATCGAGAGGCTGCCGTAAAGCTGCGCGCCCGACCCCAAATCGTAGGTGGCATGCCAGCGGGGGTGCAACCACAACTCGGCAAACCGCTTGGAAGCATCAAAACCAGGCTGCGCACTGGCCGCCAGCCCCCACCAGGTTCCACCCATGGAATAGGCATAGGCGTTGGCATCCAGTCCCAGAACAGAGGCGTAGGCTCCACTGCTGGCGCGCACGCCTGCCTGGGGCAGGAACTCCTGTGCGCCCACAGACGCCCCCACACCGCACAAGGCGGCGAGCAAGGCCAGCCGACCCATGGCGCGAGAAGCGTTTGTTGTCTGAATGTGTTGCATATCTGCCCCTTCGACTGTATTTCTCTGTTCACTGGATGCTATCCAACATCACTGACCCCACATGCAAAAACGCAGCGGGTGTCAAGGTCTTTTCCGGTCTTGGAGCAATTGTGCGTACTTGTGATAGGGTTGCATCGTGATGCACTCTTGTCTTCTCCTACAGACTGTTCAGCGCACCGCGGCGGCGTGCACTGAAGCTTTCTCGGTCCGAGGTTGCCGTGCCTGAATCAACCCCGGTGGATACATCATCTTCGCAAGAACCGCAGTGCACCTTGCCGCCACTGCCGCAGGGAAGGCAGTACCGGTTTCATACCATGGTCAAGCCAGCGGGTGCGCTGTGCAACCTGGACTGCCCGTACTGTTTCTATCTCCACAAGACCGAGTTCCTGGGTCACCAACCCAATGCACGCATTGCCAGCGACCTGCTCGAACAGCACATTCGCCAGTACATCGAAGCACAGACCGCCGAAGAAGTGGTGTTCTCTTGGCAAGGCGGCGAGCCGACCATCATGGGGCTGCCGTTTTTCGAAAAGGTCGTTGCGTTACAGGCCAGGTACCGCAAGAGAGGCCAGCGCATCGAGAATGACCTGCAAACCAACGGCCTGCTGCTGGATGAGGACTGGGCTCGCTTTCTCAAGGCACACGGTTTTCATGTGGGCCTCAGCCTGGACGGCCCTCGGGAACTGCACGACCAATACCGCCCCACCAAAGGGGGCGGGCCGACCTTCGACAAAGTGATAGCCGCAGCCTCGCTGCTGGCCGAACATGAGGTTCCTTTTGCGCTGCTGTGCGTTGTCAACCGCGACGTTGCTCGCCAGCCTTTGGAGGTTTGGCGACTCTTGACCGGCATTGGGGGCACCTACCGCGTGCAATTCACCCCCTGCGTGGAGCCCAAGGCCTTCAAGCAGCAGGGGCCGGCCTTGACGGACACGGCCGCCCCCAGGTTGGGCAGCCCCCGCACCCGCCCGGGCCATCCTTTATCCATCGTGACCGACTGGTCTGTGGATGCCCGCGACTACGGCAATTTTTTGTGCACCATCTGGAACGAGTGGCTTGCGCGCGACTTTGGCAGGGTGCATGTCAATGTCTTCGAGAGCGCCGTTGCACAGTCCCTGGGCCTGCCGGCGCAAATGTGCACCTCGGCTCCCATCTGCGGCAAGGCCATGGCGCTGGAGCACGACGGCAGCCTCTACAGTTGCGATCACTTCGTGTACCCGGAGTACAAACTGGGCAACATCCGCGAAACCCACCAGGGCGACCTGGCGTTTTCGCGCCAACAGATCGCCTTTGGCCTCGCCAAGCGGGACTCGTTGCCAGGCCAGTGCCGACGCTGCCCGCAACTGGATCTTTGCTGGGGCGAGTGCCCCAAGAATCGCCTGCTCACCACCCCGGAAGGCGAGTACGGACTCAACTACCTGTGCGAGGGTCTCCAGCACTTTTACGCACAGGTGCAACAGGACATGCCCATGATTCGCCAGCGGCTGGGCCGCTGAATGTCTCGCCCATCCAACTGCCAACCCTGAGGAGAAGCTCTGATGAAGTCCCGCATCCCCCCCTTGCGCCAAGCGGCCCTCGCTGCCGCTGTGGCAACCCTGGTCGGCCTGGGAGCCACCACAGCGCAGGCCCAAAATTCCCAGCGTCCCAACATCCTGGTCATCATGGCGGATGACATCGGCTACGCCAACCTCGGCATCTACAGCCACGGGATGATGGTGCCCACCCCCAACATTGACCGGATCGGACGGGAAGGCATCCTCTTCACAGACCACTACGGACACCCCAGTTCCACCGCCGGGCGTGCTGCATTCATCACTGGGCAACTGCCCATCCGTACGGGCATGCACACCGTGGGTTTGCCTGGCTCGCCCGTGGGGATCGACCAACGTGACCCCACCCTGGGCAAGGTGCTCAAGGAGTTGGGCTACCGCACGGCCCAGTTCGGCAAAAACCACCTGGGGGACCGCAACAACCACCTGCCTACGGTCAACGGTTTTGACGAGTTCTACGGCAATCTTTACCACCTCAATTCGGAAGAAGAACCCGAGCTTCGGATGTGGAAGAAAGACCCCGGATTCAACGACCGCTATCGCCCCAGAGGCGTACTCGACTCGGTGGCCACCCAGGAAGACGATGCCACGGTGGATCCTCGCTTTGGCAAAGTGGGCAAGCAAAAGGTGAAGGACACCGGCCCGCTGACCGTGCAGCGCATGGAGACCGTGGACGAAGAGTTTTTGGATCGCACCAAGAAATTCATCACCAGCTCAGCGCAGGCGAAGCAGCCCTTCCTGGCGTGGTTCAATCCCAGCCGGATGCACATTTACACCCACCTCAAGCCCGCGTCCAAAAATCTCGCAAGCGACATCTCCAGCGAGTTTGACGTGTACGGCAGCGGCCTGATGGAACACGATGGCCACGTCGGCCAGTTGCTCAAGCTGCTTGACGAACTGAAGATCGCCGACAACACCATCGTGGTGTACACCACGGACAACGGAGCCATGGCGTCCTGGTGGCCTGATGCGGGCTCCACCCCGTTCCGTGGCGAGAAAGCGACCACCTGGGAAGGCGGCGTGCGCGTGCCCATGCTGGTGCGCTGGCCTGCCAAAATCCCCAAAGGGAAAATTTCCAACGGCATTCAAACGCACGAGGACATGTTCACCACTTTGACTGCGGCGGCGGGGTACGGCGATGTACGCGGCAAGCTCAAGGCCCGTGACAAGGTGTGCATCGACGGGGTGGACAACCTTGCCCACTGGACGAGCGAAGCGCCATCCGCACGCAGCGTGGTCTATTACTACGATGAAGCCAATTTCAGTGCCGTGCGCATTGGCCCCTGGAAGTCGCACTTCACCACGCGCGAGGGCTTTTTTGACCACCACAAGCCCAGCTCGCTGATTTTCAATTTGCGCATGGACCCCTTTGAGCGCCATGGCGGCCAAAAGAGCAACGACCTGGCCATGAAGATGGGCGTGGCGTTTGGTGGACAAATCCAGGACGCAGTCAACGCCCACATGGCCACATTCCAGGAATGCAAGCCGCGCCAGGAGGGCGGCACCTTGCGCATGGGGGGACAGTGAGCAGCGAAGCGCTGCAGGCGTTCAACGCCTTGCGCGACCAACTCGCGCGTTCCGTGATTGGCCAGCCCGCCGTGACGCAGGCCTTGCTCATCGCCTTGCTGGCCGACGGCCATGTGCTGCTGGAAGGGCTTCCGGGTCTGGCCAAGACCCGAGCCATCAAGGCCTTGGGAAGGGCGCTGCGGGTACGGCTGGCTCGCATCCAGTTCACACCCGATCTTCTTCCCTCCGACCTGACTGGCGCCGAAGTCTACCGCCAGGAGGCTCAGGCAGATGCCCGCTTCGTCTTCCAGCCAGGCCCGGTTTTTGCCCCCTTGGTGCTGGCCGATGAAATCAACAGGGCACCCGCCAAGGTGCAGTCGGCCCTGTTGGAGGCCATGGAGGAGAGGCAAGTGACGGTCGCAGGCAAGACCCACGCACTGCCCCACCCCTTCCTGGTGATGGCAACGCAAAACCCCATCGAGCAAGAGGGCACGTACCCCCTGCCCGAAGCCCAAACCGACCGCTTCTTGATGAAAGTGTTGATCGGGTATGCAGGACGAGAGGCAGAGCGAGACATCATGCGACTGGTTCGTGCCGAAGAAGGCGAGAAGTCTGGCGCAACAGCAGCTTCCCAGGCTCTTGGGCCCATGCCGGCAACCCACGAAGCTGCTCCAGAGCAGCCTTTTTTCGCGCACCTGGCAGAAGCGCGCAAGGCGGTTCATGGCGTGCACGTTGCGCCCGCAGTCGAGCAGTTCATCGTGGATCTGATCCAGGCAACGCGCGAACCTTCACGTGTGGACGCCGAAATGGGCGCCTGGATTGCCGTCGGCGCCAGTCCGCGCGGAACCATCGCACTGGATCGCTGCGCACGCGCGCACGCCTGGCTGCAAGGGAACGACTTCGTGGCACCCACCAACGTGCGCGCAGTGCTGCACGCCTGCCTGCGCCACCGGTTGCTGCTCAGCCACGAAGCACTGGCCTCGGGAATCACCACCGACCAGGCCATTGACCGCATTGCTCAGGTTGTCGCTGCGCCATGACGGCTCACCATGCCACAGCACACCACAGCCCCTGGTGGTGGCCCTGGACGAAGGACAAGCAGGCTTCCAAATCTGCCACCAGAGGTGTCTACGTGGATTGGAACGAGCTGGTCGCCCTGGAGTTCGCGGCCCGACGGGTGCGCTGGCCGCCCCAAAGCGCATCCGCCCGCAGCCTGCTCGCAGGTCGCCACCGCTCACGCGTGCGTGGACGGGGACTGGACTTCATTGAACTGCGCCAATACCTGCCCGGAGATGACACTCGCAGCATCGACTGGCGTGCCAGTGCGCGCACAGGAAAGACACAGGTTCGGGTTTTCGCCGAAGAACGTGATCGCCCAACCTGGCTGCTGGTCGATCAGCGGATTTCCATGTTTTTTGCACGCACGGGAGCACTGCGCTCCGTACTGGCCGCAGAAGCCGCAGCGGTGTGGGCCTGGCGCGCACTGTCGGGGGGCGACCGGGTGGGTGGCCTTGTGATTGCGGACGACTCCATTGACGAAATGACTCCGCGACGAGGACGTGCCCCGGTGCTTCAGTTGCTCCGCCGCATCACTGAACGCAACCATGGCTTGCACGCAGCACTGACCCCGGCCTCAGGCACCTCGCAGCTCGATGCGGCATTGCTGCGTTTGGCGCATCATGCCCCCCGCGAGGCCGTGATTGCGGTCTTCTCCGACTTCGAAGGGCTGGGCGACGCGTCAAGACACCACCTGCTGGCGCTGGCCCGGCACAACGATCTGGTGCTCCTGCCCATCTGGGACGACCCAGGCACCACCACTGCAGGGGTGCAACTGGTCGTCACCAACGGCTCACTGCAACTCCCCATCGCCCACGAGGGCAACGTGGCCCGCAAGCTGTCCTACATTGCCCAGGAGCGACGCACACGCTTGCTCAAGCTGCGCTGCGAACTGGGTTGCGCGGTCTTCCCACTGCGCACCAGCGAATCTGCACTGTTGCAACTGGCCCAGGGCATGGACAGCCCGCCCCAGCCCAGGCGCTGACACAACACACGCCCTCCATGTCCAGCGAGTCCGTGAGCACGCCACCGCCCGATGCCAACGCACGCACCGTGCTCGAAGGGCTACACCCTTTGCTCGAACCACCGCCGCCAGGGTGGATGCCACAAACTGCGGCCTGGGGCGTGCTGGCAGCCCTTGCACTGGCCCTTGCGCTATGGGGCATCGCCCAATTCGCAAGGCGTTGGCACCAGCAGCGCCACAGGCGACTGGCCTTGCGCCAGCTGAAACAGTTGACCCTGGTACTCACGAGCGGCCAAGGCAGCACCGACGAACGGCTGAGCGCGGCACGCCAGTTGCCTGAGTTGGTGCGCAGGCTGTCCCTGGCGCATGCCCCCCGAGCCGATGTGGCTTCGCTGCAGGGCGAAGATTGGTTGCGCTGGCTGGATCGCACAGTGCCAGCAATGGGACAGGCGTTCTGCCAGGGGCCGGGGCG
The DNA here is from genome assembly GCA_041919095.1 of Rhodoferax sp. Classification (GTDB taxonomy): domain Bacteria; phylum Pseudomonadota; class Gammaproteobacteria; order Burkholderiales; family Burkholderiaceae_C; genus Allorhodoferax. The sequence continues at coordinate 5,623 of JAYRUL010000074.1, read as the reverse complement.
ATCGTTGGCCCTGTGGGCCTACGCGCCTCCTTCCAAGTTGCCATGGGACGACCTGGCGCCGATGCTGTCGCTGCTGGAGCGCTGGATACGAGTGCACCAGGTTCAGGAGACGGCGGCATGAGCCCCGGTTTTCCAGCAACCGCCTCGTGGGCCGATCTGGCCGCGGTGTGGGCGGCCCTGGAATGGGGACGTCCCTGGGCAGCTTGGCTCTGGCCTATGGCGCTGGCGGCACTGCTCCTTCCCGCTTACCGCACCCGCCGCACCGCCTTGCGTGTGCCTTTCTTTGAACTGGCCGCCGAGGGCAGTGGCGAGAAACCCCGGCCAGGGGCTGTGGTTCTGCCCCATGGTTTCGTGCACTGGGTGCTACTGTTTCTTGCGTGGACCACCACCGTGCTGGCCGCCATGCAGCCGCAGTGGATGGAGCCGCCACTGACGCGCATTGTTCCCCGGCGCGACTGGCTGCTGGCCGTGGATTTGTCTCCCTCCATGCAAACCATGGATTTCCGCGACGCCCAGGGCAAGCCCGTGAGCCGCCTGGCCGTGGTGCGGGAGGTGACAGAGGACTTCCTGGTCCGCCGACAGAACGACCGTATTGGCCTTCTGGTCTTCGGCCAGCAGGCGTTTGTCCAGGTGCCCTTCACGCTGGACCACACTGCAGTGCGAGCCCTGCTGGCGGAATCACACATTGGAATGGCGGGTTCGCGCACCATGATCGGGGATGCCATTGGCTTGGCGGTGCGTGTGTTCGAGGACTCGAAGGCAACCCACCGCACGCTGGTTTTGCTCACGGATGGCCGAGACACCGGCAGCAGGGTTCCTCCTGCCAAGGCGGCAGAAATTGCTGCGCAGCGCAGCCTGCGGATACACACCGTAGCCCTGGGCACCAAAGCAGCGCGCGCCGGAGAGGAGGCCGATCTTGCGGGCTTGCGCGCATGGGCACAAGCCACTGGCGGCAGAGCTTTCCAGGCCAGCGATCGCGAGGGCCTGAAGGACATCTACCGTGAACTGGACAACATCGAGCTGCAAGACCACGAGACCCAGGCCGTGAGGCCCAGACGACCACTGTTCCATTGGCCATTGGGAGCCACACTGGCACTGTTGGCCACACACCTGGCGGTGACCGCAATCATGTCAGCCTTGCGTCGCGTGGCACGCGCACAGGAGCGCAAGAATGCCTGAGGCCATTGCCAGCCTGCTTCCGCTGCACTGGATACGTCCGTGGGCCTTGTGGGGGTTGCCACTGGCCTTGTTGCTGCTGATAGGGGGGCGCGTTCAGGGACACAGCGGCGTACCAAAGGGGGTTGTGGATGCACATCTTTTACCCCACCTGCTGGTGCGACCACGCCGCACTTCCAGGTTGCGCCCAACCGACACGCTGGCCGCTGCGCTCGCCTTTTTTTGCATCGCCATGGCGGGCCCCGCGTGGCAAAAGCAAGCAGCACCGCTGGCTGCTGAAAAGGCCCCGTTGATGCTGGTCATCGATCTGTCAGAGGCCATGCAAGCCAGCGACCTGGCGCCCAGTCGGCTGGAACACGCGCGCAGCAAGCTGCAGCGCCTGCTGCGCCTGCTGCGCCAGCGGGGCGACGCACCCACCGGACTGATCGTCTATGCAGGCAGCGCTCACCTCGTGCTGCCACCCACCCAGGACCAAAGCGTATTGACCACCTACCTCGATGCCCTGTCCACGGATTTGATGCCCACGCAAGGCCTGGCGCCCGCCCGCGCGCTGGCGCTTGCGTTGCAGTGGCTCGAACGCTCACCCGTTCCAGGCACCGTGCTTTTTCTGACTGCGGAATGGCCCGCAGCAGATCTGGCGCGAACGCAAGCCTTGCTGGCTTCCTCACGCCACAAGATGCTGATCTGGGCCATGGGCACCCCTGAAGGGGGGGCATTGCGCAATGTCGAAGGGCGCTTGCTGACCGATGCGCAGGGCCGGTCACGTACCGCTCGGCTGGACACCCTGGGGCTTCAGGCCCTGCGCGAGCACACGGCAGCACCCTTGGTGATGGTGAGCCCCGACACGAGCGACCTGCACCAGATACAGGCCTTGATCGCAAGGCACAGCGAGGCGTCGCAGGAAAACGACCCAGCGCGGCGCTGGGACGACAGCGGCCCGGCGTTCCTGTGGCCAGGCCTTGCGGCACTGCTGTGGTCGCTGCGCAGAGGCTGGGTGATTCCACAGCAAACACTGGCTGCCCTGCTGGCTTGCTGCCTGACGCTAGCGCTGTGTCTGTCGCCTGGACCCAGCAAAGCCCAAGGACTGGAGCCAACTCCAAGCTCATGGTTTGAGCAGTTCTTGGGTTGGTGGCTGACCCCCGATCAACAGGGGCGCTGGTGGCTGGAGCGCGGCGATCTGCAGCGGGCTGCCAGGCATTTCAGCGATCCCTTCTGGCTGGGCCTGACACATGCCCGTGCAGAGAACTGGCAAGCCGCAGCCGACGCGTTCGCGCGCGTGGACTCCGCAGCAGGGTGGTTCAACCAAGGGCACATGCTGGCCCGGGCCGGACGCTATGCCGATGCCGTGGCGGCCTATGACCAGGCCCTTTTGCGCATGCCTGGCTGGCCAGAGGCACTGGCCGACAGGGACAAGTTGCGAACACTGCTTCCGCCAGATCCACCTGAAGACAAGGACGGCGCAGACTTGCAGCCGGGCGAAAGCGATGGCAATGAACCCGGACAGCGCCGACCCACAAAGACCCAGGCGCCTCGGCGCCTGACCGAGGCTGAAATCCAGGGACTGTGGCTGCAGCGGCTGGACACCAGCCCCGCAGGTTTCTTGCGACGCAAGTTCGCCTTGGAGGCTGCGCCCGCCAAGGCAGACACCACACCTAAGGCGGTTCGCCCATGACGGCAGGCTGCCCTTCTTCTGTGCACGGCATGACCAGACGCAAGGCCTTGGCACGAGTACCTACCTTGGCACTGACAGGGCTGTGCACCCCAATGATTGCGGCAGCAAGCGCTGCGCCCCATGCCAGGATACGCTGGCGCCTGGTCAAAACCTCACCCCGCATCGAGGTTGGTGACGCGATCGTGGTGCAACTGGAAGTATGGGTCAGCACCTGGTTTCAAGCGCCCATCGAATTCCCGTCCACGCTGGCTGCCGAGGGCGCCCTGGTGGAAGCCGTCGGCGGGTCTCCAGATTCGCGCTTTGAAGAAGTGGATGGACAACGCTGGACAGGCCTGATCCGCCGGTACCGCCTGCTTCCCGTGCAACCAGGGGACATCAAGGTCGAACTGGCCGAGCCTATCGCCGTGCAACCAGGTGGCGGCACGGGGCGCATACACGCATTGCGCCCGTCTTCGGCTCTGCGCCTGGCGGTACAGCTTCCTAAAGGCGCCGAAAGCCTTCAGCCCTTCGTGGCAGCCCGCCGTTTTCAACTGAGCCAGCGCTGGCTGCCAGCGCCCGCCGAAGGATTGGGAACGCTGCGCGCGGGCGATGTGGTTCGGCGAGAGATCGTGCTGGTGACGGACAGCACATCCCCATGGATACCCCTTCCGGATTTCGGATCGCCCCCCGGAGTGACTGTGCATGTGCAGGCTCCTGCCACGGACGAAAAGCGCACGCATGCGGCGGCCAGCCCCGTGCTGACCCGCAGTCAACTGGCAACCTACACGCTGGATACCCATGGCAGCGTCGAGCTGCCCGCCATTGAAATGGCCTGGTGGGATTTGCACGAACGCCGCGTGCGCACAAGCAGGCTGGATACACTGCTGCTGACCATTCAGCCCGCAAGCCTGCGACCCGATCCCTTCGCACCGCCACCGCCTGCGATCGAAGCCCCGGTCGCCGCCGCGTCCGCTCCCCAGGTTGCAGCGACGAGCCGCTGGCTGCCGTGGGTCGCCCTGGTCAGCAGCGGCGTAGCCGCAACCTATCTGTGGCGCCAGCACCGCCAATCGACCCGCCAGCGTTCCGAATCCAAGCCTGCGTCAACCTTAAACTGGAAGCGCTGGGCCGGGCTGTGGATCGCATGCCAACGGAACGACGCACAGGCGGCACTCCAACGCCTGGAGGCACTGGTCGCGGACTTGCCCCCGCCGGAGCAATCCACGTGGCTACAGGATGGCGCCTATGGCCGGGCCCGTGCTGAATTGGAAAAATCTTTGTACGGGCGCACGCAGGCTCCATCTGACTGGAGCGGTACATCACTATGGCAGGCCGTAGCGCGCATGCGCCGCACAGCGGGCGCACACAGGGCAACCGGAGCGTCCCTCCCCAGCCTGCTGCCCTGATCAGAAAAAGTACTTCAGCGCGACGGACAAAGCACCCTTGTCCCTGCGGTCGCCAAAATCCCGCCCCACCGACAAGGAGCCAGCCCAGTTCAAGTCAAACTGCTTGTTGAGCGTCAACTCTGCTCGCTGCCATTGCAGCTTGCTCCGGTGCTCCCAGGTTTGGCGCAATTCACCAGTAAGCGCCCAGCCATTGGAAAAAATGAAAACAGGCACCAGCCTTGCCTCTGTATTGGAAAAGCGATCGCGCCCACTGTCTCCCCCCAGGGAAGTCACCCGCCTGAGCACGGCCGCACCCAGCACGCTGGGAGAGAAAGCACGCACCACCAGCCCCCCTACATTGAGCTGGTAGCGCCCCGTGCCCAGTTCGTCCTTGCTGGCAACAGGCAGCACCGTCTCCACCGATGTGCCATACGTCCATGCGCCGGCCGGAACAATCCAGCGGGCACGGGCAAACACGTCACCGTGTCCGTTGAGCGAGAACCCAGGAAGTCCCAATCGGCTGTATACAGGCCACTCAAAGTTCAGCCCCCATTGCGGGCTGAGCTTGTAGTCATACTTGAGCGTCATGCTGCGAGACGACCCTGCGGGATGGAGCCGAACCTGTTTCACGATCAGATCAAACCGGCTATCGATCTCGGCCGGGTTGACCCCCCGCGCCTGCTGCGCGTGCGCGCTCGCCAATGCGCCCAATGCCCACAGAGCGGCGCCCGTAAGAAAGAGCGGTGGCGATGTTTTCATGTTCATGTGCTACTCCATGGCGTAAGGCTGCAATCGCGTTCAATCAAAAAAGACCATCTCCAATGGCAAAGCGCTTGAGTCCTGCCGCCAGCCCTGTGAGGAGTGCGCGCCGCACCGGGGGCTGAGGTGATCCACCGGCGCACTTGGAAGACCCGCGAGGCAGTCGAGCTCGCCACGCTGATCTGGGTCAGCCGGTTCAACAACCACAGGCTGATGGGATCGCTGGGCTACATCCAACCAGCCTCCGCGAAACCCAGGGTGGCTCACCATTACGGACTTGACGGTTTCAAATCATAGCCGCCCGACCCGTGTCAGCACCGTGCGGCGTTAGAAGCCCTCCATACCGAACGAGTGTCGCAAACGTGCGGGTCGCCGCACTGACGGCGACAATAGACCTGCTGGCTAGGAAAGATATCCATGCGCGACAATTCCCCAATGACAACCCTTACCCCATGGCTCCACGAAGCCATCGCCCGCATTGAGGCCGATTACCAGCGCAGCGCCGACACGCACCTGATCCCGCTACGCCTGCCCGCCTTTGAGCACAGCGGCATCGACCTGTACCTCAAGGACGAATCCACCCACCCCACGGGTAGCCTCAAGCACCGGCTGGCGCGCTCGCTGTTCCTCTATGCGCTGTGCAATGGCTGGGTGC
>JAYRUL010000073.1:0-14041 GCA_041919095.1 Rhodoferax sp. | reverse complement strand
TGTGCGTGCGCGGCCGCAGTCTGCTGCTCGCCTACTGCGACGCGCGCGGCATTGCGCACCGGCGTACCGGCAAGCTCATCGTGGCCACCGCGCCGGACCAGCTGCAGGCGCTGCACGCTATCGCCGCCCAAGCCCACGCCAATGGGGTGGATGACTTGCAGTGGCTTGGCGCCGCGCAGGCGCGCGCGCTGGAGCCGCAGCTGCACTGCGTGGCGGCGCTGCATTCGCCGTCCACCGGCATCATCGACAGCCACGGCCTGATGCTGGCGCTGCAGGCTGACCTAGAGCAGGCGGGTGGCGTTTTGGCATGTAATTCGCCTCTAAGCCATGCAGAATATGCGCAAGCAGCTATCAAAGTGGTAGCAAATGACGGCACCGAGTTGATCGCTCGCCAGGTGGTCAATGCGGCCGGGTTGCACGCCTGCGACTGGGCCGCACGCTTTGTCGGTCTGGATCGTTGCCATGTACCCGCGCCCTATTGGGCCAAGGGCAACTACTTTGCGCTGGCCGGGCGTTCCCCTTTTTCCAGGTTGGTCTACCCCGTGCCCGAACCCGGCGGCCTGGGCGTGCACCTGACCCTGGACCTGGGCGGCCAGGCTCGTTTTGGCCCCGATGTGCAGTGGGTGGACGGCCCCGACGACACCACCGTAGACCCGCGACGGGGCGATGCCTTCTATGCCGAGATCCGCAAGTACTGGCCCGCCTTGCCCGATTGCGCCCTGGCACCCGCCTATGCCGGAATCCGCCCCAAGATCAGCGGCCCCGGCGCGCCCACGCGGGACTTTTGCATCCAGGGCCCGCAACACCATGGTGTGCCGGGGTTGGTGAACCTGTTTGGCATCGAGTCACCGGGGCTGACCAGTTGCCTGGCGATTGCTGAAATGGTTGTTGAATTGCTTGCGTGAAATACCAACGGCGATAGACAAGCCCGGGCGGGGTATGCCGGGGGCCGATTTCTGGGCCTTTGACAGTATGAGGCCCCCGGCACACCCCGCCCGAGCGCAGCGCAGTTATCCGCGTAGACTTCTTATTGCCTTGGCTGCACCCGTGACCAGACCCGGCCCCTCGTAGATCAACCCCGTGTAAATCTGCACCACATCCGCCCCGGCCTGAATCTTCTCCACCGCATCCTGGGGCCGCAAAATGCCGCCCACGCCCACGATGGGAAAGCCCTTGCCCAGGGCCGCGCGCAGCTGCGCAATGACCCGGTTACTGGCCTCGCGCACCGGCGCGCCGGACAGGCCCCCCGCTTCGTCGGCATGGGGCAGGCCCTGCACCGCGTCGCGGCTCAAGGTGGTGTTGGTGGCCACCACGCCGTCCATGCCATGGCGCTGCAGGGTGGCGGCGATGACCTGCACCTGCGTGGCGTCCAGGTCGGGCGCAATTTTGATGAAGATGGGCGTGCGCTTGCCATGCTGGTCGGCCAGCTGCGCGCGCCGCGTGGCAATGGCGCCCAGCAGGGCGTCGAGCGCTTCGTCGCTTTGCAGGGCGCGCAGGTTCTTGGTGTTGGGGCTGGAGATGTTGACCGTGACGTAATCGGCATGCGGGTAGACGCCGTCCAGGCAGGCCAGGTAGTCATCGGTAGCGCGTTCAATGGGCGTGGCGGCGTTCTTGCCGATGTTCAGGCCCAGCAACAAGGACGGGTCTTTGCGCTGGCGCAACTTGGAGCGCTGCACGTTGGCCACAAAGGCGTCCAGTCCGTCGTTGTTGAAGCCCATGCGGTTGATGAGCGCCTGCGCCTGGGGTAGGCGGAACATGCGTGGCTTGGGGTTGCCGGGCTGCGCCTTGGGGGTCACCGTACCCACTTCCACAAAGCCAAAGCCCATCGATGCGAGTGCGTCGATGCAATGGGCGTTCTTGTCCAGCCCGGCAGCCAGGCCGACGCGGTTGGGAAAGCGCAGGCCCGCAAGTTCGAAGGCGTCATCCACACGGGGGGCACAGTAGGCCCACTGCAGCGGTGTGCCCTGCAAGCGCGCCAGGCTGGCCAGGGTGAGTTCATGGGCCACCTCGGCGTCGAGGCTGAAAAGAGCGCGCCGGGCCAGGCCGTAAGGGACAAGAGACATTGGATAATTCCTGGGTTTCAAACAAGCAACTGCCCCAATTTTCGCCCATGAGCACTTCCAACACCCCCAGCACCCCCGCCCTCACGCAAGACCAACTCAAGACCCTGGTGGGGCAGGCGGCCCTGCAGTACGTGGTGCCGGGCGAGATTGTGGGCGTGGGCACGGGCTCGACGGTGAACAAGTTCATCGATGCGCTGGCCAGCATGAAAGACCAGATCAAGGGTGCGGTGTCGAGCTCGGTGGTCAGCACCGAACGCCTGCTGGCCCTGGGTATTGCGGTTTTTGATTCCAATTCGGTTGCGCGCCTGTCGGTGTACATCGACGGTGCGGACGAAATCGATGGGCAGGGCAACATGATCAAGGGCGGTGGCGCGGCGTTGACGCGTGAAAAGATCGTGGCGGCCCAGTCGGACCGCTTTGTGTGCATTGCGGACGAGTCCAAGCTGGTGCAGACCCTGGGCGCGTTTCCGCTGCCGGTGGAGGTGGTGCCCATGGCGACCCGCCGCATTCTGGCCCAGTTCGCGGCAATGGGAGGCACGGGAACGGTACGCCTGAAAGACGGCAAACCCCTGGTCACCGACAACGGTCAGCATATTGTGGATGTGACCGGGTTGAAGATTACGGACCCGCGCGCCTTCGAGGCCGAAGTCAGCCAGTGGCCCGGTGTAGTGACGGTGGGGGTGTTTGCGTTTCAGCGTGCCCAGGTCTGTTTGCTGGGCACCGCCCAGGGCGTGAAAACGCTTACGTATTGACCGGTCGGCGGCTCCGAACCGGCCGGTTTTGCAGGATCAGAACGTGATGCCAGCCGGATTGCTACCGGTGGCAGGCGGTGGCGGCGCAGCAGGTGGTGCCTCGGGTTTGGGTTCAGGCTTGGGGACAGCTGGGGCTTTTTGCAGCGCGACCAGTGGCGCGGGTTCTGGGTTCTTGTAGCTGGCTGGCAGTACCGAACTCTTGGGGTAACCGGCGGCGTCCAGATACTGGTTCCATTCCACATCGGACAAACCGCGCAGGCGCTGGGCGCCGATGGTCAGGTACGGCAGGCTGGTATCCCCTGCCATGCGGCGCAGCTGGTCGTGGTCTTCCTTGGTGGTGATGGTGCGTTCGCTAAACGGAATGCCGCGACTGCTGAGCAAGCTGCGTCCGCCGTCGCACGGCGGGCAGTTGGCACCGGTATAGAGCACTACCGGGTACTTCTGGATGACTTGGCGCAACTCAAAGGGTAGGCTGGGATTGGCTCCTGCCCCAGCATTGGCTGCACCCCCCCCTGCTGTGGTGACCTTGCTCTTGTCATCAACCGGCGCCTTGTCGGAAAACGTGACCTTGCCGTCGGGACCCACAATGCGGTACACCGTTTGGGCCGGGGCATTGCTACCCAGTGTGGCGGCCAGGATGCCGACCACCGAGAGGGCGAAGGTAAAAGGTTTCATGGGTTACTCCTGTGCGATCCTTGAACTGCCGCAGTCATGCCCTGGTGGCGCAGCAGGGCGTCCAGCGACGGTTCGCGCCCGCGAAAGGCCTGGAACGACTCCATGGCCGGTCGGCTGCCACCTGCTTCCAGTATGGCTTTGCGGTATTGTGACCCAGTTTCGCGGCTGGGCGTGCCATCGGGTGTGGCGGTTTCCTCAAAGGCCGCGTAGGCATCGGCCGAGAGCACTTCGGCCCATTTGTAGCTGTAGTAGCCCGCTGCGTAGCCGCCCGCAAAGATGTGGCTGAAGGTGTGTGGGGTGCGGCTCCAGCTGGGCGCGGGCAGAACGGCCACTTCGGCGCGCACTTGGGCCAGCAGGGCCAGGATGTCGTCGCCGGGGTTGAAAACCGTGTGCAACAGCATGTCAAACAAAGCGTATTCGATCTGGCGCAGGGTTTGCAGGCCACTTTGGAAATTCTTGGCCGCGAGCATCTTGTCGAACAGCGCACGCGGCAGGCTGGCACCGGTGTCCACATGCGCGGTCATGTGGCGCAGCACATTCCATTCCCAGCAGAAGTTTTCCATGAACTGGCTGGGCAGCTCCACGGCGTCCCACTCGACACCGCTGATGCCCGAGACGTCGCGCTCGTTGACCTGCGTGAGCAGGTGGTGCAGGCCGTGGCCGAACTCGTGGAACAGGGTGATAACGTCGTCGTGCGTGAGCAGCGCGGGCTTGCCATCCACGCCGCTGGCAAAGTTGCACACTAGGTGCGCGACGGGCGTTTGCAGGGTACCGGTGTCCGGGCGCAGCCAGCGTGCGCGCACGTCGTCCATCCAGGCGCCGCCGCGTTTGCCGGTGCGGGCACTGGGGTCCAGGTAGAACTGCCCCAGCAGCACACGCCCAGCAGGCGTGGCGCGTTCGATGCGGTAGAACACCACCTGGTGGTGCCAGACCGGAGCCTGGTCGGCGCGGATTTCCAGATCGAACAGGCTCTCGGCAATCTTGAACAATCCGGCCAGCACCTGGGGGAACGGGAAGTACTGCTTGACCTCTTGTTCGCTGAAGGCGTAGCGCGCTTCCTTGAGTTTTTCGCCGACGTAGGCCCAGTCCCAGGCCTGCGGGTCGGGCAGGTTCAGGTGCTCCGCGGCAAAGCGGCGCAGGTCAGCCACATCCTGCTCGGCAAAGGGGCGCGCCTGGCGTGCCAGGTCGCGCAGGAAGGCGATGACGGCGTCGGTGGAAGAGGCCATCTTGGGGACCAGCGAGAGTGCGCCGTAATGCGGGTATCCCAACAGCGCGGCTTCCTCCTGGCGCAGGGCCAGGATGGACTGCATGGTGGCGGTGTTGTCCCACTGCTTGGCGTCGCCGTCGGCTTGGTCGGATGCGCGGGTCACGTAGGCGCGGTACAGGCGTTCGCGCAAAGGGCGGTGGTGCGCAAACTGCATGACCGGCAGGTAGCAGGGCATCTGCAGGCTGAGCTTGTGGCCGTCCTTGCCGTCGGCCTGCGCGCTGGCATGGGTGGCTTGCAGCACATCGGGGGGCACACCGGCCATTTCATCGGCGCTGGCGTAGTCGGCAAAGGCATCGGTAGCGTCCAGCGCGTGCTCGCTAAAGCGTTGGCCCAGCTCGGCTTGTTGTTCTTGCAGCGCGGCAAAGCGTTCTTTGTGCGCGCCTTGCAGTTCGGCACCACCCAGGACGAAGTTGCGCAGCGCCAGCGTGTGGGCACGGCGCTGCTCGGCATTGAGCGTGACGGGATCAACGCCCTTGTACTTGGCGTACAGGCGCTCATCTGAACCCAGGCGGGTCCAGAAGTCGGTCACACGGGGCAGGGCGGCGTTGTAGGCGGCGCGCAGCTCAGGGGTGTCGACCACGCTCTTGAGGTGGCTGGCCGTGCCCCAAGCCACGCCCAGGCGCTCGGTGGCCACGTCCAAGACTTGGGCAATGGCGGTCCAGTCGCAAGGGAAGTCGGCTGCGGTAACGGTGTTCAGCGCAGCCTCGGCCTGTTCGAGCAACCGGTCGATGGCGGGCTCGACGTGTTCGGCACGAATCTGGTCGAACCGGAGTAGCGGCGCGGTGCTCAGCAGGGGGTTCAGGGCTTCAATCATGTGCGTGCCGCCTCGCGTTCAGCCGCTTCCAGAGTGTTGACCAGCAGCATGGTGATGGTCATGGGGCCGACGCCGCCAGGCACGGGGGTGATGTAACCCGCAACCTGGCTGACTCCGGCATAGTCCACGTCGCCGCAGAGTTTGCCCTCGTCGTTGCGGTTCATGCCAACGTCGATCACCACGGCGCCGGGCTTGACCATATCGGCGGTGAGCACGTTGCGCTTGCCCACGGCGGCCACCACGATGTCGGCCTGGCGTGTCATGGCGGCAAGGTCGGCGGTACCGCTATGGGTAATGGTGACCGTGGCATTGGCCTGCAGCAGCATCAGGGCCATGGGCTTGCCGACGATGTTGGAGCGGCCAATCACCACGGCATGTTTGCCACGCAGGTCTTTCATGCCGATGCTTTCCAGCATCTTCATGCAGCCATAGGGCGTGCAGGCCTTGAAACCCGTCTCGCCCACCAGCAAGGCACCGGCGCTGGCCACGTGAAAGCCGTCCACGTCCTTGGCGGGCGAGATGGCTTCGATGACCTTGTGGTCGTCGATGTGCTTCGGTAACGGCAACTGCACCAGAATACCGTGGATGGCGGGATCGTTGTTGAGGGCTTGCACGCGTTCCAGCAACTGCGCCTCGGACATGCTGGCGTCGTACTTTTCCAGCACCGAATGCAAACCGGCGTCCTGGCAAGCCTTGACCTTGTTGCGCACGTACACCTGGCTGGCGGGGTTGTCGCCCACCAGCACCACGGCCAGCCCCGGGGTGATACCACGGGCTTTGAGGGCGGCGGTGCGCGTGGCAACGTCCTGGCGCAGTTGCTGGGACAGGGCGACGCCGTCGATGATTCTTGCGGGAGCGGGCGTGGGTGTCATGGGTGGATCTTCCAAGTAAAAACGCCCGCTGTCCTGGCGGTGCGGGCGTGGTCAAAAGGGAAAGTTGAATTCAAGCTTTGGGGGCCGCCTGTCCCAGGGCGATCTTGAGCAAGTCGGCCACGGTGTTGGCGCTGAGTTTTTCCATGATGTTGGCGCGGTGCGCCTCGACCGTCTTGATGCTGATGCCCAGATCGTCCGCAATCTGTTTGTTCAGGCGACCGGCGACGATGCGCTCGAGCACCTGCGACTCTCGCAACGTCAACTTGGACAGCAAGGCGTCCCGGTTGGCTGCAACCTGGAAGTCGGCAAAGGAGTCCTTGGCGTGCTCCAGCATGCGCTCGACCAAACCGACGAGCTGGTCGTCATTGAATGGCTTCTGGATGAAATCCATGGCGCCTTTCTTCATGGTGTCCACCGCCATGGGCACGTCGCCATGACCGGTGATGAACACGATGGGCAAAGGAGACTTGGCCTCGATCAGGCGGTTCTGCAGTTCCAGACCGGTCATGCCACCCATGCGGATGTCGACAATCAGGCATGCCACTTCCCGGGCGTCGTAACGGCTTAGGAAGGATTCAGCAGAGTCGAAGCAGCGTACCCGAAACCCTTTGCCCTCCAGGAGCCACTGCACAGAGTCGCGCACGGCTTCGTCATCATCCACCACATACACAGTACCTTTTTTGGGGATCAGGCTCATTCGGTTTCCAGGGTCTTGAAAGCGGTTGCACCGGTGTCGGGGGTGGCCGGATAGGCCTCGGTCATGGGCAGCCAGAAGGAGAAACGACAGCCCGACACAAGCTCGCCATTGTAGAGGTTCTCCGCCATGATGCGCCCCATGTGCGACTCGACGATCGAGCGGCACAGCGACAGTCCAATGCCCATGCCTTCAACTTTGGTTGAGTAGAAAGCCTCGTACAGCCGGGACATCACCTCGGGTGGGATTCCCTTGCCCGTGTCTTGCACCGAGAACTCCACGACCTGCTTGCCGTCCAGGGTTTTGGGCACAACGCGCAGTTCCACGATACGCTGGGAGGTCTGGCGCAGGGCAAAGTCGATGGACTCCGCCGCATTGCGCAGCAAGTTGATCAAGACCTGTTCAATCAGGATGGGGTCCACCATCAGCGGTGGGATGCGGGCCGCTACATAGTGGTTCAGGCGTACATTGAATCGGCGCAGTTCCAGCTCGGCCAGTTCCACGGCCTCGGCCACGATGGCGCTCACCTCGGACGGCGTTCGGTTGGGTTCACTGCGCTTCACGAAAGAGCGGATACGCTGGATGATCTGACCGGCACGTTGCGCCTGGCGTGCCGTTTTCTCCAGGGCTGCCAGCAGGTCTTCTTCGCTGATTTGTTGCTCCCGGATGCGCGAGAGCATGCCCTTGCAGTAGTTGTTGATGGCAGTCAGCGGTTGGTTTAACTCATGCGCCACGCTGGACGCCATCTCGCCCATGGTGATCAAACGACTGGCCGTTTGGGCGCGCTCGGTCTGGATAGCGGACTGCTCTTCGGCGATGCGCCGGGAAGTGATGTCCGTGGCAATCACCATTTGTGCCAGGCGGCCATCCACCCAGCTGAGATAACGGGTACGCACCTCCAGCCATTTGCCCAGTTCGGCAATATACAGCTCGGCGCTTTCCGATTCGGAATCGGGCAAAGCGGTGGTCGGCAATCCGGCAAATGCGTCCACTTCATCCGAGGCCTCGTCCTGGATGGCGTGGACCGGCTGGCCGGCCTGGGCGGCCAATTGGGCATGGCCTTGTGGGGCGGTGCCAAACCATTGGCGGTACAGTTTGTTGGCAAACAAAAGCTCGTCGCCCCCCAGCGGGGCCACGGAAATGGAGGCATCCAATGCTTCCAGAACGGTTGTAAAGCGTTCATGCGAGGCAGACAGTTGCTCGCGCACGCGGTTGGGCTCGGTGATGTCGGTCATGGAGGTCATCCAGCCGGTTTGCTTGCCCACCGCGTCAATGAGCGGGGAAACGTACAGACGAGCATCAAACAGGGTGCCGTCGCGCCGCTTGACACGCACCTGAATGCCGCCCGCAGTCGTGCGCCCCGAGAGTTCATCACCCAGCAGGCTGTGCAGGTGCTCGCGATCGCTTTCGGGCCAGTAGGGAAACGGCGCGGTGCGTCCCACCAAGTCGGACTCGGTCCACCCGGTCATCTGACAAAACGCCGCATTTACATAAGTGATGCGCCCTTGCAAGTCCATGGCCCGCATGCCTGTGAGCATGGAGTTTTCCATGGCACGCCGGAAGTTGGTTTCGGATTGAAGTGCCTGCTGGGCCTGTACGCGCCTGCGGGTATGGCGCCAGTTGGCGATCAGCATCCAGGCCGTCATCACGCTCAACGCGGAAACCAACCAGAACAGGCCGCTGCCAATCACGCCCAACGATGCCCGGTAGGCTTGGGCGCGCAGAATCAATCCGCTGCCAACGGGGGATACCGGCATCGCGTACTCGTTGGCGACTGGTGTCCAAGGAAGCAGTTGGTTCACCGCTTGCTGGGGTGGGATGGCCGTGCCAGCCAGCAAGTTCTTCTTGGCGTCGAGCAAAGAGATGGCGTAACGCGACGCCACTTCAGTCGGTACACCGTGGCGAAACAGGCTGTCTAGCGAATATTCGGCCAACAGCACACCCGCAAAACGGCTGCGGTCGAACAGCGGCTGGTGCATCTGCAGGAGGGGTGTGTCATTGGCACTGCCCAGCGGCTGGACATAGACCGGTTGCTGCAGCTCTGCCGCAGCCAGGTAGCCGTTGATGGTGTCATTGGTACTGGCGTTTTGGAACTGACCTGCCACCAGCACCCCTGTTCCCAACGCGATGCGCACGCGTCGACGCTCATCGATCCAGGCCAGGCCCAGCAGTTCGGGGTATTGGTTGAGCATGGCGCGTGCGCGTGCGCGCGCTTCGTCGGGTTCAACCTCGCGGCTGGCGATCTCGCGGGCCAGCCGCATGATCTGCTCCTGGCGTTCCAGCAGGCGCAGGCGCAAGCGTTGCTGCGTGTATTCCACGTCTCGCTGAATGGCTTGCTGTTCGCGATCAATTTCTTCCAGGCGCAAATAGCCCAACGCGGCCACGATGGCGGCGAAAAACAGCAAGACCGCAGCCAAGGGGGCAAGCATGGCCACACGGTCTTGTCGCTGCGGGGTCAGGCGCTGCCACCAGCGTGCAGCGCTGCGCATGGCAGGCCAATTCAGCCACTCAAACAACTTCATCTGCCAAGTGTAGGCGGAGCTCGAACAATGCTTGCATTTATCTGTCACATTATGAAATAGAAAAGCACAGTTTGAAATTTGAAAAAAGTTGTGTGAAAATAGGGGCAACGTACTAAATTGCACGCATTACCACAGGAGACCCCCATGTCCGATGCCGTTTCTGGCGCTGGCAGCGCCCTACCAGCCGATACCGATAACCTGGAAACCCGCGAATGGATGGATGCGCTGTCCGCCGTCATTCAAAGTGAAGGCCCTGAGCGCGCCCACTACTTGCTGGAGCAATTGCTGGAGCACGCCCGCCAAAACAGCATCGACTTGCCTTTTTCCGCCAATACCGGGTATGTCAACACCATCGAGCCCGACCAGGAGGCCCACTGCCCGGGCAATATCCAGATCGAAAAGCGCCTGCGTGCCTACATGCGCTGGAACGCCATGGCCATGGTGGTGCGTGCCAATCGCCTGAACCCTGCGGACGGTGGCGACCTGGGCGGCCATATCGGCTCCTTTGCTTCGCTGGCCAGCATGTTGGGCGCGGGCTTCAACCACTTTTGGCACGCCGCCAGCGCCGACCATGGGGGGGACTGCCTCTACATCCAGGGCCACAGCGCCCCCGGCATCTACGCCCGCGCCTACCTCGAAGGCCGTTTGACGGAAGAGCAGCTCGACAGCTTCCGCCAAGAGGTGGACGGCAAGGGCCTGTCCAGCTACCCGCATCCCAAGCTGATGCCCCACTTCTGGCAGTTTCCCACCGTGTCCATGGGCCTGGGGCCGCTGATGGCCATTTACCAGGCACGCTTCCTCAAGTACCTGCACGCACGTGGCATTGCCAAGACTGACAACCGCAAGGTCTGGGTATTTTGTGGTGATGGCGAGATGGACGAGCCCGAGTCCCTGGGGGCCATCGGTCTGGCCGCGCGTGAGGGGCTGGACAACCTCGTCTTCGTCATCAACTGCAACCTGCAGCGCCTGGACGGCCCGGTGCGTGGCAACGGCAAGATCATCCAGGAGTTGGAGGGCGAGTTCCGCGGCTCGGGCTGGAACGTCATCAAGCTGATCTGGGGCAAGGGTTGGGACGAGCTGCTGGCACGCGACAAGAGCGGCAAACTCAAGCAACTGATGATGGAAACCCTGGACGGTGACTACCAGGCCATGAAGGCCAACGACGGTGCCTTCGTGCGCAAGAACTTCTTTGGCAAGTATCCCGAGACCGCCAAACTGGTCGAGCACATGAGCGACGAAGAGGTGTTTGAACTGCGCCGTGGCGGCCACCAGCCCGAGAAGGTGTACGCCGCCTTCCACGCGGCCCACCACAACAAGACCGGCCAGCCCACCGTGCTGCTGGTCAAGACCGTCAAGGGCTATGGCATGGGCAAGGCCGGTGAAGGCAAGAACACCGTGCACCAGACCAAGAAGCTGTCGGATGAGGACATCAAGTACATCCGCGACCGCTTCAGCATCCCCATTCCCGACAGCGAACTGCCCAAGCTGCCCTACTACAAGCCGGCCGAAGACACGCCCGAAATGCGCTACCTGCACGAGCGCCGCAAGGCGCTGGGCGGCTACCTGCCCAGCCGGCGCGCGCAAGCCGACGAGCAGTTCACCATACCCGCGCTCGACACCTTCAAGTCCATCCTGGACCCCACCGCCGAAGGCCGCGAAATCAGCACCACGCAGGCGTATGTACGCTTTGTGACCCAGCTGCTGCGCGACCAGGCCCTGGGCCCGCGCGTGGTGCCCATCCTGGTGGACGAGGCCCGCACCTTTGGCATGGAAGGGCTGTTCCGCCAGATCGGCATCTACAACCCCAAGGGCCAGCTCTACACCCCGGTGGACCGGGACCAGGTCATGTACTACCGTGAAGACAAGGCCGGGCAGATCCTGCAGGAAGGCATCAACGAAGCGGGCGGCATGGCCAGCTGGGTGGCGGCGGCCACCAGCTACAGCACCAACAACCGCATCATGGTGCCGTTTTTTGTGTACTACTCCATGTTCGGCTTCCAGCGCATTGGCGACCTGGCCTGGGCGGCGGGCGACATGCAGGCGCGTGGCTTTTTGCTGGGCGGTACCTCGGGGCGGACCACGCTCAACGGCGAAGGCCTGCAGCACGAAGACGGACACAGCCAGATCCTGGCGGGCACCATTCCCAACTGCGTGAGCTACGACCCCACCTTTGCGCACGAAGTGGCGGTCATCATTCACCATGGTCTCAAACGCATGGTGGAGCGCCAGGAAAACGTCTTCTACTACCTGACCCTCTTGAACGAGAACTACGCCATGCCGGGGCTCACGGCAGGCACCGAAGAGCACATCATCAAAGGCATGTACCTGTGCAAGGAAGGCCCCAAACTCACGCCGCGCGTGCAGCTGTTGGGAAGCGGCTCCATCCTGCGCGAAAGCCTGGCAGCGCAAGAGCTGCTGGCCGTGGATTGGGGTGTGGCAGCCAATGTGTGGAGCTGCCCGAGCTTTAACGAATTGACCCGCGAAGGCCAGGACGCCGAGCGCTACAACCTGCTGCACCCCACCGGCGAGCAGCGGGTGCCCTTTGTGAGCCAGCAATTGGAGAAGCACACCGGTCCCGTGGTGGCGTCCACCGACTACATGAAGAACTACGCCGAACAGATTCGCCCCTTCATTCCCAAGGGTCGCACCTACAAGGTGCTGGGCACCGATGGCTTTGGCCGTAGCGACTTCCGCAGCAAGCTGCGCGAACACTTTGAGGTGAACCGTCACTACATTGTGTTGGCTGCCCTCAAGGCGCTGAGCGAAGAAGGCACCGTGCCCGCTTCCAAAGTGGCCGAAGCCATTGCCAAGTACGGCATCAAGGCAGACAAGGTGAATCCGCTTTACGCATAAAGCGGGGTCACCTTGCGGCGAAGACTCCTATCGCGCAGCGATGGGATGTCGGAGCCACAAGTCCAGCACACACAACAAGGAAGACAAATATGGCAACCCTAGACATTCAAGTCCCCGACATTGGCGACTTTGACGAAGTGACCGTCATTGAACTGATGGTCAAGGTGGGCGATACGGTCAAGGCCGAGCAAAGCCTCATCACCGTGGAGAGCGACAAAGCCTCCATGGAAATCCCCTCCAGCCACGCCGGTGTGGTCAAGGAGCTGAAAGCAAAGCTCGGCGACAAGGTCAAACAAGGTTCGCTCGTGCTGGTGCTGGACGGCGAAGGTGCTGCGGCCCCTGCGCCAGCACCCAGTCCCGCACCGGCACCGGCACCGGCAGTTTCAGTGCCAAATACAGCTGCAGCCCCCGTGGAATATGCGCAAGCAGCTCCTGTTTTAGTAGCAAATTCGGCACCCACCGCGGCTGCCGTACCGACCCACAACCCCACCGCGACTGCGCTGGGTGTGCCCCACGCCAGCCCGTCGGTGCGCAAATTCGCCCGCGAACTGGGCGTGCCGCTGGCCGAAGTCAAGGGTACAGGCCCCAAAGGCCGCATCACGCAGGACGATGTGCAAGCCTTTACCAAGGCCGTCATGACCGGTGCGGTGCAAACCCAGGCGATTGCAGCTGCAACCAAATCCCAGGGCGGCGCGGGCGACGGTGCCGCGCTGGGCCTGATCCCCTGGCCCAAGGTGGACTTCGCCAAGTTCGGCCCCATCGAGCGCAAGGAACTGGGCCGCATCAAGAAGATCAGCGGCGCCAACCTGCTGCGCAATGCCATCATGATTCCGGCTGTCACCAACCACGACGATGCCGACATCACCGACCTGGAAGCCTTCCGCGTCGCCACGAACCTGGAGACCGAGAAGTCGGCAAAAGCAGGAAATAACGCAAGCGTTAAGGTCACCATGCTGGCCTTCCTGATCAAGGCCTGTGTGGCCGCGCTCAAGAAGTTCCCCGAGTTCAACAGCAGCCTGGACGGTGACAGCCTGGTCTACAAAAACTACTGGCACATCGGCTTTGCGGCCGACACGCCCAACGGCCTGATGGTGCCGGTGCTGAAAGATGCCGACAAGAAAGGCATCTTCCAGATCAGCGCCGAGATGGGCGAACTGGCCAAGAAGGCGCGCGAAGGCAAACTGAGCCCCGCCGAAATGTCCGGTGCCACCTTCACCATCTCCAGCCTGGGCGGCATTGGGGGGCGCTACTTCACACCCATCATCAACGCCCCCGAAGTGGCCATTCTGGGCGTGTGCAAGAGCCAGATGGAGCCGGTGTGGGACGGCAAAGCGTTCCAGCCGCGCCTGATGCTGCCACTGTCGCTCACCTGGGACCACCGCGTCATCGACGGCGCCGCTGCGGCGCGCTTTAACGTCTACCTGGGGCAGATTCTGGGTGATTTCCGGCGGGTTTTACTTTGAACAGAAATGGGGGTCGGATCCCTTTTGCGCAGCAAATGGGCTCTGACCCCCATTTCTGTGGCGCAG
>JAYRUL010000072.1:0-14145 GCA_041919095.1 Rhodoferax sp. | reverse complement strand
CAGCGATTCGCCTCCAAATTCAAAATTTCCCGTCCGATACGCTTGCTCCAGCACTGCAGCAGGCGTGCGCAATACAGTCTCCACCAAACTGGAAGGTACACCAATGGTGAAGTCGCCCATGCGCAGCATGACCACCTGGGTCACCGCAGTCGTCAAGGGCAATATCAAGCGAAAGGTTGTGCCATTGCCTGCCTGGGTAGAGGTTTCAATACGACCACCCAATGCGGTGACCTCCGCCCGAACCACGTCCATGCCAATGCCGCGCCCTGACAGCTCCGTTACATGCTCTGCCGTCGAAAACCCGGGTTGAAAGATCAGGTTGGCAGCGTCGGGCTCGCTCAGTTGGGCGTCTGGTGCAACCAGTCCCAGGCTGCGAGCACGTTGCGCGATCCGTTCCAGATTCAGACCGCTACCGTCATCACTGAACGAAACCGCAATATCGTTCGCGTTCTGCACAATCTGCACGGTAATCGTACCGTTCGGGGACTTTCCAGCTGCCTGGCGTGTCGAAGCGGATTCAATTCCGTGTCCTACGGAATTACGCAGCAAATGCTCGAAGGCCGGCGCCATTCGTTCCAGCACGCCGCGGTCCATCTCAATGGCACCACCAATGATGTCGAGCTTGACTTGTTTTCCGGTATCTTTGCCGGCTTGTCGCACCACGCCATACAGTCGCTCCGAGACGCTATCGAACTCCACCATGCGGGTACGCAACAAATCGCGCTGCAGTTCACGCGCCTGGCGACCCTGCGCAATCAGATCATCCTCTGCACCTTCAATGGAACGCTGCAAATTGCGCTGAACCGTGGCAACGTCGTGCACGGACTCGGCCATCATGCGCGTCAACTCTTGTACGCGCGTAAACCGATCAAACTCGAGTGGATCGAACGCTTGCGCAGAGTCCTTGGCTTGGGCTAAGCGGGACTGCATTTGCGACTCGGACTGCAGCTCCACATCGCGCAATTGATGGCGCAAACGCTCCAGGTTTCCACTTAAATCCGTCAGGGATCCCCGCAATTGCGTAAGACGCGCTTCCAGTCGTGCACGGGAGATCATGACCTCACCGGCTTGATTGACCAAACGATCCAGCAACTGGGAACGCACGCGCACCGTATGATGCGCACCGCCCCGCGTAGGAGCCGCCACGGTAGCGCGTGGCAGGACTCTGAGGGGCGTCTTAACGACAGGTGTCTCGCTGGTCAATGGCGCGGTAGAGCTTTCGCCAAGCCCCACCCCGGCATCTTCAGCGACATCATGCGTCTCTGTCGTTTGCAGCGCCGATGCCACCGTCGTTTCAACGACCTCATCCACTCCTTCAGCTTTACCCAAGGCGTAAAACGCATTCTGCAAAGCATCGAATCGACCAAGCAAAGGCTCCAACTGAACCGCCAGCAATTGTTCGCTGCCCAGCTGTTCAATGCCCGATTCCATGCGGTGTGCCATTTCACCGAGTCGCATCGCACCCGCTAGACGCGCACTGCCTTTCAGCGTGTGCAACACACGCAGGACTTCACTGCGTGCACCCATGTTTTCCGGCCGAGCCACCCATTGCCGCAAAGCAGAGCCCAACTGAGGCAAGAGCTCAACCGCCTCTTCCTCGAAGATAGGAAAGAGGTCCCGGTCAATCTGGTCAATGGCATCAAGCTCATCTTCGTCTTGTGCATCCATCACCGTCAGCGGGGCGGGGGCAACCGCCATAGCGACCGCGGCAGATGGCTCATCCGGAATTGCGAGAGGCTCCGGAGGAGCCGACACCTCGGGCGCAACGTCTAACGGCATGGCTGCAGACAGTACACCAGCTTCTTCGTCTGCGATGTCTTGCTCTGGCACCACCTCGTCGTCCAGGGCTGCTTCCATGGAGTCCATGCTAGGTGCCGGAAACTCCGATTCAATGATGCCCTGCAACTCTGTCAAAAGATGGGCATCTGCCGTTTTGAGGAAGCCCGCAGCAAACTGGTGCAGAAGCCTTCGAATATCTTCTGCCGCTCGCGTAAAGACCTTGGCTTGCTCTGCTGTGCCTTGGTGATGCAACTGTATATGCTGCAGCGCGTGCTCCATCAAACGGGCCATTTCGGACAATGCCGAGAAACCAACCGTCGCCGAACTGCCAGCCAGCGAATGCGCTAGCGATACCAGCGAATCCGGTAATGGACGCTGCAGTTCCAGAGCCCACTCACTAACTTCCAACTGCAGACGGCGAGACCATTCGTCCGCTTCATTGAGGTACACGTTGTACAGCGGAATGCTCAGACGCAAGTCGCCGATAACTTTAATTTGGTCAACCGATTCAGCCGAGCCGGGTTCATCAGCATCGTTCAGCTCGATTTCTGGCGTTGCAGCGTGTAACGCGTCGCCACTTGCGTCCTCGGGCAGTGCTGGCGCAACCACCGGCACTGGGCTCGGTTCGCTCTCCCCAGTCGCTTCGGGCACTACCGAAAGCGTCTGCTGCTCTGCAGCAGCCTCACTGGGCTCGGATGTGATCAAAATGCTTTCATCAACATGTGCCACCAGATCCTGCTCATCCGAGGTAGCAACTGGGGTGACCGGTAATGGCAATGGTTCAGATGTCAACTCGCCACTGGAAAGCTCTTCCTCCACGGAACCAGGGGCGTGACTGACCAGATCAGTACCCACCTCGACCAGTTCTGTCTCGGGGGCGGTCCGTATTTCTACGGAATCTGCAGTTCGCGACGATCCATCGACGGGTTGTTGTGTGGCAGCGCTGGCGAAGTCAAACTCACCAAAATCCAATTCCGAAACAGTTGTTCCCTCGGAAACAGGCGCTGCGGTATCCAACAAGGGTTGGGTGGGCTCGAACCCGAAGGTCTGGGTGGCGGCGAAGTCTGCACGCTGCCCGTCCATTTCCGGCAAGATACTGTCAGTGACTTGTGTTGCGGCAAATCCCGATGACGGTGCATCACCTTCCGAATCTGGAACCGCAACGGCCTGGGTGCCTGCTTCGTCAAACAGCGGGGCTGCTTCAAACGGCTCTTGAACCTGCTGCAAAGATTGAGACTCATCCGCTTGATCGCTGGCCTGAACCACCTGGAGATCACCCTCTTGCACACCCGCAACTTGGTGGGGAGTTGGAAGCGGTAGTAGCTGGCCTTGAAGACGCATCGCGTCGGCCGTCTTGCGAAATGCCGAGGCATTCCATACCACTCCAGTTTGTCCAGCGATGTCCTCTACCCACTGTCCAAAAGCCTGCATGGCTGCTGTAGCAGCCTGGATGAGATCGTCGCTGGCTGGACGCTGATCCGCTAGCCACGTGTTGAGTAATTGTTCATACGCCCAAGCAGCTTCACCAAACTCGGTGAGTCCCACCATACGTGAACTGCCCTTGAGCGTATGGAAGGCTCTGCGAAGGGTAGTCTGCTCTGCAAGATTGGATGGCTCGGCGGCAAGTGCGCGCGCCGCCTCTAACCCGTTGGTAACAACCTCACGCGCTTCATCCAAAAAGATGTCGATCAACTCATCTTCTTCGTCTGAAGCATCCGCCACTATCTGCGCAGGTTCTACCGTAGCAATGGGAGATGCAACCTCGCCCGCTACATTCGCTACAGGCTCTGCCGGCAACTCAAACTCCAGCACCACATCCGGCGCAGGAGGAGCCTGCTCGGGCACGGCTTGCATGGGTTGAGTCGCCAGCATCGCGTCTGCCACGGGCGCTTCGGGCTCCTCGGTCCGCTCACGTCCCATGAGCGGCTTGAATTCACCTAGCTCCTCATCGTAAACAAATAGCTTTTTCGCCAGTGCACGCTGGTAACTCAGCATGTCAATCAAGAAGCCCATGGCACCCAGGCTGTTGCCCAACTTCTCAAAGACGCCACGACGCGCTGATTCTTCGTCGATGTCATCGACCATGAACTTCTCGACGCTATCGCGCATACGCAAAGCCGCAAGCGAGGCCTGATCAAGACCTAAAACGGAAAACACGCCTCGCATTTGGGCCAACTGGCTTGGAAGCTCATGCAAGGGCGACTTGTCTTGCGGTGCTCGGAAGAACTGATCTAATGCCTTTTCAACACCCCCAAGCGTCGTTCGCAACTCATCGACCACGCTACCCATGGTCTGGCGATCACTGACCCGCCGATACAAGTCTTCCATCCACGACTCAAGCGGCTCGGGTTCTCCACCCGCACCTACGTGTTCCAGACGTTGCGCCAACCGCGCACTGCGTTCTGCCAAATGAGAATCGGTTGGGTCCAGATCCTCATAGGCGGCCTCAAGATAGAGAATGGAAGTCGCAACCTCCATGGCAACCGGTGCAACCGGTGCACCACCGGATCGCACGGTGCCATCAATGGCACGGTTCAGCGCCCGCCCCAAAGCGGCACTCTCTGGATGCAACTTGACAATCGATTCGGCCACAGCCGCAAATTGCTCAGCGACGTTCTTGAGCCGATTGACGTCACCACCCGCCAAGGCGGACCATGTCTCCGCTGCAGCCGCAATACGCTTGCGCGCCAACGTCATCAACGCCGGATCAAAACGGCCAAACTGCTCCACCTCATATTGAATGGGTTTGCCGCGGGCCAAACGGTAAATGGTGCGCACCCGTTCCAGTGCGGGTGGCATGGCCTTTTCATCGGAGACTTGGGCGAGTGAACAAAAGAAGGCCAAGTCTTGGGCCAATCGATCAGAAACGGCGTTGTCGCCACGTGCCATGGAAGCGTACTGACGCAGAACCCGGGATGCAGCCCGTTTTGTATATACATCCTCGGGGAAGAGACTGTTTGCAATACCCTCGAAAAAAGCACTTCCGATCATCCAGAAAGCGCGCCCTTCCGGTTGGGACTGATTGACCGCCAAGCCGGCGCACAGTGCAGCCATGCGCTGCGCAGCGGGCGAGTCCCCTCCACGCATGACACGCAGTACGGCCTGATCCATCTGAGCCCGCAGAGCGGGTGAAAAATCGACCTTGGCAGCGTCCTCCAAGGCAGGAACATCATGCCAACGCCATTCAACTTGCCACAAATCGGCCGGATGGGCCTGCGCATCACCGCCTACCAGATCCAGAACGGCACGGTATTGCGGGAACAAGGCAACGGAGTTTGCCTGTTTTCCCTTCAGCACACCTTCCAGGTACTCGGTGAGCGCAAAACTCGCCCGTTCAACCTTATTGGCGGCGTCTTCGCTGCACAATTCGGGGCGTTGCACAAACTTTTGTGTCAGCGATTCCATCGCGCGCAGCATCTTGGCGGGTACACCCAAGCCAACCATTTCCAACGCACCGACAGCCTGGTGCAATTGCTGACGCGCTATGCGCAAATGACTGGCATCAAGTTCACCGAGATTGGATCCGCGCGCCAACTCTGCATCACGCACGAATCTGCGCAAGGCTTTGACCGCACCGTCCAGGGACTTGCGTAGCTCCTCAAGAACCCAGGCCAACGGCCCGAGATCACTGACAGCCATTTCGTTGTCGCCAGGCGTGGCGGAATTCGAAGACATGGGCTCAGGCTCTCCTGCTTATTCTGCAATGGTTGGAACGGCTGGTCCGGGTACGGTTCAATCAAGCAATCTTGAATCGTGACACCGACTGGCGCAATTCCTCCGCCATGCGCGACAACTCGCGCACCTGGGTGGCGGTAACCCGGGTTCCCTCGCCGGTTTGCTCGGTCACCGCGAAAATGTGCTGGATGTTTTCGGCCACCACGTTGGCCAAACCGGCTTCGCGTGAAGCCGCGCTGGAAATTTGCTCAATGAGGTCGGCCACTTGGCGCGACACCCGATCAATTTCCGTCAGTGCAGTACCTGCGTTATCGGAGAGCTTGGCCCCTTCCACCACACCCTGCGTAGAACGCTCCATAGCGCCGATAGCGTCCTGGGTATCGGTCTGAATCGCCTTGACCAACGCCGAAATCTGGCGTGTGGCATCTGCGGAGCGCTCAGCCAGCCGCTGCACTTCTTCCGCCACCACCGAGAAGCCGCGTCCAGCTTCACCGGCAGACGCCGCCTGAATAGCAGCATTCAAAGCCAAAACGTTGGTCTGCTCGGTAATGTCCGAGATCAGTTCCGTAATTTCACCGATCTCCTGGGACGACTCACCCAGGCGCTTGATGCGTTTGGATGTTTCCTGGATCTGATCACGGATGGTGTTCATACCCCCGATGGCGTCCTGCACCGCTTTCAGACCGGACTCGGCAGCCAGCAGCGACTGGCGTGCGACCGTCGCCGATTCCTGCGCTTGCGCAGACACTTCGTTGATTCGGCCAGCCATATCCACAACAGACTTACCTGTTTCGCGAATTTCGTGCAGTTGTTCGTTGGAAGCGGCCAGCAGCTCCGTCGATGTAGCATCCACATCGGCAGTGGTTTGTGCAACCCGTGAGGCCGTAGTCTGCACACTCGCAACCAAGGAGCGCAGTTCTTCCACGGTGTAGTTCACCGAGTCTGCAATGGCCCCGGTAATGTCCTCGGTCACCGTCGCTTCCTGGGTCAAATCCCCTTCAGCAACCGTCTGCAGTTCGTTCATCAAACGCAAAATAGCTGCCTGGTTGGCATCATTCACCCGTTTTGCCTCGTGCTCCTGGCGTTCGGCCTCGAGTCGCTGGGTTTCCGCCAGTGCTTGGCGCTTGCGACTGTCTTGCAACTGCACGAACGACAAACCGGTTGCGCAAGCGATGGCGAAGGCACCGGCCAACACCAGAAGCGCCAACGACACACCCCCGATACCTGTCTGACCCGACAACTCGGATTGCACCTCTTCAAGGTTGCGGCGCAAGGCTTCACTGTCCGAAATGATCGCGTCCTGCGCCTCACGCGCTGACACCAAACCTTGCAGGTTGCCCAGAATGGCACTGGCCTGCACCCGCGTTTCTTCGTACATCTTGATCAGGGCATCGAGTTGCTCACGCACGCCGGCATCTTTGGCCGGAGCCAGCCGCAGTTCGGAACTACCGGACAACAGACCCTGCGAAATTTCCTTGAAGGTATTCAAGTCCTTGCCCAGCAAGAACACCGCCTCGGGGCTGACACCTTCAGCCGTCAAGAACTCGTTGGACGACTTGCCAATACGCTGGGTCAACATCACCAACTGACCCACCGCTGAAATTTCAACAGAAGGCGCGTTCTGTTGAAGCTTCATGGCCAGGACTGATTCAGCGATTTCCAGAAGATCGGAGGACTGGCGGTTGATCAAGCGCAAGGCAGACCCGATCTGCGTCAGAATCTTTTGCTGCCCCATGACCGCCTTGGCACTCTTTTCCGCACGGTCAACCAGAGGCGTTATTTTTTCTAGTTCATGCAAATAATCGTCGCCCAGTGGCTTGACCCGCAACTCATCGTTGCCGTTTTGCAAACCACGCACCGACTTGGTCAGAACGTCAGCGCTATCGGCCACATCGGGAAACGCCTGCGCACTACCCACCACCGCCTGCGAAACCGACTTCGCCAGTCGCTGCGACTGCATCAGGGCCTGACCCGTGGCACCGAGTTGTTGCGCCACCCTATCCGCTCGGTTCAATGCTAGAAAGGTAACTACGGCCAACACGGCCAGCGCGCCACCGAGCATGGCAAACAACAGCCGTTGGTGCTGAACCACTGTTCGGCTGCCCAAAATGGGCAGGGATACAAGGTCTGCCGCCGCATGGGACACTGGACCTGCATTGGCCGCAGCCTCGGCTTCTTTGGCTATAGATCCGCGCGGCCCCATGGGCACATCGTGCTCAGCGGCCTGGGCCGTGTCCGTGTTTGCCATGACCATGGATTCATCGGGCATGGCAAGGCTGAGACGCGAGTCCAGCTCTGATTCCGAGGGCTTCTTGCTGAAAATGTTTTTGATCTGATCGACGACGGACATGGTGCGGCCTTACGATGGTCTAAGCGCTAATACTCAGGAACTGAGGGGTTTGGGACAAAATGCGAATATCAATTTCCTGCCAGGTCGTACCTTTGGCATCCACCAGGCGGGTGCCAAAGTAAGCGGGAGCATTCGGTTCATTGGCGACGGTGGCAGTGAAGTCATCGGCACTGCGCAATCCCTGCAAGGCATCAATGCGCAAGGCGCAATTGACTTCCAGCGCCAGATTCAGCGTCACCACGCTGGAATCTTGTGCGGGTGGCTCCAACCGCGCCAGGCCCGCGTGCGCGGCCAGAAAACCGGCGAAATCCACCACGCCATACAGGCCGCCACGGATGTTCACGACGCCTTGGAACCAGTCGCGGGCGTAGGGCACTACCTGCAGATTATTCAAAGGAAAGATCTCGCCCGATTGGCCCAACGGGAACAACAGGTTGTACCCGCCCGTACGCACTGCCAGCCAGGCCACAGAAATACCCTCGGCATGGGCAGCTTGCAAGCGGCTCGCTAACCGTGCCTGGAGTTCTCGGAGTGCTTCACGATTGGCCATGGACGTACCGAATCAGCCCAGGGCCTTGATTTTTGCAAACAACTCGGCCGAATCAACCGGCTTGGTGATGTAGTCCTTGGCACCCTGTCGCATACCCCACACGCGGTCCGTTTCCAGACTCTTGCTGGTGCAAATGATGATCGGAATGTCCGCATATTCCGGCGTGCGATTGATGGCGCGCGTCAACTGGAAACCGTTTTGCCCGGGCATCACCACATCCATCAGGATCAGGTCTGGCCGCTCCTCGCTGAGCCGCTTGAACGCCTCGTCCGCATTCTCTGCGGAACGTACTGTATACCCGTTCTTCTGCAGCAAATCGGTCATAAACATGATCTCCGTTTTGGAGTCGTCCACGATCAGCACTTTGGATATTGGCATTAATTCGCTCCTTGCGTAACGGCTCCAAACTGACGCACAGCCTGAAGCAACTGGTCTTTGGTAAAGGGTTTGGTCAAGTAGTCCTGGGCACCAACCATCCGCCCGCGCGCCTTGTCAAAGACACCATCCTTACTGGACAGCATAACAACCGGCACATTGGCGTAGTTGGGATTGCGCTTGATGATGGCGCAGGTCTGGTAGCCATCCAGTCGCGGCATGAGGATGTCGCAAAAAATGAGCTGGGGCTGGAAGTCATTGACCTTGGCCAAGGCATCAAAGCCATCCTCGGCAAGCAGAATTTCGTGCCCGCCTTGCTTGAGGAAGATCTCCGCGCTGCGGCGAATGGTGTTGCTGTCGTCAATGACAAGCACGCGAACAGCAGATGCGGTGGTACTCAAAAAAGTGGCTCCTGATTGAATCGTTCTATGGACCGCTGCACCGCATGCAGGGCCAAGCATGGTCTGCGCAGCTTAAAGGTCCTTCTACTAGAATGCAAGGATTGTATAGAGGCAGTTCTGACGATAGAGCCAATTACACGCCTGCATGCACGCTTTTTTGTCTGCAGACAAACCCTTAGTTAGACCCCTCCATGCCAATCCAGCCGACCGACTTTTCCGAATCCGATGGCATCGACGACGTCGACAATGCCTGCGTCCTGACCTTTAACACCAACGATCCCTCTGGAGCTGGTGGGTTGGCGGCAGACATCATGTCCATCGCCTCCATGGGTGTTCATGCGCTACCGGTTGTGACCGGAACCTACGCGCGCGACACCGCCGAGATTTTTGACCATTTCCCTCTAGAAGACGAGGCCGTCACCGAGCAAGCACGCGCCTTGCTCGAGGACATGGCTGTCCCCGTGTTCAAGGTGGGATTTGCAGGCTCGCCCGAAAACGTCAGCGCGATCGCCGAACTGGCATCAGACTATTCCGACGTTCCACTCGTGCTGTACATGCCGAACCTGAGTTGGTGGCGCGACGACCGGGCTGATCAGTACCTCGACGCCTGCGCCGAACTGCTGCTGCCGCTCACCACGTTGTTGGTTGGAAACCACAATACGCTCACTCGCTGGCTGTTGCCCGAGTGGGCGCAAGACCGCCCACCGAGTGCCCGCGACATTGCCATGGCCGCCAATGACCATGGCGTGCCTTACACCTTGGTCACCGGCATTCCCTTGCCCGACCAGTTCATCGAAAACACGCTGGCCACAGCCAATACGGTGCTGTGCAGCAGCAAGGCCGAGCGTTTCGAGGCCACGTTTGCCGGGGCTGGAGATACCTTGTCCGCGGCACTTGCGGCGCTCATCGCCACCGGAACCGAGTTGTCGGAGTCTTTTCGGGAAGCCCTGAACTACCTCGACAACTGCCTGGAAGGAGGATTTCAGCCAGGCATGGGACAGGCGCTGCCCGACCGGCTGTTCTGGGCCCGCGACGACGGTGACGACGACGAAGAAGACGAATCCGACGCAACCTCTTCCTTTGAAATTGCTCCCCATGACACCCGCCACTGACCGCAACCAGCAACTTTTTCAACGCGCCCGCCAAGTTATCCCCGGTGGCGTCAACTCACCGGTACGCGCCTTCAAAGCCGTAGGGGGTACGCCACGCTTTGTCGCCCGCGCACAAGGCCCCTATTTCTGGGATGCCAACGGCAAGCAGTACATCGACTACATCGGCTCCTGGGGCCCCATGATCCTGGGTCACGGTCACCCGGCCGTGCTCGAAGCGGTCCAGAAGGCCGCATTGGACGGTTTTTCCTTTGGTGCCCCGACTGAGCGCGAGGTGGAACTGGCCGAGGAAATCTTGAAGCTGGTGCCCAGCATGGACATGGTGCGCCTGGTCAGTTCTGGCACCGAGGCCGGCATGAGCGCCATCCGTCTGGCTCGCGGCGCCACCGGCCGCACCAAGATCCTCAAGTTTGAAGGCTGCTACCACGGGCACGCCGACGCCCTGCTCGTCAAGGCCGGCTCCGGCCTGGCGACGTTTGGCAACCCTACCAGTGCGGGCGTGCCTGCCGAGGTGGTACAGCACACCCTGGTGCTGGAGTACAACAACATCACCCAATTGGAAGAGGCCTTTGCCCTGCACGGCACCGAGTTGGCCTGCCTGATCATCGAGCCCATCGCGGGCAACATGAACTTCGTGCGGGCCAGCTTGCCCTTCATGCAGCGCTGCCGCGAGCTGTGCACGCAGCATGGGGCCCTGCTGATCATGGACGAGGTCATGACCGGCTTTCGGGTGGCACTGGGCAGCGCGCAAAGCGTGTATGCCAAGGCCCTCCCCGGCTTTGCGCCGGACATCACGGTAATGGGAAAGGTCATTGGCGGCGGCATGCCGCTGGCCGCCTTTGGCGCACGGCGCGCCGTCATGGAACAGTTGGCCCCCCTGGGTCCGGTCTACCAGGCGGGCACCCTGTCAGGCAACCCCATCGCTACCGCCTGCGGGCTGGCCACGCTGCGCGAAATACAGAAGCCCGGTTTTTATGACACCCTGTCCGCCAAGACACGCAAGCTGATGTCCGGACTGAAGGCCGCGGCCGACGCCGCCGGTGTGCCGTTCAGCGTAGACAGTGAAGGCGGTATGTTTGGCTTCTTCCTGTTTCCCGAGCTGCCGCAAAACTATGCCAAGGTCATGACCACCGATGGTCCGCGTTTCAACACCCTGTTCCACGGCATGCTCGATCGCGGTGTCTACCTGGCTCCTGCGCTGTACGAGGCCGGTTTTGTAAGCGCCGCGCACAGCGACGCCGACATCGACGCCACCTTGGCGGCTGCCACCGAGGTCTTCCGTACGCTATAGTTTTGATAGCTGGTTACGCATATTTCACGTGGGTTTCGACCCAATAATGCTTGAAATATTGGCTTGATCCCGTTGCCTGCCCATGACCGCCTCCGACACCATCCGAACCAGTGTGGCCGAAGTCAACGCCTTGCGCGCACGCGCGGCGCAGGTACCTGCGCTGTACCACGCCGTACGCGCCCTGAAGGCTTTTCAGGCCACGCGCTTTCGCGCCACCTATGCCGATCTGCTGGCCACGCCCCGCTTCGAAACCGCAGTGCTGTTCTTTCTGAACGAGCTCTACAGTGACAGGGACTACACCCAGCGCGACGCCCAGTTCGTGCGCATTGCGGGGCCTCTGGAGCGCCTGTTCCCGGCATCCGTGGTCGACACCGCCGTGGCCATGGCGCAGTTGCATGCCGTTACTGAACGCCTGGACAATGCGATGGCGCAGGCGTGGCTGGATGCAGGCGCAGCGCCCGAGGCTGGCAGTGTCGGCACGCTATCGGCCGTGCACTACGTGCAGGCCTGGCGCAGGGTGGGTGCCCGAGAGGGGCGCGATTTTCAGCTTGCGACCGTCTTGCGTGTCGGGCAAGACCTGGTGGAATTCACGCGTAAGCGCGGCTTGCGCATGCTGTTGCGCATGATGCGCCCAGCCGCGCGCGCCAGCGGCCTGGGGGCCTTGCAAAGTTTTCTGGAAGCGGGCTTTGACACCTTTGGTGCGATGAGCCAGGACGGCCAGACCGCGCATGCTTTCCTGGAATACATCCGCCAACGGGAGAGCGCCTTGCTGGAAACGCTGTACGGCGACCGGGCTCTGGAAGACGCCGTACATACGCTGGGTCAGCCAGGTAACGCCTGCGCATCCTTAGCGTGAAGACAGTCGGGCGATACCCGCTGCTGGCGTTGGGAGATCCACTTGGCAAAAGGCTGCTCGACATAGTCGTACAGCGCAAAACTTCCGATCATCGCTACCACCCCGTACATCGTCATAAACGGCCAAACCGTTTGCGCACCGCAGAACGTCCAGGTGGCATTGACCAGCATCAACACCGCAAAGTGCACCAAGAACAACGCGTACGAGGTTTGGCTTAGCCGTGCGATCCAGCGGTCCACACTGGTGGGCAACCGGTACTGCCGCCCACCCCAGACCAGCAGCAAAACCGAGACGCCGAGTGCCAAGGCAATACGCTCGCGACACGCCACTACCAGCGCAGCCACTGTGCAAGCCACCGCCACCGCGTACACCACCTGGCACGAGCGTTGATGGCTACCAGGCAACCCCGCCCAACCCGCGAGCACGCCTAAGCCGTAGGCACCGAAAAAATAGAGCGCCCAGGAATCCCATGCAGCGTCGCGGTTGAAGCCCATCAGCGAAGCGACACAAAGCATGGCCACCGCGACCGCCGCATAGCCCAATCGGCCCCGGCTGACCCCTAGCAGTACGACCAACAGGGCAAACAACTGGAAATCAATGGCGACGTACCACACACCAGCCGAGAGGGATGGAACGTCCAACACCGAATGCAACAGGCCCACATGGGCCAAAAACTGGCCCACCGATGGAGCGGCAGGCACCATGTCACCCACCAGATGCGGGCGTGCCAGTGCTGCGGCCAGCATGGTCAGCAACAAAGCGGCGACAAAAGGAATGACCAAACGCTGGTAGCGTGCCAGGACGACCTGCACAGACTGCCGAATACTCCACCTGGCACCTGAAAAATTGCGTGCGGCCAAGTACCCCGCTACCACCAAGAACACTTGCACGGCCATTCGCGACTGGTCGTACAGCCATCCGGAAATATCCGCAGCCGCATGGGCCAACGCGTCAGAGAGCGGTCCGTACAGAGCCAAATGGTGCCAAATGATGCACTGGGCAGCCACCACCTTGAGCCAATCAACCGTGCGCAGCGGATAGCGTACACGGGTAGAACTTGCTGCCACAGCCAATGCTAGTGGCGGAAGTGGCGCACGCCACTGAACACCATGGACACGCCACGTTCGTTGGCGGCATCAATCACCTCCTGGTCGCGCATGGAGCCACCGGGCTGGATGATGCAGGTGGCGCCGTGGTCCACCACCACATCCAGACCGTCGCGGAACGGGAAGAAGGCGTCGCTGGCGACCACCGTGCCAGCCAGGCTCAAGTTGGCGTGGCCAGCCTTGATGCTGGCGATACGAGCGGAATCCAGACGGCTCATCTGGCCGGCACCCACGCCCATGGTCATGCCGTTCTTGCAGAAGACGATGGCGTTGCTCTTGACGAACTTGGCCACGTTCCAGGCGAACAGCAGGTCGTTCAATTCGTCCTGCGTAGGCTGCTTGGTGGTGACCACCTTCAGGTCGGCCAGGGTCAGCTCATGGTTGTCTGCGGTCTGCAGCAGGATGCCGGAGCCAATGCGCTTCATGTCCATGGCGTTGCGGCCTTTTTCCCAATCCGTCGCCCCGCCCTTGGGCAGGTCAATCTGCAGGATGCGCACATTGACCTTGGTCTTGAACACTTCCAAGGCCGCAGCCGTGAAGCTGGGCGCCATGAGCACTTCCACAAACTGCTTTGAAATTTGCTGCGCTGCGGCTTCGTCCAGCTCGCAGTTCAGGGCGATGATGCCGCCAAAGGCCGAGGTCGGGTCGGTCTG
>JAYRUL010000071.1:0-14348 GCA_041919095.1 Rhodoferax sp. | reverse complement strand
TGGAACACACCGAGGCGCATTTCCAGCGCGAAGACCAGTGGATGCAGGACACCGGTTTTGCCGCCGGCAACTGCCATGCCACGCAGCACCGCATTGTGCTGCAGGTGATGCAGCACGGCGCCGAGCAGTCGCGCAACGGCGATTTGGCCATGGTGCGCCAGATGGCCCGCGAGCTGGCGGTGTGGTTTCCGCAGCATGCCGCGGCAATGGATGGCACCTTGGCCGCCCACCTGCAAAGCGTGGGGTACGACACGGTAACCGCAAGCGTGCGAGACCCCCACGCGCTGCCGCAAGAAGCCATCCACGGGTGCGCGGGCCCAAGCTGTTCCCCGGCCCAGCCCACGCCGGTAGCTGATGCCCAAGTCGCGTAAACGCGCCCGAGCGGGCTAGGGCTGCGACGCCAGCACCACCTGGTTGCGGCCCTGGTGCTTGGCGCGGTAGAGGGCTTCGTCGGCACGTTTGAGCACGGCCTGCGCCGACATGCCAGGCTCCAACTGGGCAATGCCACAGGAGATCGAGCAATAGAACGATCCGTTGGCCAAGGGGTGGCGGAACTGGGCAAAATCCATACGGATGCGGTCCAGCAACTGGCGCGCCATGTCCGCATGGGCCTGGGGCAGGATCACCAGGAACTCTTCGCCCCCGTAGCGACCCACGACATCGGTCTTGCGCAGGCGTTGCTTCAACAACCACGCTACGCTGCGAATGACCTGGTCCCCGGTGGGATGGCCGTAGCTGTCATTGACCTTCTTGAAGTGATCAATGTCGAGCATGGCCACACACAGTGGAGATCCATCGGCCAACGCCGCATGGGTGGCCGTATCCAGCCGCTGTTTGGAGCTGGTGTGGTTGACCAACCCGGTCAGGCTGTCGAGGTACATGGTTCGTCGCAGCAGGCGGTAACGCTCAATCTTGCTGCGCACCACGGCATTCAGTACCACCGGATTGAACGGCTTGGTCAGGAAATGGTCACCCCCTAAGCGCAAGGCATCCACCTGCAAGGCAATGCTGGTGTCGGCCGACAGGTAGACCACCGGCGTGGACAGGAACTCTTCATGCTGGCGAATGACCCGGGTGACTTCCACCCCGGTGCAACCCGGCATGTACATGTCCATCAACACCAGGTCGGGCTGGAACTTCTGCAAGGCGTTCAGGACTTCCTGCGGCTTGGCAATGGCCATGGACTCCACGCCCGACTCTTTCAGCGTGCGCTGAATCAAGGCGCTGGCCGTCTTGGAATCTTCCACGACCAGCACCCGGTGCGGAGGCTCCACCTCATTGCCGCACAGCTTGACGATGCGCGCCATGACGGCTGACTGCAAGGTTCCTACGGACAGGCAGGAATCGCACCCCACGCGCAGGGCCAGTTTCTGGGCATCGAAATCGGTCTCCACGCGCACCCCCAGGATGGCCGCCGCCGGAAAGCGCGCGCGCAAGGTCTGCACCCGCACAATGAAGGCGGTGGACGCCACCCCTTTGGCATCCACCAATACGATGGTCGGATCGTGGGCCGTCTTCTCGTCGTACTGGGGGCCACACACTTCCACCCGAATATTGAAGAACCCTGCCTGGGTCGCCACTTCCTGCCAGTCCTGGGGCGCGGCGGTGATGATCCAGATGATCTTGGACGGCACCAGATCCACGAAACCGCCTTGTTCTTCGTGCAGGCGCCGCTCGGGGTTTTCTTCGCTGTTTTCGGCCAGGAACACACGGACCCGGTCGCTGAGTTCGGAGATGCGCGTATCCAGATCGCCCAGCGGGGCCTCGGGAATCGGATCGGTGTTCCAGCGGTCAAACTGGGACAGCACCTGCTGCTCGACCGTGCGCGCCAGCTGGTGCAGGCCCGGCAGCCCACGGGCATCCAGGTATTCGGTAAAGCTGGAAACGGCCACGGCAAACTCGACGAACCCATCAATGCCGGGTTGGTCCTTGCACAACTGCCACTTCGACAAAAATTCGTCGCTTTTACGCTTGAGTTCGACGGGCGAACAAGACATGACGCTCCTCATGGCCGGGTTCTCCCGGTCTGTCGGGGCATTTTAGGAGGCCTATCTGCATCTCCCTTGCGCTAGATCACACCCAGGCCGATCAACGGTCCCTGGCGCAGCATCGCATCTGCAAAGCTTGTAAGCGGTGGTAAATCCCATGACCACGGGCCATCGCCTGCCCAGGGCTACCGCGACGCCAATCCACTATATTTTTGATAGCTGCCTACGCTTATTCCACGAGGCCTACAGCCACTTTTTACACTGAATTACTCCATGAGAGCCGCATACACCAGGTTGCGAAACAGGGGGCGGTAGAAATCGCGTTGGTTGGGGGCTTGGATCATCAGGAGCGCGAAAAAGTCGTGCACCGGATCCACAAAGAAGGTCGTGCCCGCAATACCGCCCCAGTAGTACAGGCCTTTCGAGCCGGCACTGCTGGCCAGCCCGTCGGCCAGACGCACGGCGAAGCCCAGACCAAAGCCGTATCCGGGTTGCAGCAGCTCCCCGGAGCGCCCGTCGCGGTGCACACCGATGTCGCCCAAATGGTCCGTGGTCATGTTGCGCACGGTCGAAGGGCTCAGGAGTCGGTGCCCGTCCAGGCTACCCCCGGCAAGCAGGCACTGCAAGAAGCGGGCGTAGTCGGCCGAGGTGGACATCAGCCCGCCGCCACCGGCCTGCAGCAGCGGTTCTTCACGCGGATCAAACAAGGGCATGGCAATGCCCCCATCGGGGTCTTTTGCAAACGGCTCGGCAATGCGGTGCTGCTTGTCGGGTGCCACGCTAAAGCCGGTGTCCACCATGCCCAGCGGATCGAAAATATGCTGCTGGAAGAAGTCCCCCAGCGTCTGGCCACTGACCACCTCCACCAGGGCACCGGCCAGATCGGTCGCGCGGCTGTACTCCCACACCGTGCCCGGCTCGAACATGAGGGGCAAGCCGGCCAGCGCCTGGGCGCTTTCCCGGTTGGTGCGGTTGCGCGCGGCCAGGCGTGCTTGCGCATACTGGCGCTGAATCGGCTCGGTACCCAGGATTTCGTAGGTCAAGCCGGCGGTGTGGCGCAGCAGGTCGTGCACCGTGGGCGCGCGTCGGGGCTTGTGCAGCACGCTGTGGCCGTTGATATGCCCGCTCACCTTGACGTCGGCAAACTCCGGCAGGTAGCGCGCCACCGGGTCGCTCAACAACAATTGGCCGCGTTCGACCAGCATCATCACCGCCACCGAAACCAGAGGCTTGGTCATGGAATAGATGCGAAAGATCGCGTCCAAGGCCATGGGCCAGCCCTGCTGCGGGTCTTGCTGCCCCACGGTCTCATGCAGGACGACTTGGCCTTGGCGTGCCACCATGGCCACCGCGCCGGGCAGACGCCCTATGGCCACCTCGCGCTGCAAGACCTCCACCAGGGTGCGCAGGCGCTCAGGGCAAAAACCCAGCGCCTGGGCGGACCCGCTGGGCAAGGCATCGTTGTTCATGGTTTGTTCTCCGGGGAGCGGCGCAGCGCGACTTGGCGCGTGCTCAGTTTGTCCGAGGTCCAGCGCAGCAGGTCCAGCCACATCTGGCGCATTTCCAGGTCACGCGGGGTGCGGGAGGCTTGGGGCAATTCGATCGTCACCACCGGAACGCCCCGATGCACCCCCCCGTAGTTGCCCAGCGATCCGGGGTAGACGCCGACCTGGTCCAGGTACAAGCGACCCAGTTTGTGAGGAGGCTGTGTGGGACCGTCGAAATCCAGCACACCAAAGGGTGCATGCACGCTCACGATCAGGTTGGGTTTGAAGGCATCCAACTGCTGCTGCAGGAAACGCGACTCCGGCTCCGACAAGGGCTGGTTGCCGGGCCAGCGCCGGGGGTCACGCCGGGTGCGGGCCTCCCAGTACAAGCGGGACTCCTTGGCCCAATTGGGCGTGGGGAAATTGCGGTTCAGGTCGACCCCGCGCGCATTCACCCGTCGCGCCGGCTTGGCAAACAGGCCGTCCGGATTGAGCGTGGGAATGAAGCGCCAGTGAATGGCCGGGGCAACCGGGTCGACTTCGGACTGCGCCAGCCCGATCCAGTGAAAGACCAGGGAACTGGAGGACATTTCGTCGCCGTGGATCCCGCCCAGCACCAACACCCGCAACTCGGCTTCGGGCACGACCACATCGCGGCTCCAGATCGGACGCCCCTGCACCGAGCGCGCTTGGGTGTCTTGCAACGCCGCCATTTCGCACTGGCGTACTTCCAGATTCGGCAATTTCGCAGAATAATCTCTGCAATACCTTACAGACATTGCGTAAGCAGCTATCGAAAATATAGCAAACAAAAAAACCAGAGGGGATCGAAAACGCATGCCCGGATTGTAAGTCGCCCCTCCGATGCAACCGGCACACCCCGTCGCCCGCGCCGCCCCCCCCGTTTTCCGGGCCCGATTGCCCCGGCCGCCAACACCAGATTGCCAGCGCGTCGACAATGGGGCCCTATGTCCCCTGACTCCTCCACGTCCCGCGCGCGCCATCCCAGCTTCACCAGCGGCCAGTTCCGCGCAGCACTGGGGATGTTCGCCACCGGGGTGACCATCGTCACTGCCCGCACGCCCCAAGGCGGCCTGATCGGCCTGACCGCCAACTCCTTCAACTCGGTTTCCCTGGATCCGCCGCTGGTGTTGTGGAGCCTGTCGCGCGCGGCCGGGTCGCTGGAAGCCTTCAGCACGGGTTCCCACTACGCCATCAACATCTTGGGTGCCGACCAACAGGCGCTGGCGCTGCAGTTCGCCGGCCCGGCCCATGCGCGCTTTGTCGGGGTGGAGTTCACCACCGGCGTCAGTGGAGCCCCGCTTTTACAAGGTGCCGTGGCCCAATTTGAGTGTTTCAACCGCAGCCGCTATGCAGAGGGCGATCATGTCATCTTGGTCGGCCAGGTCGAAGCCTGCATGCACCGGGCAGGTGCCGCGCCGCTGCTCTTTCACGGCGGCAAGTTCTACACCGAACACCCGCTGTAGTTCAGAACGTGGTGTTGACGCTGTTGCGCATCGCTTCTTCGGCAACCGCATTCAGGGCACCATCCACCACGGGGCGGTCCGACACCACGCGCAACTGGTCCGACGCGAGCAACTTGTCACGCGAACGCCGGGTCATGGATTGGGTGGTTCCGCTGCCCGTGGTAAACAGGAACAAGGTCTTGTGCGGGCTGGCCCAGGTTAGTTGGGTACGCACCCACTGCCCGTCCACCAGTAGCTCCACCCAAGCCCCCAAGGCAATATCGGTGTCGTCGGGCAAGACCGACTCCTCCACCGCCTCGGCGGTGTCCGCCCCGCAATCAGACGCAGCCGCCGTGGCGGGTTCGGGCGGCGTGGGCAAGGTCGGCAGCTCGATGAAATTGGACGCTTGCGCTTCCTGTGGGGCCACCCAGGGGTCATCCTGTGCAATGGATGGCACAACATCGGCCAGCAAGACCGAGTTGGTAAACAAGGGCTGCACTTTCTGGGCGGCCCGAAAGGCCTGCTGGTGCAGCCCCATCAATGCCTCCAGAAATGCGCTGGTCCGGGTGGCAGGGTAGCCAATGCTGTCCAGCCCCTCGCGCAAAGTGCTCAGCAGGCGCGGCACCAGGCGCGTCAGCTTGCCTACGTTTTGCCGCGCCAATTCGGGATGGGCGCTCCACAGCAGCGCGGGGATCAGCGACTGGTACTTTTCGACATGCTCGCCGCCATCACCGGCCTTGCGGTCCAGCCGCGCCTGCGCGATCACCAGGGCCCAAGGTCGGCACAAGAACTCCACCACCACCGCCGGTACCAGCCGTGCGTCAGGGTGCTTGGCGATTTCCTTCGCAATGCGCTCGGCCAGGATGTTGCGTTGCTCCGCATGGACCAAGGCGTCCACCGCCGCGTCGCGCGCCGGGGCCAGCATCTGTTCCATGCGCTGCCATTCGTGGTGCAGCACGGCCAAGGCCTGTTCAAACAGTTCCACCCCCTGGATCGAAGCCTGGCGCAACGGTGCAACCGCGCGTTCCACCGCCGCCAGGAACCCGCCGTAGCCGGGTGCCATTTCGTTGGCATAGGCCAGGCTGCGTTGGGTGATGTCCATCAACAACTGGCGCGCTGGATGGCCCTTGTGCGAGAACAACCGGGGGTCCACCAAGGAGAGTTGCAGCAACGCGGGCTCCAGGCTGCGCACCAGTTTCTGCACCTGGGGCAGCAAGCGCGGATCGTTGGCGATGTTCTCGACCATCAGACTCACCACCTCGAGCCCGAGCGACTGGGCCACACCCGTCGCACCGGCTCGCAAGCGCGCACGCACCGACTCCAGGTCATCCGGGTCCACGGGAGCGCGGCGCGGGTCACGCCGGTCTTCCAGGCGTTGCACCACCACTTGCACCTGGGCCATTTCTTTGAGCGCTTCCAGGGCTGCGGGAACGGTGGAATCAAAGTCGGTGGGAGGTTCGTCCAAGGGAAACGCGGACGCCCCCCCGGCTTCAAATTGCTGGGCAAACTGCTGCGCAAATCGTTCTTTTGTGCTCGGCTCCGGTCGGGCCACCTGGTCCAGTTCACCCGTCAGCAGCATGCGCAGCCGATCCAGGGTCAACAGGCTGGAATCCACCGCCACGGCCGGCGCTGGCATGGGTGCGTTTTGCACGCGCGACACCCCACCCGACAGTGGTTGGGGCGCAATCGCACCGCCCGCCGCGCGCGCTGACAGGTCCTGCGCAACACCCCGGCCCACACCGGCGCCGACCAATGGCGTATTGCTGACCACGTAACCCGCCGCCACGACCCCCCGGCCGCGCAAGGTCTCGCAGTAGGTGGTGTAGAGCTTGCGCAGTTCGGGCCCGAGCGCGCCGCCCATCGCGCTGATCCAATCAATCTGCACCGCCAGCGGCACCTGCGTTTGTTCCACCACATCGCGCAAGGCCCCGATATAGACCTGGGGTCGCAGGGGATTGCGATCGGCCAGCACGGCACCCAAACCCTGCACGCCGCACACCAGGGTATTGAGTTCGGTCAGATGGGATTCCACCGCCTGCAAGGTCATTTGCTGCACGCGCCCCAAGGTCACGCTGGTCTGCACCTGGGATTCGTCCATCAGCTCCAGCTCATCAAATGCCACCGCTGTCAGAGAACGTGCGCTGGCTACGGGATGGATCGGTGCACGGGTAAACGCCTCCAGCAA
This sequence comes from Rhodoferax sp., assembly GCA_041919095.1. Lineage (GTDB taxonomy): Bacteria > Pseudomonadota > Gammaproteobacteria > Burkholderiales > Burkholderiaceae_C > Allorhodoferax. The sequence goes on along the minus strand of JAYRUL010000071.1, from coordinate 7,222 downwards.
CACGGTGGGATAGCGTTTGCACAGCTCCGACTCCCACGCCCGCAACTGTTTGCCCGCGACGACCAGGGCGTCGCGTTCGCGCGGCTCCCGGCTGGCCGCCTCGCGCGCCTGCAGGACCGTGCGGGCGCACGCAATGAGCTTGCCCATGAGCAGGCCACCGTCGCTGGCAGCGCCTTGCAAGGTATTGCGGTACAGGGCGGTTGCGGAGCTGGAGGCCATGGGCAAGTACCTGCGGCTTACTTCAGGGCCTTGAAGCGGGTGCGTTTGGGTTTGGCACCTTCTTCACCCAGGCGCTTGACCTTGTCGGCCTCGTACTCGTGGTAGTTGCCATCAAAAAAGGTCCACTGGCTCTCGCCCTCGCACGCCAGGATATGGGTGGCAATACGGTCCAGGAACCAGCGGTCGTGGCTGATGACCATGACGCAGCCGGCGTACTCCAGCAGCGCATCTTCCAGGGCGCGCAGGGTTTCCACGTCCAGGTCGTTGGAAGGCTCGTCCAGCAGCAGCACGTTGGCGCCTTGCATCAGCGTCTTGGCCAGGTGCAAACGGCCGCGTTCACCGCCGGACAGCATGCCCACTTTTTTCTGTTGGTCGCCGCCGTTGAAGTTGAAGCGCCCGCAGTAGGCGCGGCTGGGCATCTGGAACTTGCCCACGGTGATGATGTCCAGGCCGCCGGAGATGTCTTCCCACACGGTCTTGTCGTTGCCCAGTTCATCACGGCTCTGGTCGACAAAGGCCAGCTTGACGGTCTGGCCGATCTTGACGGTGCCGGCATCGGGCTGTTCTCGCCCGGCAATCATCTTGAACAGGGTGGACTTACCGGCCCCGTTGGGGCCGATGATGCCGACGATGGCACCGGCAGGCACCCTGAAGCTGAGGTTGTCGATGAGCACGCGTTCGCCAAAGGACTTGGTGACGCCCTCGAACGTGATCACATCGGTACCCAGGCGTTCGGCCACGGGAATGAAGATTTCGTTGGTTTCGTTGCGCTTCTGGTATTCGAAGTCGGACAGTTCCTCGATGCGGGCCAGGCGTGCCTTGCTCTTGGCCTGGCGGCCTTTGGGGTTCTGGCGCGCCCACTCCAGCTCCTTCTTCATGGCCTTGGTGCGGGCGTCCTCGGTGCGCTGCTCCTGCTCCAGGCGGGCTTCCTTCTGCTCCAGCCAGGTGGAGTAGTTGCCCTTGTAGGGGATGCCCATGCCGCGGTCGAGTTCCAAAATCCACTCGGCGGCGTTGTCCAGGAAGTAGCGGTCGTGGGTGATGGCCACGACGGTGCCCGGAAAGCGCGACAGGAACTGCTCGAGCCAGTCCACCGATTCGGCGTCCAGGTGGTTGGTGGGTTCGTCCAGCAGCAGCATGTCGGGCTTGGACAAGAGCAGGCGGCACAGGGCCACACGGCGTTTTTCACCCCCGGAGAGCTTGCCGATCACGGCATCCCACGGTGGCAGGCGCAGCGCGTCGGCTGCGATTTCCAGCAGGTGGTCGCCGCCGTCACCGGCCGCGGCAATGATGGCTTCCAGGTTGGCTTGCTCCGCCGCCAGGGCATCAAAGTCGGCGTTTTCGTCGGCATAGGCCGCGTACACCTCTTCCAGGCGGGCCTGGGCTGCCTTGACCTCGCCCATACCGCCTTCCACCGCCTCACGCACCGTTTCTTCCGGGTTGAGCTGCGGCTCCTGGGGCAAATAGCCGATCTTGAGATCGGGCATGGGCATGGCTTCGCCTTCGAATTCCTTGTCCACACCGGCCATGATCTTGAGCAAGGTGGACTTGCCCGAGCCGTTCAGGCCCAGCACGCCGATCTTGGCACCGGGAAAAAAGGACAGCGAAATGTCCTTGAGGATGTAGCGCTTCGGCGGCACGATCTTGCCGAGGCGGTTCATGGTGAATACGTATTGCGCCATTACGGGGCTCTCCTGGAGTCAAAGAAGGCCGCCACGAACGGGCAAGAGTGCACAACAACGATTGGGGCCATGGTGAAAAAGCGAGAAAAGCAGCATTATCGGTTGCCTATGCGGACCGCCAGGCCATCAAGCCTCGATCGGGACGATGTCGGGCAGCCTCAGGTGCCGCCCATCTGGTCCAAATCGTTGCGCAGGGCCGCCTGGGCCACGGCATCGAGTGCGTTGTCGACCACGCGACCATCGGAGATCAGGCGGATCAAACCCAGACCACGCAGCCGGTCCATGGTCCGGCGCGACATCGAATGCGCCATGCCGCCCGAGGAAATGAACATGAACAGGGTCTTGTGCGGGCTGGCCCAAGTGAGCTGGGCACGCACCCACACGCCACCCAAGGCCAGATCCACCCAGGAGCCCGTGGCCAGTTGCTCGGCACTCCAGGCGCGCTGCGCGGCCGGGTCGGGGTTCTCGTCCTCTTCCACCTGTGGCACGGGCTCAAAGGCGGCCTGCATGAAGCCCGAGTCGGTGGCTTCCTCATTGGCCATCCAGAACTCGTCTTGCGGCAACCCGATCACATCCACGGCACTGGGTTCGTCCGGCAAGGGGCTGGCCTCGGCTGCGCCCGCAGCCGACCCATCGGCCGGGCGCATGCCCTCGAAGGCTTTCTCGTGGTAGGTAATGAGTTCGTCAAAAAAGACCGGGATGCGCTCCTCGGGATAGGAGATCAGGCTCAACCCCTGGCGCATCTTGATGAGCATGCCCGGCACCAGATCTACCAGCCGTGTCCGGTTGCGCCGGGCCAGCTTGGTTTGCACACTCCAGATGAGGTCATCAACCAACGCCAGGTAGCCGTCACTGTCGACCGTACCGGCCTCGCAGCGCAACTGCGATTCGGCCACCACCTGGGCCCAAGGCCCTTTCAGGAAGACCGCGACGATTTCGGGCACCTTCTTGTTCTGCAGACGCCCCGCAAAATCCTCGGCCAACTTTTGGGCCAGCAGGTTGCGCTGCTCGGCATGCAGCAGGGCGCGTGCGGCCTCTTCGGCCCGCTGGCGCTGCGCCTGTTCTTCGCGGGCCCAGCCTTCTTCCAGCTTGCGCAGCACCCGGGCAAAAGCGGTTGCTTCGCCGCCGCTACCCACCAGCACATTCACGGCGTTGTCCAAGGTGCGCTGAAACTGGGCGTAGCCCGGCTGGTCACTCGAAGAAAACGCCAAGCTGCGGTTGGTGATGCGGTCCATGAACTGGCGCGCCGGGTGCTGGCGCTCGCTGAAGAACCGTGCGTCGGCTTGGGACATGGAAATCAGCAACGGCTCCATGCGCTGCAAGTTCTGGCGCACACCCACCAGCATGCGGTGGTCGTTGGCCAGGTTCTCGACCATGAGCCGTACCACCTCCTCACCCAGTTCACGCCCGAGCTTCTTGCCCTTGGCGGGATCATTCGCCACGGCCTTGCGGCTCGGTGCATCGGCGGCCGGTGCCTTGGCCGCCGACTGCGCGGCCCGCTCGGCCAGGCGCTTCATCATGGGCTCCATGAGCTTCATGTCTTCCAGCGCCAAATAGGAGGCCGGTACCGTGTGGGTGAAATCCTTGAGGTTGCCGCCGATGGGTCCGGTATCGAGATCGCCCGACAACAATTTGCGCAGCTTGTCCAGCGTGAGCATGGTGCGCGCCACGGAGTTCTCCGAAGGTTTCAGGCTGGCCGCCCCGCTCGCTGGTCCCGGCATCAGCGCAGGCCCCACCGGTTCGACCCCTTGCGAGCGCAACCACTCCGACACTTCCTTGTACAGGTGGCGCATGCTCACACCGAGCATGCCCGCAGCGGGCGTCATCAAGGGCGTGCGGGCCTCATCGCTGGGCACATGCTCGCGCAAGGTTTCCCGCAGGGCGTAGACAAAGCACTCGGGCTTGAGCGGGTTCAAATGCGGCTGCACGGTCAGCCACCCCAACAAGCTGCTCATCAAGGCATTCAAGATGGGCAAAATCTCATCGACCGCCAGCTGGATTTCCTGCTGGGTCAGGGCGCATTCAATGTTGGCATCAATCTGTTCCTCTTCCAGGAACTGAAAGTCGTCAAAACGCAACGGTTGTACCTGCGAGCGGTACATTTCCCCTCCGTACAGGGCGATACGCAGGTAGTTCGAGAAGCTGACCTTGACATCGGTAGCGTGCAATTGCAGTTGCTCGATGGCCGCCTTGGCCGCCGCGCTCTGTATCAGTTGCATGGACTTGCTGCGCGATGGAGACACCGACGCCTTCAACCCCTGCAGCACATCGTCCATCAGGGTGTCGCACTGCTCCAACACGGCCTCCAGGCAGTCCTGCAAACTGGGTTTGGCCCCACCCAGTTCATGGGCAACGCCCAAGCGACGCAACAAGAATTTTTTCATTGTTCGATCATTCTCCCAGTTGCCAGCGGGCGTGGCTAGTAGGCACACCGCTGGTTCGCGCCGATGGTCCCTTGGATAACGTGCGACAATAGACACCTGCTTTGGGGCTTCAGTTGCCCTGAGCGACAGCATCCTAGCTGGAACCCAGTTGTGTGAACCGGGTTCATTCTCTTGAATCCATCTGCCTTTTGACTGACCGGTTGCCGCGTGCCATCGGAACGGCCGATCCCCAGCGCCCCGGACGGGCGCCCCATCCATGAACTTTGACGATCTGAAACTGGCTCCTGCCATTCTGAAAGCCGTGCGCGAGCAAGGCTACGACACCCCAACCGCGATTCAAGCCCAAGCCATCCCCATGGTGCTCGAAGGCCACGACCTGCTCGGCGGTGCCCAGACCGGCACCGGCAAAACCGCCGCCTTTACCCTGCCCTTGCTGCACCGGCTGGCCATGAACCGCAGCGCCCAGAACAAATGGGGCGGCACCGGCATCCGCGCCCTGGTTTTGACGCCCACCCGCGAACTCGCTGCCCAGGTCGAAGAATCGGTCCGCACCTACGGCAAATACCTCCAGCTGAGCAGCACCGTGGTGTTCGGCGGTGTGGGCATGAACCCGCAAATCGATCGCATCCGCCGTGGCATCGACATCTTGGTGGCAACCCCCGGACGCCTACTGGACCTGCAGCAACAAGGCATGCTGGACTTGTCCACCGTGCAAGTGCTGGTGCTGGACGAGGCCGACCGCATGCTCGACATGGGCTTCATCCATGACGTCAAGAAGGTATTGGCCCTGGTTCCCAAGGACAAGCAAAGCCTGCTGTTCTCGGCCACCTTCAGCGACGAAATCCGCGAACTGGCGCACGGCTTGTTGCGCAACCCCCAAACGGTCCAGGTCACACCGCGCAACACCACGGTACAACGCATCACGCAATGTGTGCACCCAGTCGGTCGCGGCAAGAAGAAAGCCCTGCTGGCGCACATCATCCAAACCCACAACTGGAGCCAGGTGCTGGTCTTTACCCGCACCAAGTTCGGGGCCAACAATGTTGCCGAATACCTGGAAAAGAACGGTATTTCGGCCATGGCCCTACATGGCAACAAGAGCCAGGGTGCCCGCACGCAAGCGCTGTCGGGTTTCAAGAGTGGCGAGATTCGCGCCCTGGTGGCCACCGACATCGCGGCGCGCGGCATTGACATCGACGATCTGCCGCACGTGGTCAACTACGAGATTCCCAACGTCTGCGAAGACTACGTGCACCGCATTGGCCGCACCGGGCGCGCGGGGGCCGAAGGCCAGGCCGTCAACCTGGTCAGCCTGGACGAAGAAGGCTTCATGGCCGAGATTGAACGCTTCACCAAGCAAACCATTCCGGTGCAAGTCATTGAAGGCTTTGGCCCCGAAGCCGGCGAACGCGCCGAACCCATCGCCATGGGCCGCCAGACCCTGTGGGGCGGCCTGGGCAAGCCGCCCAGCCGCGAAGTCATGGCAAGCGCAGCCAAGGCCGCGCGCCAAGAGATGATGCAGCGCATCCGTGACAACAAGACCGGGCAACCCGCGCGCAGCAAGCCGCAGTCCACCCCGGGCTCCAACCCCGGTGCACGCGGTCCCGCGCGTCCCGAATCGGGTGTGGCCCATGCCAATGCCAACGCCGGGCAGGGACAGCGCAAGCGCCGTCGCAGCGGCGGTGCGGGCAGCAGTGAATTCCAGCCACCCGCGGGCTACACCCACGAGGGCCGCACGCCACGCCCATCCGCTACTGCCGGCCAGCCCGACCCCATGCGCACCAGCGTCGATATGATGGCCAATCGCGGTGGTCGCCGGAGTGGCGGCTCGTACGGCGGCGGCAATGCAGGAGGTGGATATGGTGGCGGATCACGCAGTGGCACTGGTGGCCGGGGCAACGGGCCTCGTGGGTCAGGAAATCCTCGCGGCTCTTTTAGCCGATAAACGCTACCTGGCCGTCCATTGCGTAGGGCGGCGTCCGCCCGCGCAGCAGCATCCCAAGCTGCAGTTTCACCGGGTGGATTTTGCGTTTCCTGCCGACCTGGCGGCCCTGCCCAAGGTGGACGAGTGCTACATCGCCCTGGGTACCACCATCAAGGCAGCGGGAAGCCAAGAGGCCTTTCGCGCGGTCGATTTGCAAGCCGTCGAAGCCCTGGCCCTGGCCGCGCGGCGCGCCGGCGCCAGCCGTTTGGGCGTGGTCAGCGCCATGGGGGCCGATACCCAATCGCGCGTTTTCTACAACCGGGTCAAGGGCGAGATGGAAGTGTCTGTCGCCCGCATGGGCTACCCCAGCCTGGTCATTGCGCGGCCCTCGCTCATTGACGGCGACCGCGCCGCGCTGGACCAGCCCGGTCGCGCCGGTGAAGGCATCGGGTTGCGATTGGCGCGCCTGCTGCGCCCCGTCATTCCGTCCGACTACCGCGCCATCAAGGCCCGCGACATTGCCCATGCCTTGATTCGGGCGGTGCAGACCGGAACGCCGGGCGTGGTGACGCTGATGTCGGGCGCCATGCAGCGCGGCTAAGCAAGCCGCATCACCTCTTATGCGCGCACAAACAGCGTCACCAAGGGCTCATCGCCCACTTGGCGGCTCCAATGGCCGTGCACGGTGGGATCAAACGTGGCACCCTCGGGCAGCAGATCGGCCGAATAGAAATGCTCCCCCGGTTTGAAGATGCGCGAGACACCGCCTTGCAGGCCGATCTCCATCTGCCCTTCCAGAATGAAGCACCACTGCGGCGCACCGGTGCAGTGAAACTGGCTGCGAAACCCCACCGGGCTGGTGCGCAGCTGGTAGCCGCCGCTGGCAAACACTTCGGACAGCATCGACTGCGGGGTGCCCTGGTCCAGCGGCACCGGCTCTTCGCGAAAGCGTGCCCGCCCATCGGTGTCGGTAAACAGAACGGTTTTGGTGAAATGGGTCATGGTGAAACTCGGTG
>JAYRUL010000070.1:0-14389 GCA_041919095.1 Rhodoferax sp. | reverse complement strand
TCAACAACGCCGGCATCATCCGCCGCCAGGACGCCATCGATTTCAGCGAAAAAGACTGGGACGACGTCATCAACCTGAACCTGAAGACCACCTTCTTCCTGTCGCAGGCCATGGCCCGCCACTGCCGCGCCCAGGGGCACGGCGGCAAGATCATCAATGTGGCCTCCATGCTGTCGTTCCAGGGCGGCATCCGTGTGCCCTCGTACACCGCCTCCAAGAGTGCCGTCATGGGCGTGACGCGGGCACTGGCCAACGAATGGGCCGCGCACGGGATCAACGTCAACGCCATTGCACCGGGCTACATGGCCACCGACAACACGGCCGCCCTGCGCGCCGACGAAGCCCGCAACGCGGCCATTCTGGAGCGCATTCCTGCAGCGCGTTGGGGCACACCGGCCGACCTGGGCGGCCCGGTGGTGTTCCTGGCATCCAGCGCCTCCGACTACGTTAACGGCTACACCCTGGCCGTCGACGGCGGCTGGCTGGCACGCTAAATTTCCCCACGCCCCGAGCGCACACGCACCATGTACGAAAACCGGCGTCTGGGCTTTCTGCTGGTACTGCCGTTTGTACTGGGCGTGGTGCTGTTCAAGCTCTTCCCGTTCGTGATGAGCTTTGCGTTGTCGTTCACGCAATACGACCTGATCGACCCGCCCCAGGTGGTGGGCCTGGACAACTACCATGAGCTGTTCACGGCCGACCCGCTGTTTCGCCAGTCCTTGGGCGTGACCCTGCTCTTTGCCGTGCTGGCCGTGCCGCTGCGCGTGGGCTTTGCCCTGTTCATTGCCCATGTGCTGAACTACCGCTTGCGCGGCATCAACTTCTTTCGGGCCGCGTTCTACCTGCCGTCCATTCTGGGGGGCTCGATTGCCACCGCCGTGCTGTGGCGCTTCATTTTTTCCAAGAACGGCCTGGTCAACCTGCTCTTGGTGCAGGTGGGGCTGGAGCCGATTGCCTGGCTCGCCGACGAGCACTATTCGCTCTGGACCATCGTGCTGCTGTTCACCTGGCAGTTCGGTTCGGCCATGGTCATCTTTCTGGCGGCGCTGCAAAACGTGCCGGCGTCGCTCTATGAAGCCGCCGAATGCGACGGTGCCAGCAAGTGGCAGCAGTTCTGGAAGATCACCGTGCCCCTCATCACCCCGGTGATCTTTTTCAACATGATCATGCAGATGGTGCACGCCTTCCAGGAGTTCAACGGCCCCTACATGATCACCGAAGGCGGGCCGCTCAATTCCACCTACGTGCTGGCCCTGTACATCTACGACCAGAGCTTTCGTTTCTTCAACCTGGGTTACGGGGCCGCGCTGTCCTGGGTGTTGTTTGCCCTGGTCGGTGCCTTGAGCACGCTTAGTTTCTGGAGTTCACGCTACTGGGTGTTTTACGCAGGCGAAAAGGAGTCGCGCAAGTGAGCACCACCCCTGCCGCCGTGCCCGCGCCCACACCCCCCGCTGCGGCCCAGCTGTGGCTGCGCTACCTGGCGCTAGGGTTGGTGGCGTTGGTGATGCTGTACCCGCTCTTGTGGCTGATCGGGGCGTCCTTCAAGAGCAATACCCAGATCTTTACCGAAGTCGGTTTCTGGCCCACCCGGCTGGACTTCGGTGCCTACGCCAAAGGCTGGAAGACCAGCACCGAATACACCTTTGCCACCTATTTCCTTAACAGCTTTCTCATCACCATTCCGCGCATCGTCGTCACCGTGGTGTCCTGCGTGCTGGTGGCTTATGCGTTTGCGCGTTTCGAGTTCTGGGGACGCAAGGTCCTGTTTTCGGTGATGGTGGCCACCATGATGCTGCCCCTCATCGTGCTGCGCCTGCCGCAGTACCTGGTGTTTCGCGAACTGGGCTGGCTGGACTCGTATCTGCCGCTGATCGTGCCCTCGGCCTTTGCCACCGACACCTTCTTCATTTTCATGCTGGTGCAGTTTTTGCGCGGCATTCCGCGCGACATGGAAGAAGCCGCGCAGATCGACGGCTGCAACGCGCTGCAGCTGCTGTGGCACATCATCGTGCCGCTGCTCAAGCCCGCCATCATTTCGGTCATCGTGTTCCAGTTCATCTGGACCATGAACGACTTCATGGGGCCGTTGATTTATCTGGCTTCGGTAGAGAAGTACCCGGTTTCGCTGGCGTTGAAGATGAGCATTGGGGCCACCGAAGAGGTGGAGTGGGCCAATGTGATCGCCATTTCGGTGGTGGCGCTGATTCCATCGGTCGTCGTATTTTTTGCTGCGCAGAAGCATTTCATCGAAGGCGCCACGTCCAGTGGCGTGAAGGGCTAGGGATGAATGTTTTTGAGCGTACTCCTTTGCTGGCTCCGGAGCGACTGGGCTGTGCGGTTTTGCTCCGTGTCCCCCGCGCCCTTTGGGCGCTCCTCCTTTACCTGCGCAAAACCGCACAGCCCAGCCGCTCCTGCGAGGTGCGGCGTTCAACCGCCTTGGGAGTTCCCATGCATCGAACAGCTACAACTGCAGCAAGGGGCAAGGGTGGGCTGCTTTGCGCAGGTAAAGGAGGAGCCCGCGCAGCGGGCGGGGGACACGGAGCAAAGCAGCCCACCCTTGCCCATTGCGGGCCGAAGAGGCCAGTAACTGCATTGGAAAGGCGAGAAGAAACCATGGAGACACCCGCGTGGCACGCTTGCAACTGAACGGCATCGAAAAGGTCTACCCCAACGGCTTCAAGGCCGTGCATGGCGTGGACCTGGAAGTGCGCGATGGCGAATTCATGGTGTTCGTCGGCCCCTCGGGCTGCGCCAAGAGCACGCTCTTGCGCATGATTGCCGGGCTGGAATCCATTACCAGCGGTGATCTGCGTATTGGCGACAAGCGGGTCAATGACTGCGCACCCAAGGCGCGCGGCATTGCCATGGTGTTCCAGAACTACGCCCTCTACCCGCACATGACGGTGTACGACAACCTGGCCTTTGGCCTCAAGCTGGCCGGCACCCCCAAGGCCGAGGTGCACCAGCGCGTGCTGCAGGCGGCGCAGCTGCTGGAGATGGAGCACTTGCTGGAACGCTACCCCAAGCAGCTCTCGGGCGGCCAGGCCCAGCGCGTGGCGGTGGGGCGGGCCATTGTGAAGAAGCCCGACGTTTTTCTGTTTGACGAGCCCCTGTCCAACCTGGACGCCAAGCTGCGCGCCGCCATGCGCGTGCGCCTGACCGAACTGCACCGCACCCTGCGCGAGTCGGGGCAGAGTGCCACCGTCATCTATGTCACGCACGACCAGGTGGAAGCCATGACCATGGGCGAACGCATCTGCGTGCTCAAGGACGGCGTCATCCAGCAGGTGGACACCCCCACGGCGTTGTACGACCACCCAGCCAACGCCTTCGTGGCCAGCTTCATCGGCTCGCCCGAGATGAACCTGGCCCCGGCCCAACTGCAGACCGTGGCCGGCCAGCGCTGGGTGGCGTTTCAGGGTGAGATGCTGCCGCTGCAGGCCGCGCAGGCCCAGTGCCTGCCTGCGGCCGACCTGCCCATCCGCCTGGGGCTGCGCCCGGAGCACATCGGCATTGCGCCGCGTGCGCAAGGCGACAGCGTGGCGCTGCAGGCCGTGCTGCGTTTCACCGAACACATGGGCAACGAGGTCTATGTGCATGCCACGGTGGGCGAACAGCCGCTCACGGCCCGCATTGCCGCCGATGATGCCCAGGCCCTGAGTGCCACCACCCGCGGCAGTGCCCTGACGCTGCACCTGCAAATGGGCCGCTGCCACCTGTTTGATGCCACTACCGGCATCAACCTGCAAGCATGAGCCTGGACCGCCGCATGCTGCTGGGCCTGGGGGCGGGCGCGCTGCTGGCCCCCGCGCTGCAGGGCCACGCGCAAACCCCCACCACCGTGCTGCGCTGCGCCTGGTGGGGTGGGGCGGGTCGTCACGCGTCCACCCTGAAAGCCATAGCCCTGTTTGAAGCCCGCAACCCCGGCGTCAAGGTCAAGTGCGAGTACATGGGATTTCATGGCTACCTGGAGCGCCTGACCATGCAGATCGCCGGGAGGTCCGAGCCCGATGTCATGCAGATCAACTGGGCCTGGCTGGCCATGTTTTCCAAGCGTGGCAATGGCTTTCTGGACCTGAACCCGTACCACTCCGACCTCGACTTGGACCAGTTCGCCCCGCTAGACCTGGACGCAGGCCGTGTGGCGGGCAAGCTCAATGCCCTGCCGGCCTCCTACACCGCGCGCGTGCTGCTGTGGAACCAATCCACCTTTGAACGCGCGGGCCTGGCCGTGCCGCGCACCTGGGACGAATTGTTTGCTGCCGGCCCACTTTTTCGAACGCGGTTGGGCGAGCAGGCCTACCCGCTTGACGGTGAGCTGTACGACATGGTGCTGCTGGCGCAGGCCTATGTGCAGCAAAAGTACGGCACCGCCTATGTGGACCCGCAGGCCCCGCGCGTGGCCATGGATAGCGCGGCGGCGCTGGAGTGGGTGCAAACCTACCGCCGCCTGGTGGACCAGCATGTGGCCACGCCGCTGCGCCTGCGCGCCAGCCTGGGCGGTGCGGAAAAACCCACCGAGCAGCAACAGGACTGGGTGGCGGGCAACTGGGCCGGCAACTTTGCCTGGGATTCGGCCATTCCGCTGCGCGCCTCCACACTCAAAGCGCCCCAGCGCCTGGTGCTGGGCGACTTTCCCATGCTGCCCGGCAGCCGCGTCAGCGGCATGTTTGGCCGTCCCAGCGTCATGTTTGCCGCCGGGCGCAACACCCGCCAGCCTGAGCTGGCCGCGCGCCTGGTGAACTTCTTGCTCACCGATCCGGACGCGGCCCGCATCCTGGGCAAGACCCGTGGCCTGCCGTCGGCCCAGCGCCAGCGCACGGTGGTGCTGCAAACGCAGCAGCTACCCGCCATCGAACTGGCCGCGCAGGCGCAGATCCAGCAGCAGCGCGATGCCCACCGCGTGCCCGTACCCGCACCGCTGTTTGAACACGCGCGCCTGCACCGCTTCCTGCGCGAAGTGTTCGAGCGCGTGGCCTACGGCAAAACCACCGACCGGGCCGCTGCCACCCGCCTCATTGACGAGGGCAACGCCCTGCTGAAAAGACTGTAGAGAACGACCATGCCCAAACACACCCAACGCCAACTGGCCTTTGCCGTGCGCCAGGACCCCGACACCGGCACCACCGTCACGCGCCTGACGCCCACCGACGTCACCTGCCACCGCAACTACTTCTACCAAAAGTGCTTCACCAACGACGGCCAGCGCCTGATCTTCGGCGCGGAGTGGGGCCCGCACCCCAGCCCCAACTGGAACTACCACCTGCTGGACCTGCCCAGCCAGACTGCCATCCAGCTCACCGACGGCGCGGGCGAGAACACCTTTGGCGGCTTCCTGAGCCCGGATGACCGCTACCTCTACTTCGTGCGGGCCGAGCGTCAGTTGATCCGCTTGACGCTGGCTGACCTGCACGAGGACGTGGTCTACACCGTGCCGCACGGCTGGGTGGGCTACGGCACCTGGGTGTCCAACAGTGCCTGTACCAAGATGGTGGGCATTGAAATCCATGCCGACGACTGGTTCCCGCTCAACACCTGGCAAAAGTTCAACGACATGTACCACCGCAAACCGCGCTGCCGCCTGTTCAGTGTGGACCTTGTGGGCCCGAACCAGGGCAAGCAGACCGTCATCCTGGAGCAGCGCGGCTGGTTGGGGCACCCCCAGTACCGGCCCTTTGACGACCAGACCGTGGCCTACTGCCATGAAGGCCCGCACGACCTGATCGACGCCCGTATGTGGTTCATCAACGAAGACGGCAGCAACCGCCGCTGCGCCAAGACCCATGCCCCTGGTGAAAGCTGCACGCACGAGTTCTGGGTGCCGGATGGCAGCGCCATGGTCTACGTGAGCTACCGCCACGACGCGCCCGAGCGCTGGATCTGCAGCCTGGACCCGGTCACGCTGGAAAACCGCGTACTCATGACCATGCCCCAGTGCTCGCACCTGATGAGCAACTTCGACGGCTCGCTCATCGTGGGCGACGGTTGCGGCCAGGCCAGTGGCGACAGCGCGGCCAGCAATGCCATGCTGGTGGGCGACCCCTACCTGCACCTGTTCGACCGCAAGGCCGGCACCCACCGACCCCTGGCCCGGCATGACAGCAGCTGGGGCGTCCACAAGGACAGCCGCCAGGTCACCCACCCCCATCCATCCTTTACCCCCAACGAGCGCCAGGTGCTGTACAGCTGCGACGCCGAGGGTGAGCCCGCCCTGTACCTGGCCGACGTGGTGGCACCATGAGGGCCTGGCACCTGGGCTGGCTGGCCCTGCCCCTGGCGGCGCTGGCGCAGGAGGGCGTGCGCCCGCTGCTCGATGCCGCACAGGCGGCCACGCACACCGTGGCCCACTACCTGGCCCAAGGCCCCACGGCCTGGACGCCACCGCCCACGCTACAGCCCCTGCGCACGCAAAAGCCCGACTGGGTGGTGGCCGTGGACGGCAGCGGCACGCACACCAGCCTGCAAGCCGCGCTGGACGCGCTGCCCAGCGCCCGTGCGCCCGGAGCAGGGCGTCGTTGGGTCATCGGCCTGAAGCCGGGCACCTACCGGGGCCAGGTGTGCCTGCAAGGCAAGGCTCCGGTGGCGCTGGTGGGCCTGGGGGACACGGTGGGCGACGTGCGCATCGTGGCCGACCGCTTTGCCGGGCAGCCCAAACGGGCCGGGGTGGAGGGCGGCAACCCCTGCCTGCCCGACCTGGGAGCCAGCGCCTACGGCACCTTCAGCAGTGCCACGCTGGGGGTGTTCAGCGATGACGTGGCCCTCACCCACCTCACCGTGGAAAACGACGCCATGAACGGCGTGCGCCGGGGCGTGGGCTACCCGACCGAGGCAGCGGAATCGGGCGGTGCCCAGGCGGTGGCCCTCATGACCCAGGGCGACCGCATCCACCTGCACGGCGTGGCCTTGCTGGGCCACCAGGACACGCTCTATGTGCGCGCCCAGGACAGCGGCGACCGGGTCTATGTGCACCAGAGCCTGGTGGCGGGGGATGTGGATTTCATCTTCGGCAACGGCACTCTGGTCATGGACGACAGCACCATCCTGAGCCGTGCCGGACGGCGCAGCCCCGGCCACGGCGGTCACATCCTTGCGCCCAGCACTTCCCCTTCACGCGCGCTGGGCATCCTGGTGCACAACAGCCGCCTGATTGCCGAGGCCGGGCTGGCACCTGGCTCCATTTCCCTGGGCCGCGCCTGGGACCAGGGCGTACCCAAGGGTGCCTGGCGCAGCGGCCACCCCAACGGCCAGGCCCTGGTGCGGGACAGCGTGCTGGGCCCGCATATCGGCCCCTGGGCCAGCTCGACGGCGCGCCGCCCGTTCTCGGCCACCGACAACCGCATGGCCGAATGGGCCAACCAGCAACTGGCGGCGACAGACCGCAGTCGCGAGACCCTGGCCTCGCTGGATGGCTGGGGCAGCGCCCACGGCGGCACGCAAGGCGGCGCTGGCGCTGCGCCCGCGCGCGTGTTCACCGTGCAGAGCCGCGCCGAACTGGCACAAGCCCTGGCTGCTCCTGGCACCGCGCCGCGCATCGTGCAGGTGCGGGGCACTATCGACCTGGCCAGCGACGCGACGGGCCGCAGCCTGCAGGCCGCCGACTTTGCCGACCCCGAATTCAGCTGGAGCGCCTATGCCGCGGCCTACGACCCCGCACGCTGGGGCCGCGAGCCGCCTGCCGGCGCGCTGGAAGACGCACGCCAACGCGCCGCCCAGCGCCAGGCGCGCCACGTGATGCTGAAAGTGCCCTCCCACACCACCGTCATCGGCCTAGGCAGCGACGCCGCCCTGGTGCACGGGGGCCTGGTGCTGGACGGCGTGGACAACGTCATCCTGCGCAACCTGCGCTTTTCGGATGCCTACGACTACTTTCCGGCCTGGGACCCCAAGGACAACGGCCACGGCGAATGGAACGCCCTGCACGACAACCTGATGCTGCGCCGGGCCACCCATGTCTGGGTGGACCATTGCACGTTTGACGACGGCCAGCGGCCCGACGCTGCCGAACCGCTGCTGCTGGGCCAGCGCATGCAGCGCCACGACGGGCTGCTGGACATTACGCGCCAGTCCAACTGGATCACCGTGTCCTGGAACCACCTGCGCCAGCACGACAAGACCACGCTGGTGGGCAATGGTGACGATCGCACCGAAGACGCAGGCTTCCTGAAGGTCAGTTTTCACCACAACTGGTACCAGGGCGTGCGCGAACGCACCCCGCGCGTGCGCTTTGGCCAGGTGCACCTGCACAACAACCTGTTTGAGAGCCACAAAGACGACGCCTACCCGTTTGCCTATTCGATTGGCGTGGGCTTTCAGTCGCGCATCGTCAGCCAGCACAACGTGTGGGTCACGCCGCCCGAGGTGGCCTCCACCCAGTTGGTGCGCGCGCTCAAAGGTACGCACTTTGTGGACCACGGCTCCCTGCACAACGGCACCCCGGTTGATTGGCGCGCCCCGTGGCAGACCGACATGGGCTGGACCCCCCACTACTGGCTCGACCTGGACGCCGCCGATGCCGTGGCCGCACGCGTGCGCCAAGGTGCGGGTGCCGGACACATCAACCCCTGACCGCCAAGCTGCCATGACCCCGTTTCTGAGCCCCGACTTCCTGCTCGACACCCCGGTGGCGCGCGCCCTCTACCACGAGGTGGCCGCCGATCTGCCCATCATCGACTACCACTCCCACCTGCCAGCGGCCGACATTGCCGCGCGCAAACGCTTTCGCAACCTGACCGAACTCTGGCTGGGCGGGGACCACTACAAATGGCGGCTCATGCGCAGTGCGGGCGTGGGCGAGGACTGCATCACCGGCAGCGCCAGCGACGAGGCCAAGTTCCAGGCCTTTTGTCGCGTGCTGCCCCTGGCAGCGGGCAACCCCATCCACCACTGGAGCCACCTGGAGCTGCAGCGCATCTTTGGCGTGGGCCTGACCATCAATGCCGCCAACGCCCCCGCCATCTGGGAGCAGGCCAACGCGCAACTGGCCCATAGGGACTGCTGGAGCTTGCTGGCGCAGGCCCGGGTGGCTGTGGCCTGCACCACCGACGATCCGGTGGACGACCTATCTGCTCTCAAATTGATAGCTGCTCACGCACTATCTACGAGGGTTATACCCGCTTTTCGACCTGATTTAGCCATGAGAATCTCGGGTGGCGGCTTTGTCGACTACCTGAACCGGTTAGGCCGCGTCAGCGGCATCACCATCCTGCACTACGGCGACCTGGTGGCCGCGCTGGCGGCGCGGGTGGCCTATTTCCACCAGCACGGGGCGCGCATCGCCGACCACGCCATCGACGCGCCGTTGGCCACGGATGCGGTCAGCGCCACCCAGGCCCAGGACCTGATGGCGCGGCGCTTGCGCGGCGCGGGCCTGTCGCTCGCAGAGGAAAGCGCGTTCCAGCGCCGCCTGCTGGTAGACCTGGGCCGTGCTTACGCCGCGCAAGGCTGGGCCATGTGCCTGCACCTGGGTGCGCAGCGCAACAACAACCGCCGCGCCTTGGCCGCCTTGGGCCCGGACACCGGCTATGACGCCATGTCCGACGGCACCCACAGCGCCGGGCTGGCGGGGCTGCTCGACGACCTGGACGCCACCGACGAATTGCCCAAGACCCTGCTCTTTGGACTGAACCCCGCCATGAACGACGTGCTGGCGTCGCTGATGGGGTGCTTTCAGGATGGGCGCGTCACCGGCAAATTACAACTGGGTCCGGCCTGGTGGTTCAACGACCACAAGGACGGCAACCTGCAGCAACTGCGTGCCTTGGCGCGTCTGGGCGTGCTGGGCACGTTTGTGGGCATGGTGACCGACTCGCGCAGCTTCGCCTCCTACCCCCGCCACGACTACTTCCGCCGCCTGCTGTGCCGCCTGCTCGGACGCTGGGTGGCCGACGGCGAATACCCGCAGGACCGCGCGGCGCTGGACACCCTGGTGCGCGGCATCTGCCATGACAACGCGCAGCAGTACTTTGGGCTATGAGCACCGAATCTGCGAAAACCTCTGTGCAAGGCAGCGACCTGCACGCGCTATCAGCGGGCGTACTGCAGTTGCACGCCGATGATGACCTGCTGGTCGCCCTGGTGGACCTGCAGCCCGGGGCCACGGTGCACTGGGGGCAGGATCAGTGCTTGCGCCTGGCCACGCCCGTGGCACGCAAGCACAAGCTGGCCGTGCGCGATTGCGCGGCGGGCGAAGTGCTGCGCCTGTACGGCACCCCGGTGGGCCGCGCCAGCGTGGACATTGCCGCGGGCAGCGCCATCACCACGGCCAACCTGGTGCACTACGCGGCACCGGTCCAACTGCCGCAGCAGCCCTGGGTGCCGGTCTGGACCGCACCTGAGGTGCAGCGCTGGCAGGGTGCCACCTTTGACGGCGTGGTGCGCGCAGACGGCCGCGTCGGCACGGCCAACCATTGGTTGATCTTTCCGCTGGTGTTCTGCGAAAACCGCAACGTGGAATTGCTGCGAGAGGCGCTGGTGCGCCCGCTGGGGTATGGTGAAGAGGACGACCTGGCCGACTTCACCCGCTCGTTGCTCGGCCACGCTGCGCAGCAGCCCGCTGGCCACACCGCGCGCCCGTTCCCCAACGTGGACGGCGTGCGCGTCATCACCCATGCCGGGGGCTGCGGCGGCACCCGCGCCGACGCCCGCGCCCTGTGCGACCTGCTGGCCGCCTATGCCGACCACCCCAACGTGGCCGGGGTCACGGTGCTGAGCCTGGGCTGCCAGAACGCGCAGGTATCCCTGTTTCGGGCCGCATTGGCGGCTCGCAACCCCGGTTTTGACAAGCCCTGCCTGGTGTACGAGCAGCAAAACTACCCCGGGGGGGAAACCGCGCTGCTGCAGGCCGCCGTGCGCGACACGCTGGCGCAGCTGGCCGTGGCCAACCGCGTGCGCCGCCAGCCGGTGCCCTTGTCGCATCTGCGCATCGGCGTCAAGTGCGGCGGCTCGGACGGGTTTTCGGGCATCACCGCCAACCCGGTGCTGGGGCTGGTGTCCGATCGGGTGGTGGCGCTGGGCGGCGCGGCGCTCCTCAGTGAATTTCCCGAGCTGTGCGGGGTGGAATCGGCCTTGCTGGCGCGCTGCGTGCACGCGCACGATGCCGCGCGCTTTCTGCAGCTGATGCAGGCCTTCGAAGCGCGCGTGCAGGCGGCCGGCAGCCGCTTTGCCGACAACCCCAGCCCCGGCAACATCCGCGACGGGCTCATCACCGACGCCATGAAGTCCGCCGGTGCTGCCCGCAAGGGCGGTAGTTCCCCCATCGTGGCGGTGTGCGACTACACCGAGCCTGCGGCCCCAGCCGGTCTGTCCTTGCTGTGCGCACCGGGCAACGACGTGGAGTCGGTCACCGCGCTGGTGGGCAGCGGGGCCAATCTGGTGCTGTTCAGCACCGGGCTGGGCACGCCCACGGGCAACCCCATTGCTCCGGTAATCAAGGTGTCCAGCAACACCGAGCTGGCCACGCGCCAAAGCGGGGTGATCGATTTTGACTGCGGGGCCATCCTGCATGGGGCGAGCCCGCAGGCGCTGGCCGACGACTTGCTGCAACGCCTCATCGACACCGCGTCGGGCCGCGTGCGCACCCAGGCGGATCGGCTGGGGCAGCACGATTTTCTGTTCTGGAAACGCGACCCCTCGCTATGACCCCCGCCCCCGACCTGCCGCGCTTGCGCCGCCGCGCGCCCAGCACCTTGCCCGTGGCCGTGTTGCAGTTTGGCCAGGGCAACTTCCTGCGCGGTTTTCTGGGCTGGATGCTGCAGGTGTACAACGACCACTGCCGCAGCGAGCAAGGTGGTGCCGGTGCACTGGGCGTGGTGGTGGTGCGGCCCACGTCGCGCTCCCGCGCCGCGTTGCTGGACACCCAGGACGGCCTCTACACCACGGTGCTGCGCGGCCTGGATGCCCAGGGCCAGCTGCAGACCCAGATCCAGCGCGTGGATTGCGTGCAGCGCGAGCTGGATCTGGCCCACCATTACGCCGACTTCCTGGCCCTGGCGCGCAGCCCGGACCTGCGCTTTTTTGTCTCCAACACCACCGAAGCCGGCATTGCCGTCAACAGCACCGACCGGCTGGCGGACGCCCCGCCCTCCAGCTTTCCGGCCAAGCTGACGCGCTGGCTGTGGGAGCGCTACGGCCACTTCAACGGCGACAGCGCGCGCGGCATTGCCGTGCTGCCGTGCGAGCTGATCGAAGCCAACGGCACCGCCTTGCGCGCCGCCGTGCAGCACTACGCCGCGCTGTGGCAGCTCCCTAGTGCTTTTGGCACCTGGCTCGATGCCGCCTGCGCGTTTGGCAACACCCTGGTCGACCGCATCGTCACCGGGTATCCCGGCGAGGAGATCGACGCGCTGCAAGCCCAGCTGGGCTACCGCGACGACTTTCTGGTGGCTGGCGAGCTCTACCACCTGTGGGCCATCCAGGCTCCGGCCTGGGTCGCGCAGGCGCTGCCCCTGCACCAGGCCGGGCTCAACGTGCAATGGGTCGACGACCTGGCCGCCTTGCGCGCACGCAAGGTTGCCATCCTGAATGGCGCACACACCCTGCTGGCGGCCGTGGCCCGCCCCTTGGGGCTGGACAGCGTGCGCACGGCCCTGGCAGACGCCGACGTTGCCGCCTTTCTGCTGCACACCCTGCACACCGAGGTCCTGCCCAGCCTGCCCGGCCCCGCACCCGCCCTGCAGACCTACACCAGCGAGGTGCTGCGCCGCTTTCGCAACCCTTATTTGCACCACGCGCTGGACGCCATTGCCCTGAACATGGAAAGCAAGTGCCTCACACGCCTGTGGCCAGCGCTGCAGAGCCACCAGCAACGCCACGGGTTCTGGCCCGCAGGCCTGTCCTTCAGTCTGGCCGTGGCGCGGCACGCGCTGCAGCGCACGCAGCAGTCCACCGCCTTGCTCGATGCGCGGGTGGCGCAGTCGCCCGGCCTGGAGTCGGCGCTGCAGGTGGCCTGCGCGCGCATCGAGGCACAGGGGCTGCGCGCAGCACTCGCAAGCACTGAATGGAGCACGGCATGAAGGGCATACGAAAACTGGCACGGCTGGCCCTGCTGGCCTGGGCGGCATGGGGCATGGCGGCGGCAGAAGGCGCTCCAGGTTCCACGCTGGCACAACGCGCCGCGCCGTTCAACCCCTATAGCTACGACACCGAAGGCTGGGCGCAAGGCACCGTGGGCGGGCGCGGTGGGCGCATCCTGCGGGTGCGCAATCTGAACGCGGCAGGGCCTGGTTCGCTGCGCGAAGCCCTGGCCGCCACGGGCGCACGCACGGTGGTGTTTGAAGTGGGCGGCGTGATCGACCTGCAAGGGCAGAGCCTGCGCATCGACCAACCCTATGTCACCGTCGCCGGACAAACGGCACCGGCACCCGGCATCACACTCATCAAAGGCGGCATTGGCATTGCAGCGCACCAGGTGATCGTGCAGCACCTGATGATCCGCCCCGGCGATGATGGCCGCCCCGCGCGCAGCGGTGGCGACCACGACGGCATTGCCACCCACGCCGGGGCGCACCATGTCATCGTGGACCATTGCTCGCTGTCCTGGGCGACCGATGAAAACCTGTCGGTGGGCGGCCCGCGCTTCCAGGGCAGCAACCCCGACGCCTGGCGCGCCGCGACCTCGCACGCCATCACCTACAGCTACAACCTGGTCTATGAAGGCTTGTCGCACTCGGTGCACCCCAAGGGCGAGCACTCCAAGGGCACGCTGGTGCACGACAACGCCAGCGGCATCTTACTGGTGGGCAACCTGTATGCCTCCAACCGCGAACGCAACGCGCTGTTCAAGGGCGGTGCGCAGGCCGCCATGGTCAACAACCTGATCTACAACCCCGGTGCCAAAGCCGCGCACTACAACCTGGTTGCACACGAGTGGGAGGGGCACGACTTTGTCACCGGCAAGCTCAGCCTGGTGGGCAACGTGCTGCGCCATGGCCCCGACACCCGCGCGGGCACGCCGCTGCTGGCGCTGGGCGGCCACGGCGACCTGGAACTGCACCTGCACGACAACCTGGCCCAGGACGCCAACGGCCTGCCCGTGCCCCTGACCGGGCGCTACACCGCCTCCCACGCGCGCCTGCTGACAGCACCCGAGCCGCCCTACCTGCCGCCGGTGTTGGTGGCGCACCCGGCCCGCAGCCTGGAGCGGCACCTGCCCCTGGCCGTGGGCGCACGGCCCTGGGCGCGCGATCCGGTTGATTTCAAGCTGCTGTCCGACGTGGCCGAGGGCCGGGGCGAGATCATCAACTCTGAGCGCGATCACCCGCTGGCGCGTCTGGTGGTGGCCCCAACCCAGCGCGAGTTTGTGGACACCGACTGGAACTTGGACACCATGCACCCGAAAGCCGGCTGGGCGTCGCTGCAGGACAAGGCGGCCAAGCCATGACCCGGCTTGCGT
>JAYRUL010000069.1:0-14393 GCA_041919095.1 Rhodoferax sp. | reverse complement strand
ATCTCGCGCACCTTGAACACGTTGATGCCGAACAACTCGCGCCGGGTCGTGCCCGGGGCCTCACCCAGGCGAAACAGCAGCAGCTCAAACATGCTGTTGGCTGCCAGGTTGGTCCGTTCGTCAATGTCCCGCATGGATGTGCTCATGGTGTCGCTCACTTAAGTAGTTCAGAGAAGGACTGGTACAGGGTCCATAGTAACGTTATTGGTCCCGTTTTGGCCATAGCGCCCACATTTGTAGGGGCTGGCGCAGACGCCCGGCCAGCTCGCCCGCCTCGGCCCCCCAACCGACAAAATAGTCCGCTCGTACCGCACCGGTAATGGCGCTACCCGTATCCTGGGCCAGCACCAGCTTTTGCAGCGTCACCTGCGCGCCGGTGGATGCCAACCACACGGGTGTTCCATAGGGAATGCTGGCCGGATCCACGGCAATGGAGCGCCCCGGCGTGAGCGGCACGCCTTGCGCTCCGCGGGGGCCATCCCCGCCCTGGGCACCGGCCACGGGCTCTTCCTTGAAAAACACCATGCGTGGGTTGGCCCACAACAACTCCTGCTGTCGCTGCGGATTCTGCGCCAGCCAGGCCTTGATGCCCGGCCACGAGGCGTCTTTCACCAAGCCCTGGTCCAACAACCAACGACCGACGCTGCGGTAGGGATGCTCGTTGGTTCCCGCGTAAGCCAAACGGACCCAGGTCCAGGTTCCGTCAGGCTGCTGCAGGCGCAACCGCCCCGAGCCCTGGATCTGCAGGACCAGCGCATCCACCGGGTCTGCCAGGTACGCCAAGGCGCGCCCTTGCAGCGCGGCCTGCGCCTCGGGCAAGGTCTCGATTTCCTGGCGCGAATACCAGGGCTTGCGTGCGGCAAGGTCAGCGGGCGGCCGGTACAAGGGCACCGTGAACGCCCCTTGCGCGAGACGACTGGCTTCCAGCACGGGTTCGTAATAGGCCGTGAGCAGTCCGGTCGCCTCACCTGGGTAGCTTTCCACCCGGTAGGGCTGCAAACGCTGTTCCAGCCACTGCCGCTGTGCCGGGGCATCCGCAATGCTCAGCAGCCGCACCTCAGCGCACAGGGTCTGCCACGGCGCCGGCGGCCGTTCGCAACTGCGCAGCCAGGCGTTCCAGGCGTCAAACAGGGTATCGTCGGCCCAGCCAGGCAGCTCTGACCAGGGTACGGGCACCCAACGGCTCTTGCCTTGCTGCAAAGTACCTGCACCGTCGGCATCCATCGGCACGGTGGCGGGCAGCGCTGTCGGGCGCGCCGGTGCTGGCTCTACCGGCGCACGCGGGCCGATGGGCACGCTGCTGCAGGCCGACAGCAACGCCACCAGGCCCAGCACCCCAAAATAATGCCAAAAAGTGACTACAGGCCCCGTCGATATTGCGTAAGCAGCTCTTTTTTTCATAGCAAACGATGTTCCAATGCTGGCAGCTGGCTGCGTCGCTGGGTCAGTTGCTGGGCGTCCAGCTCGGCGCAGACAACGCCAGGATCCTGGGCTTGTGCAGCCAGAATGCTGCCCCAGGGATCGATCAGCATGGATTGCCCCCAGGTACGGCGTGCGTTGGTGTGTGTCCCCCCCTGTGCCGCCGCGGCCACGAAAGCAAGGTTCTCGATCGCCCGCGCGCGCAGCAGCACCTCCCAATGGGCCTGCCCGGTGGTGTAGGTGAAGGCACTGGGCACCAGAAGCAAATCGGCCCCCTGCGCGGCATAGATGCGGTACAGCTCCGCAAAGCGCAGGTCGTAACACACACTCAACCCGATTCGCCAGGCATGCCCATCGCGTGCGGGCAACACCAAGGAGCTGGGCTTGGTGCCGGCTTGCAACACGCGGGATTCGTCGTACGCTTCCTGGCCGTTGTCAAACCGGAACAGGTGGATCTTGTCGTAGCGCGCCACACAGTGGCCCTGCGGGTCGTAGGCCAGCACACTGTTGAAGACGCGATCGGCGGTATCGGCCGCCAAGGGCAAAGTCCCCCCCACCAACCACAGCCCCAGCTCACGCGCCGTCGTGGCCAGAAAATCCTGAATCGGACCTGCGCCGAATGCTTCTTTCAGGGCCAGCTTGTCGCTGTCGCGCTGGCCGATCAAGCAAAAGTATTCGGGCAACACCGCCAGTTCGGCGCCTTGGTCCCGTGCGGTTCGCAACAGCGTGCGGGCCTGGTCCAGGTTTTCGTCGAGCACGGCACCAGAGACCATTTGAATGACGGCTACTTTCATGGGGCCTCCGAAGTCTTGGCCGCTGGCGGCGCAGCAGCGGGTTTGGTCTTGCGCTCCACCGGGGTTACGCGCGGCTCCAGCCAGGTGCCGTCAATCAGGAACTCGTGGGTGTTAGCTTCAATCAGCGGGCGTCGCAGGATCAGGTTGGCCAGGTAGGTGGACAGGCCCACCAGGGGGTTGATGTAGTACGACGCCAGCAATGCCGCGCTACCGGTATCGATGTCCGGAACCACCACCACGCGCAGGTTCTGGGTTTCCTTGGCGATGTCGGCCTGGCCTTCCATCAGGGCGGCACCATTGACCCCTTTCATCTGCAGATTGTTGGTGCGCGCAAGGCCCCGGGCAATGTCCACATCACCCCGGAAGTAGTCAAACGAGAACCCTTCGCTGAACACGTCCCGGAAATCCAGGGTCAGACGCCGCGGCAGCGATTGCAAGCTGAGCACGCCCAGGAGTTTGCCGATACCCGGATCGGTTTTCAGAAACTGGCCACTCTCGACATTGATCGTCAACTTGCCATCGAGGCTGGGGTAGTCCAAGGTGATGGGCGAGCCCAGCCAGGACACCTGGCCTTCAACCTTGCCCTTGCCCTTGCGCACCACGTCGGGCATGCCGAAGCGGCCCAGCAGTTCACCGGCATCGGCAATATCCAACTTGAAGGCCATCTGCGTGCGCCGGCGTTCCTTGATGTTCTTGGTGGTGCCGGGCGCTGCACCGGCCACAGCGGTCCAGCTCCCCTGAGCCGTCAACTGCGCCTCGGGGGTTGCAATGTTGAAGCGGTTCAGGCGCCATTCGCGTGGCGCATCGCGTGCTGCACTGGAGGGTGTCGCTCCGAGGTTGACTGCATCGATCTCGATGCGTCCAAGTTTCTTTCCGCGTAGCTCCAGGTCTTCCACCACGATGTCCAGGGCGGGGATGCTGGCGGGTTGCTCGTCCAGCGCGGTTTCCACGTCCTGCGCCTCGGCCTGGGCAATGGCCAGGCGGGCCAAGCGGGCATACAGGCGCCCGGCTGCAGTTCCTGCCGGTTGGCGGTACTCCACATAGCCGCTCATTTCCCGGGCGTCCAGATTGGCGCGCCAGGTCAACCCATCGCGCCCGCCACCCACGACCACCTGATGGAATTTGCGCCCGCCCAAGATCAGTTCCCGCGCCCGCACGGCAAGCTGGGTCGGCAGGTAGGACAGGCCAGCCAGTTGGTCATTGGCGGTGAAGGTGCTCGGGTTCAGATCGGTCCCGGTCACACCGCTGAGTACCGTGCGCCACGCATCCGCGTCGGCCACGCCGAGGTTGATGTTGGCCACGACCCCTTCTGCGGGCACGGGGGCGTTCTCATCGGTTGCCAGCCCCAGAGCGACGCTGCCGCGCAACACACGCGGTTCGGCACCTGCAAGATCGCGGACATAAGACACCTGCAGCAGCTTTCCCCATTCCAGCGACAACTGGTCCTGCTGGCTTGCCAGTTGCCCATCCACCCCAGCGCGCGCGCCCAAGCTCAAACGCAAGGGCATCTCCAGGTCAGTCGGCTTGGTAAACGGAGCCGGCAACTCGAGCCCCAAGCCTACAAGCGAGCTGGCTATCTGCAAATCCAAGCTGCCACCGCGTAGCCCAATGATCGCGGTATACCCAGCACTGCCCTGTGCGTGCTGGGCCAGCCGCGCGACAAACCCCAGCTCCTGCGCCTGACGCAGACCCTCGGCACTGGCGGTTCCTTGCACGCGCAACGCCGCTGGGGTCTTGCCGGGCGACACCGTCAAACCACCGTCAATGCGGACATCGCCTCCCAGTGCGCGGGCTTGCACTCCCTGGACCGTGACCCCGGTTTCGCTAAAGCCCACCACGCCACGGGCGCGCTGCAGGCGGGGTGAGTCGGGCGACATCTGCAGGTCGTTGCCCGCCAGCGTGACCGTGCCGCGCACCGTGGCTTTGGCCGCATCGGCGATGGGCAACGCCAGTTTGAATTGGTAGCTGGCCGTGCCGATGGCACTGGTTTGTGACAGTGCACCACCCATCAAGGGTCCCAAGGGCGAACCATTCACTACGCCCAAGGCTTCGGGCAATGGTCCTTGCACATCGGCTGTCACCGCGACCCGTGCACCGTTATACAGGCTGTCAATCACGCCTTCGACTTTGGTTGCCCGCAGGCCGGGTGCCCCCACCAGCCCGGCGCGCGCGCCCCGGATGCGGATGACATCGCCATCCAGCAAGAACTCGGCGTTCAAGCCGGTCAAGGCCGGGTACGGCAAGGCGTCCTTGGGCAAGATGCTGGGCGGCACGTAGGCATATTGCGCATCTTTGATCTGGGCCGAAATTCTGAATTCGCCATTCTTGTTGCCCACGAAGGGAAAATCGTGGAGATCGCCCTTGACGCGGTATTTAACCGCCGTCGCCAGACCTTGGGTAATGGCATGGCGCACATAGTCCCGCGCGTCCTTGTCAATAGCCTGGGGCAGGTAGCGGTAGATGCGATGACCGGCGGCGCGGCTCAAGGTACCCTGCAAATCCAGCACCCCCGGCAGGCGCGACTTGCCCGGCTGGTCCTGGGTGCGCCAGCCCAGGCGCAACTCGCCTTGGGCATCCTCGTTGGCAAACTGCAGGTTCGGAATCTGCAAGCTCAGGTGCTCCCCCTTGCGGGTCCATTGCACCTCACCGTGCAGGCGCTGCACGGCAATGAGGGGCTCTTCAAATACCCCTACCGCATCCAACTGGCCTTTCATGGACACGGTGGCCTTGCCGCCGTTCTGGTTGAAATCAAAATCAACATCCAGTCCTTCCACCCCCGGCCACTGCTGCCCGTCCACCGTGGCGGAAGGCACGCTCAAGTGGCGAGCACGCCCCTTGACCGTGTAGGAAGTCCCCTTCTCCCATGGGCCTTGCCAGGTCGCCTGCAGCTGATCGACCAAGCCGCTGGGGGTCCATGCCTTCACGCGGGCGTGCGCATCGGCCGGCAGCGGCAGGCGTTGTGCAATCAGCGCCAGGGCGGCCAGATCCAGCCGGTCGGCCACCAACTCACCCTTTTCAGGGTGCAGGGGATCGGCACCGTACAGCGACAACCGCACATTGCCCCCGGGCCAGCGCAAGCCGTCATGGGTTTCAAACTGCAAGGCCTGGGTCGCAAGCTCGCGACCACCTGGCACGGCCTTGGCAGACAAGCGACCTGACGCCATGCGCAAGGCAATGGCATCCAGATCCGGCGCCAGGCGGATGGACGCATCGCGCAGCGCCACGTCGGCCGTGGCGCTGGTCCAACGCGCCCGATTCACCTCCAGCCAGGCACGCACGGAGCCTTGGCCACGGGAAATGTCGAGCCCCAAGTCAACCTGTTCGCGCAAGCGCGCCAAGTCCACATGCTCGGCCTGGGCATACAACTGCCCAACCCAGTCTTCCCAGTGACTAGGGCTGCGAGACAGCAACGGCTGCTTAAAGGTACCCACCAAGTGCAGGCGTGACCCCCAATCGGAAGGGGGGGTCGCATCCAGTCGCAGGGCGTGGGAGCGCAGGGCATTGCGCAAGACAATGTCCACGCCACTGAGAGCCAACGGTTGCGCACTGCGCAACTCATCGGTCCAGGTGACCCGCCCCTGACGCACCACCAGTTCGGGTTGCGACAACAGCCAGTCGGCACCGGCGTTGCCGCCTTCGCCGCCGGAACGCAGCACAAGCCCAGCCACCCGGATGTGGCCATCGGTGCCACGACGGACATCCAGCTCGGGGCGTTCGATGATGAGCTGCTCCAGTCCCATCGACATGAGGGAGCGTGCCGACAAAGCCACAATTACTTGGGGAAGCTTGAGTGCTGCACGCCCTTGCGCATCCAGCAGCTGGACGTCGGCCAGCTCCAGCGACGGTACGAACTCGTTGGAACGCGCCTGAATGTTGCCGATCTGAACCGTGACCCCGAGCAGCCGCGAGGCCTGTTGCTCCAGCGTCGGACGGAAATCCGCGATTCGCGGCACAATCACAAAATGCAGGGCCCCCCAGAGCGCGATCAGCACCACCCAAGCCAGCGCCAGCAGCCCCAGGACAACCCCTGCAAAGGCGTGGATCAACCGCAAACGGTACGAGGGTGTTGGCAATGAGTGAGACTGAGTCATTGATAGCGAAGCACTTTGGCAGGAATTATGACCCGCAATAACGCCTCCCCTTTGGCCGAACACGCACGTTTTGGCCAACGCATCCGGCGACGATACGCGGATTTGCTGTCCCAACTGCCGCCGGGCGTTCCCGACCGCGCTGGCATGCAGGAATTGCTCCAGACACTCACCCACACGGGCATGGACGTGGGCGGTGCGCTGCGGGTCGTGCGCCAGCTGGTCCTGGAGCGCCTGTCGCGGCTGGATTGCGACGCACAGGCACCGCTGGCCGACATCACACTGACGATGACGGCACTGGCTGAATTCGCCTTGGACACCGCTTGTGAAGCCAGCACACGCCAGCTCGACGCGTTGCACGGTGCCCCCGAAACCGCACAGGGTGAACGGGCCCAGTTGTGCATCGTCGGCATGGGGAAACTGGGCGCGCGGGAACTCAACGTATCCAGCGACATCGACCTGATTTATGTCTATGACCAAGACGGCGAGACGGCCGGGGACGCACAAGGCCGCGCACGCATCTCCAACCACGAGTACTTTGCCAAGTTGGTGCGTGCCATCCATGCGTTGGTCGGAGACACCACGGAGCACGGGTTCGTCTTCCGGGTCGATCTGGCCTTGCGACCCAATGGCAACTCTGGTCCACCAGCGGTTTCCTTGGGAGCGTTGGAAGAATACTTCCACGTTCAGGGGCGTGAGTGGGAGCGTTTCGCCTGGCTCAAGAGCCGAGTAGTCGCGCCAACCTCGGCGGTTGGTTCGGCAAGTGCACAGAATCTGCGCTCCATCGTCACGCCTTTCGTATTCCGGCGCTACCTGGACTACAACGTCTTCGATGCGCTGCGGGACCTGCATCGCCAAATCCGCGACCATGCCGCCAAACGCAGCGCCGGAAAACCCGAGCGGTCCAACGACGTCAAGCTGTCGCGCGGCGGCATCCGCGAGATTGAATTCACCGTCCAACTGTTGCAAGTGGTTCGCGGCGGTCAGTTTCCCGAACTGCGCACCCGCCCCACCTTGAGTGCCTTGCAGCGCGTCAGCCAGGCCGGTCTGATGCCTGCCGCAACCGCGGCCGCACTGGGAGAAGCCTACGTCTTCTTGCGCCGTGTCGAACACCGCATCCAGTATCTGGATGACCAGCAGACCCACATCCTGCCCACCCAGGATGCCGATGTGCTGTGGATCGCCCACACCCTGGGCTTTTCCGACAGCTGCGGTTTTTTGAGCGAGCTCGACCGCCACCGGGAACTGGTGGCCCAAGAGTTCGACGCCTTGCTGGGGGGCGCACAAACCTCGTGCAAGGGCTGCAACGGGCAGGCCAGCACCCCCACGACCGGAGACTTCGATACCTTGCTGGCGCATCTCGACGGTCCGTTTCGTGAACGCCTGTCAAGCTGGCGCGAGCATCCCCGCGTCTTGGCGCTGCGGGAAGAATCCCGGGCCCGGCTGGGTCGCTTGATCCAACGCACTGCGCAATGGCTCGAAGACGACCGGGTCACCGAAGACGCTTGCGTACGGCTGGCCGATTGGATTGAGCCGTTGCTGCGCCGCGAGAGTTACCTGGCCTTGTTGCTGGAGCGCCCCCGTGTGCACGAGCGCCTGTTGCGCATGTTGGGTGCAGCCCGTTGGCCCGCACGGTATTTGCTCAAGCATCCCGGGGTGATCGACGAACTTGCCGGCAGCACGATGCTGGAAGAACGTTTCGATCCCCTGGACTTTGAACGCGAGCTAACAACCCGCAAGGATGCGCTCAAAGGCGCTGCCGAGGATGATGACGAGTCCCTCTTGAACCTGCTGCGCCGTGCGCACCACGGCGAAGTGTTCCGGATTCTGGCCCGCGACATCGAGGGTCGGCTCACCGTGGAGCAGGTCGCCGACGACCTCAGTGCCCTGGCCGACAGCGTCTTGCGGGTGACGACCCGCTGGTGCTGGGAGCGACTCAAGCAACGCCACCAGGATGCCTGCCGCTTCGGCATCATTGCCTATGGCAAGCTGGGTGGCAAGGAACTGGGCTATGGCAGCGACTTGGATTTGGTTTTTGTCTATGACGACCCCGATGAACGCGCAGGCGAAATTTATGCGGCGTTGGTGCGCAAGCTGATCAACTGGCTGACCGTCAAGACCGGAGAAGGTGACCTCTTCGAAATCGACACCGCGCTACGTCCCAATGGGAATTCAGGCTTGCTGGTCACCAGTGTGGAGTCGTACGCGGCCTACCAGCAAAACCGGGGCAGCAACACAGCATGGACCTGGGAACACCAGGCGATGACGCGCGCACGCTGCGTACTGGGTGAAGGCGGGCTGGCCGAACGGTTCGAGCGGATTCGCGCCGCAGTCATCCAAACCGATCGTGACATCCTGGCGCTACGCGACGAAATTGTGTCCATGCGCAAGCGTGTTGCCAGTGCGCACCCGGTGCGTGGTGACGGATTCGAAGTCAAGCACAGCCCGGGAGCGATGGTGGATATTGAGTTCGCCGTGCAGTTCCTGGTGCTGTCCGAAGGCAAGAAGCACCCCGAGTTGCTGGACAACGTGGGCAATATCGGACTGCTTGAGCGCGCCCAGGCTTGTGGATTGCTACCGGTTCCGGTCGGCCACAACGCAGCCGGTGCCTACCGGCAGTTGCGCCAACTTCAGCACCGGGCGCGGCTCAATGAGGAGGCAACGTTGGTTTCCCTGGATACGGCTGCGTCTGCGCGCGACGCTGGTTTGGCCTTGTGGAACGTCGTTTTCGGCACACGCACCTGAGGCGTCAGCGCGAAACGGATGTCTGCTAAGAACGGATGCGGCGCACCAGCGCCGTCGTGGAGTACCCCTGAACAAACGGAAGGGCGCGTGCATCCCCTCCCCAGGATCGCACCAGAGCCGTTTCGGGCAGGGTTTCCATGTCGTAATCCCCTCCCTTGACGATGAGGTCGGGTCGCAAGACTCCAATCAGTTCCATCGGCGTATCTTCGGCAAACCAAGTGACCAGATCCACAAACCCCAGTGCGGCCAGCACGATGGCACGGTCGAGTTGGGTGTTGAGGGGGCGGTCCTCACCCTTGCCTAGACGCCGAACGGAATCGTCCGTATTCAGTGCCACAACCAAGCTGCCTCCCAGCGCGCGGGCCTGGGCCAAGTACAACACATGCCCACGGTGCAAGACATCGAAGACACCGTTGGTAAAGACCCACGGACGTGGCAAGCCCTGCAGGGCGGCGACACAGGCGTCCTGTGCAACGATCTTTTGCAGAAAAGGGGGCGTATTCATTGGTTCCATCTTGCGCATGCTAGCAGCCCCTTGTCGACCATTCACCCCGCATTTCCATCGCTCTCGCGGGCCCGTTGGGTTGCATAATCTCCGGCACCATGCATCTTGTACCTGTCAGCGTCGACTCCATTCGGCTGCACCAGCCCCTGCCTTTCCGCCTGATGGACAAGGATGGCGTGCTGCTGGCCAAGAAGTCTTTTGTGATTGATTCCCGCGCCATGCTGGAGGATTTTGCGCGCCGCGGGGGTGGGTTGTTTATTGATGTGGCCGATTCCGAAGCCCATCACCGTGCTTATGTGGACCGACTTCAGGGCATGGTGCGCGACAACAAACCGCTAGGGGAAATCGCCAGCGCCAAGTTGGAGCAACTCAACAACCGCAACGTCCAAGAAGACGAAAACCCCGATTGGCTGGATCTGCAGATTCAAGCCAACGCCCTTTTGCGTGACAGCCAACCCAGCCATGCCTTAGACCGGCTGGAACGACTCAGCGCTCAGCTGGGGCGCTTCTCGCGGCGCAATCCGGATGGAACCTTGTTTGCGCTCATTCACCTGTCGTCGACCGAAATGCAAATGTACAGCGCCACCCACGCCTTGTTGGTCGCCGTGATGTGCAGCCTAGCCGCGCGCGAAGTTTTGCGCTGGTCTGCCGAGCAGGAGTCCACGTTGTGCAAAGCCGCGTTGACGATGAACGTCTCGATGGCAGCTTTGCAAGACCAACTCGCCCGCCAGGTGGAAGCGCCCAATGCGGCACAACGCCAGGTGATTGACCACCATGCAGCGCAGTCCGTCCAGACCCTGGTGGAATGGGGCATTGCAGACACCGATTGGCTGGAGGCCGTGCGCGACCATCACACCCAGGTTCCAGGTCCTTTGCGCGAACGTACCCAGGCGCAGCAGTATGCACGGCTCATACAACGCGCCGACATGTTTGCAGCGCGGCTTGCGCCCCGGGCCGCGCGGTCGCCCATTTCTCCGGCTGCGGCCATGCAGGCCTGTTACTTCGACGAAAACCGCCAGATCGATGATGCTGGTGCTGCGCTCATCAAGGCCGTCGGCATTTACCAGCCCGGCTCCTTTGTGCGCCTGGCCACGGACGAGGTCGCGGTGGTCGTCAAACGGGGTATCAATACCAGCACGCCGCGTGTTGCAGTTCTGGTCAACCGCAGCGGCATGCCCACGTTGGAGCCCATCATGCGCGAGACCAGCACCCGCGACTACCGTATCGTTGCCAGCGTAGCGCAGCGCGATGTCAAAGTGCAGCTGAACCTGGAAAAGATGCTGGTGCTCACGCAAGCCCCGGCATCGGATCGCCCCTGGTAGCGGGTTTGCAGGTTCAACCTGCAAACGTACTGGGCTGAAAGTCTGGGGCCCGCTTGGGTTCCCACCAGGCGCGCAAGGTCGCGAATATGTTCCTGCAACCGGTGCAACGGTATTCGCCTGTAGGGCGCAAGGCCCCTTGTGCGTCGCGGTCCAACACCCGCTGGTAACTGGTAGCACCACATTCGCGGCACTTGTAAACCGTTTTGTACATTGCCATGGGGCAGGAACTGTATCGGCCCCGAACCCCAATGAGAAGGGGTTTACACGTAAGACCGTGTAAACCCCTAGAAAAAATGTTGCGGATCAACCGGGCACGGTCTCGGAAAAGCTCGGGCGTTGCATCAATTTGTCATACAAACGCACCAGATTCGGATTTTCCGCGCGCCAATCTTGCTCCGGAAACCGGAAATC
Organism: Rhodoferax sp.; assembly: GCA_041919095.1. Taxonomy (GTDB): domain Bacteria; phylum Pseudomonadota; class Gammaproteobacteria; order Burkholderiales; family Burkholderiaceae_C; genus Allorhodoferax. Next base: position 3,109 of record JAYRUL010000069.1, on the reverse strand, counting down.
CAGATACCCCAACGCACAGCCTACGGCCACATCCGCAAGGCTGAAGTGAATACCGCCACAAAACGGCTTGTCGCCCAGGCCCCGTCCCATGGCCTTGACGGCCGCATTCACCTTAACCAGTTGACGATCAATCCATGCTTGGCTGCGTTGTGCCTTGGAGCGCCCACCCCAGGTGGCTTCCAGACGCGCCAGGATGGCAGCGTCCAGCACGCCGTCGGCCAACGCCTCCCAGGTCTTGATCTCGGCGCGTTCACGCCCCACGGTGGGGATGAGCTTGCCCACCGGCGACAGGGTATCCAGGTACTCCACGATGACGCGCGAATCAAACAGGGCTTCTGCTCCCTCCATGACCAGGCAAGGCACCTTGCCCAGCGGATTGGATTCCGCAATGGTGGTGTCAGTGGACCAGACGTCTTCGGGCACGAAGGCGTAATCCAGCTTTTTCTCGGCCATCACCACGCGGACTTTGCGCACATAGGGACTGGAGGTGGAACCGATTAGCTTCATGGGTACAGAGGGGGTGGGGGAAGGGTCATTCTATCCATGCAGGTGGGATCGATCCGGATTTGGACCCAAGCGTGGCGCGCAACCTACAATCCGGACATGACTTTTTCCACCATTTCCGCCCTTTCTCCGCTCGATGGCCGCTATGCCGGCAAGCTGGCACCGCTGCGCCCCCTGATGAGCGAACTGGGCTACATGCACCGTCGCGTTCAGGTAGAAGTTGCCTGGTTCATCCGCCTCAGCGATGCTGGCTTTGCAGAATTCAAGCCACTTACTCCCGGAGCACGCACTTACTTACTTGGATTGGTAAAGAACTTTTCCGAAGCCGACGGCGAAGCCATCAAAGCCATCGAGAAGACCACCAACCACGATGTGAAGGCCGTGGAGTACTGGATCAAGTCCAAATTCGAAGCCCGCCCCGAGTTGCTGGCGGCCCAGGAATTTGTGCACTTTGCCTGTACCAGCGAAGACATCAACAACACCAGCCACGCCTTGCAACTCAAGGCGGCGCGCGACCAGGTGCTGCTGCCCGCGCTGGACGCCATACTCGCCAAGCTGCGCGCCCTGGCCCAAGCCTACGCCGACGTTCCAATGCTCAGCCGCACGCATGGACAAACCGCCAGCCCGACGACGGTAGGCAAGGAAGTTGCCAACGTGCTGGTACGCCTGTGCGCCGCACGCGAGCGCATTGCGGGGGTGAAGATCCTGGGCAAGATGAACGGCGCCGTGGGCAACTACAACGCGCATCTCTCGGCCTGGCCCGACTTTGACTGGGAAGCCTTTGCCAAGGCCGTGGTGGAAACGCCCGAGCCCCTGGGCCTGGGCCTGAGCTTTCAGCCCTACTCCATCCAGATCGAGCCGCACGACTACATGGCCGAGGTGTTCGATGCCGTGGCCCGCGCCAATACCATCTTGGTGGACTGGTCACGCGACGTCTGGGGCTATGTATCGCTGGGCTACTTCAAGCAAAGGCTCAAAGACGGCGAAGTGGGCTCCTCCACCATGCCGCACAAGGTCAACCCCATCGACTTTGAGAATGCCGAGGGCAACCTGGGGATAGCCAACGCCCTGCTCAAGCACCTGAGCGAGAAGCTTCCCATCAGCCGCTGGCAGCGCGACCTGACCGACTCCACCGTGCTGCGCAACATGGGCGTAGCCCTGGGCTATGCGGTGCTGGCCTACCAATCGCTGCTGACGGGCATGAACAAGCTGGAAATCAACGAAGCAGCGCTCGCGGCCGATCTGGACAACGCCTGGGAGGTACTAGCCGAGCCCATCCAGACCGTGATGCGCCGCTTTGGCCTGCCCCAGCCCTATGAGCAACTCAAGAAGTTCACGCGCGGTCAAGCCATGACGCGCGAGCTCATGCAGGGTTTCATCGCCGCCTTGGCCATCCCCGAGGACGAAAAGCAACGGCTGCTGGCGTTGACCCCCGCCACCTACCTCGGCAAGGCAGCCGAACTCGCACGCCGGGCTTAACCGTCTATTTTTTGGCAAAAAGCGCCTCCAGCCCTTATGCATAGGGCGTGAGGCGCTTATTTTTTTATAGCAAACCACTATGGCACTCAAGTCCACCATCTACAAGGCTTCGTTGCAGATCGCCGACATCGACCACGGCTATTACGCGGACCACGCCTTGACGCTGGCACGCCATCCCAGCGAAACCGACGAACGCATGATGGTGCGCCTGGTGGCGCTGGCGTTGAACGCCCACCAACTTCAGGACCTCTGCAACGGGGACGGCACCCTGGCCTTTGGTGCGGGTTTGTCGGACCCGGAAGACCCCGATGTGTCACTTACCGATTTCACCGGCACCAAGCGCTTGTGGATTGAGGTCGGCCAGCCCGAAGAGAAACCCATTGCCAAGGCCTGCAACAAGGCCGATGCCGTGGTGCTGTACTGCTATGCCCACCCGGCCGAGGTGTGGTGGCGGGGCATCGAAACCAAACTCAGCCGGCTGGACAAGCTCCAAGTCTGGCGCATACCCGCTGTGGCGGCCCAAGCGCTTATCCCGTTGGCCCAGCGCAGCATGCAATTGCAGGCAACCATCCAGGAAGGCGTCCTGTCGCTGACCGATGCAAAGCATGCTGTGGACGTCGAACTTTTACGCTGGAAATAGGCCCCCTGCGCCGTCGATATTGCGTAAGCAGCTATGTTTTTTATAGCATCTTGCGTCGCAGGGTTGGCCGTATCGATCACCCCGCTTATTTGCGATGCGAGACGCCCACGGCAGCCGAGCGCACGCTCAGCAGCATGGTGACCGCCAGAATGCCCACCACGACGCCCAATGACACACCTACCGGAATCTTGTAGAGGTCAATCAGGCACATCTTGGTGCCGATGAACACCAGAATCACTGCCAGACCGTAGTTGAGCAGATGAAACTTGTTGGCCACAGCCGCCAACAGGAAATACATGGCGCGCAGGCCCAAGATGGCAAACACGTTGCTGGTGAGCACGATGAACGGGTCGCTCGTGATGGCAAAGATGGCCGGGATGGAGTCGACGGCAAAGATCACGTCGGTCAGCGCCACCAGGCAGATCACCATGAACAGGGGTGTAGCAATCTTCTTGCCGTTCTCCACTGTCCAGAACTTCTCGCCAT
>JAYRUL010000068.1:0-14416 GCA_041919095.1 Rhodoferax sp. | reverse complement strand
GGGCAACCAGCCAAGTCAAACCCGACTACATCGTCGAAGCGGGCGATGTGATTTTTGCCTGGTCTGCGTCCTTGATGGTCAAGGTGTGGGACGGCGAAAAATGCGTGCTGAATCAGCATTTGTTTAAGGTGACGTCGGACGAGTTTCCAAAGTGGTTTTATCTGATGTGGTGCAAGCACCATCTCGCGGAGTTCATTGCCGTAGCCGCAAGCCACGCCACTACGATGGGGCATATCAAACGCGGTGACTTGGACTCGGCCATGGTGCTGGTGCCGCCGCCCGACGTGCTTGAAAACATGACCCAGCAAATGCAACCGCTGCTGGACAAGCAGATTGCAAATGCGAAGCAGCGAAAAATATTGGAGAAGCTGCGTGACACGCTGCTGCCCAAATTGATGAGTGGGGAAGTGCGGGTGGCTTACTGATGGAAAAGCTGCGCAACACGCTGGAGCAGTACGGTCGCTGGAAACCGCTTTCGGTTTACGTAGACCGAATGGAAGCAAGCCTAGAGAGCGATTTCAGCAATGCGGTGGAAAACGCCAAGGCTTTGTTGGAGTCCATCGGCAAGGAGATATGCCAGGTAAAGGCGGTGGAATTGCCTGCTGCTGCAAGCATTAACGCTGTGATGAAGCGATCCTTCATGGCATTGGGTTACACGTCGGAGGACTTGGTAAGCCAAGTTTCTGGTGCACTAGCGAATATTGGACAGCAAGTGGGAAATCTGCGCAATGAAATCAGCCCTACTTCCCACGGAAAGCCTTTGGCGGCGCTAAGCGAGCGAAACGACAAAGTTGATTTGCTGACACGGGAGTTCTTGATCGACAGTACGCTCGTAGTGGCGGTGTTTCTGATTCGGTCGTTTGAAGAGCGATACAGCGATACAGCATCGCCACGGGATGCAGAGACTGACAACACGCCCGATTACGAAGACAACGAGGCCTTCAATAACTATTGGGATGAAACCTTTGGTGAATTTGCTATGGGCCAATACTCCTACCCTGCCAGCGAAATTTTGTTCAACGTTGATGCGCAGGCTTACGAGGCGGAATACAAGGCGTTCACTGAATCAGAAGATACGCCTGCGGGAGAAGAAATATGAGCGCCGGTATAGAGTTGAAGTTGTCTGCCTTGCTCTCCTTGACTGCTGAGAACGAGGTTGTTGAGTTCAAAGAGGCCAAGAACGGCTACGACTTTGCCAAGTTGGGTAAGTATTTCTCAGCGCTGTGCAATGAGGCCAATCTGAAACACAAGCGAGCTGCGTGGCTGGCGTTTGGTGTCAGTGACCAGCGGCAGGTGGTGGGTACCGGTTTTCGCGTTGCGCGCAAAGATTTGGACAGCTTGAAAGAAGAGATCGCCAACAAGACCACTAACCGCATCACGTTCATTGAGATTCATGAAGTGGCCCACGCCGGAGGGCGTGTGGTGTTGTTCGAGATTCCGGCTGCTCCCAAAGGTTTGCCGGTGTCATTTGATGGGCACTATTACGGGCGCGATGGTGAAGCGTTGTCGCCGCTGAACCTGGAAGAGATAGAGCGCATCCGGGCGCAGTCCACTGTGGATGACTGGAGCGCCACTATCGTGCCCGGTGCCAGTTTGGCCGATCTGGATGAAGAGGCCTTGGTGGTGGCACGGCGCAACTTCAAGAGCAAGTTCCCTGACAAGGCCGTAGAAGTTGACGCATGGGACACGCCGACCTTTTTGAACAAAGCCAAGCTGACCATCAAAGGGCAGATGACCCGCACGACCCTGTTGTTGCTGGGTCGCGAAGAGGCCGAACATTTCATGCTCCCCGCTGAAGCCAAAATTCGCTGGTTGCTCAAAGACCATTTTGGTAATGATCGGGATTACGCCTTGTTTGGTATGCCTCTGCTGCTGGCGGTGGACAAGGTGTACGCAAAGATTCGCAATCTAAAGTACCGCTACATCCGAGAGGGAACGTTGTTTCCTGATGAAATAGACCAGTACGAGCCGTATGCGATACGGGAAGCGCTTAACAACTGTATTGCGCATCAAGACTACACATTGGCGGGGCGCATCAATGTAGTGGAGCGGGATGAAAGCCTGAGCTTTACCAACAAGGGTAGCTTTGTGCCTGGCGATGTGCGCCGGGTTGTGATGGAGGATGCCCCCGAAGAGCATTACCGCAACCGGTTTTTGGCTACCGCCATGTTCAACTTGAAGATGGTGGATACGGCGGGCGGCGGCATTCGGAAGCTGTTTTTGTTTCAGAGGCAGCGATTTTTCCCCATGCCGGACTTCGACTTCTCTGGCAATCGGGTGCAGTTGACTTTAACGGGCAAGGTTCTAGACATAGACTACGCGCGCATGCTGGCCCGCGATGGTGGTTTGACCTTGCAAGACATCATGGCGCTGGACAAGGTGCAGAAGCGATTGACGCTCACAGCCGATGAGGAAAAGTTGCTCAAGGCCAAAGCATTGATAGAGGGGCGTAAGCCCAATTTCTTTGTAGCCAAGTCGCTGGCGCAGCAAACCGGGCAGAAGGCAAGTTACAGCAAAAACCTTGCGTTCGATAAGCAGTACTACCTGGACCTGATCTGCAAAGCAGTGAAGGAACACGGCTCGCTATCACGCAAAGATATTGACGAGTTGCTGTGGAACAAGTTGCCGGATTGGATGGATGACAAGCAACGCAAGATCAAGGTAGGCAATTTGGTGGCGGAGTTGCGTCGTACGAACAAAATTGTGAACCAAGGCAGTGACACCCGGCCGACTTGGGCTCTCGTAAAGTAAGTGGATTTATGAGAACTTATGAGAGCCATTTAAAAGAGAAAGTCAATTTATTTATATAAATCAATGACTTAGACTCTCATAAAGAACGCAAGGAAGCCCATATGCTCACAGAATCCGCCATCGAAGCCTTTGCCATCAAGCTGTTGGAGCGGCTGGGTTACATCTATCTGCACGGCCCGAGCATGGCCCCGGACAGCGACAGCCCGGAGCGCAGCACCTACGCCGATGTGCTGCTGTTTGAGCGCATGACGCAGGCCGCCAGGCGCATCAACCACAGGCTGCCCAAAGACGTGGTGGACGCAGCGCTAAAGGATGTGCAACGTATCCATTCCCCCGACTTGTTGGCTAACAACGAAGCGTTTCACCGGCTGCTGACTGAAGGGGTGCCAGTCAATTTTCAGAGGGATGGCGACACGCGAGGTGAGCGGGTGTGGTTGGTGGACTTTGAGCGGCCAGAGAACAACGAGTTTGTGGTGGTGAACCAGTTTACGGTGATAGAAAACCACCAGAACAAGCGACCTGATTTGGTGCTGTTTGTGAATGGCATACCGCTGGTGGTGATAGAGCTGAAGAACGCCACCGATGAAAAAGCCACGCTAAAAACAGCACACCAGCAGATAGACACGTACAAGCAGGCAATACCCAGCTTGTTCACCACCAATGCCATCGTGGTCATCTCGGATGGGCTGGAGGCTAAGGCAGGCTCGGTTTCGGCAGGCTTGTCGCGCTTTATGGTGTGGAAAAGTGCAGACGGCAAGGCCGAGGCCTCGCACTTGGTGAGTCAACTAGAGACCTTGATTCTGGGCATGCTGAACCAAGCCACTTTGCTGGACTTGGTGCGCCACTTTATCGTGTTTGAGAAGAGCGGCCAAGAAGACCCGAAAACGGGGCAGATCACCATCAGCACCGCCAAGAAGCTGGCGGCCTACCACCAGTATTACGCGGTGAATGCGGCAGTGGCATCTACCCTGCGCGCGGCAGATGTTAGCGGGCCGCCTTCGGTGCGCGAGAACCCCGCCAGTTATGGGGTGCCAGGGGTTACAAGTCAACCCAAAGGCGACATGAAAGCCGGGGTGGTGTGGCACACGCAGGGCTCTGGCAAATCATTGTCGATGGTTTTTTACACCGGCAAGATTGTGCTGGCGCTGAACAATCCAACGGTGCTAGTCATCACCGACCGCAATGACTTGGACGACCAGCTCTTTGACACCTTTGCAGCTTCTAAACAGCTTTTGCGCCAAGAGCCCGTGCAGGCAAAAGACCGCGATCACTTGAAGGAACTGCTGCGTGTTTCGGCTGGCGGGGTGGTGTTTTCGACCATTCAAAAGTTCCAGCCCGAAGAGGGCAATGTGTACGAAGAGCTGTCTCGTCGGCAAAACATTGTGGTGATTGCTGACGAAGCGCACCGCACGCAATATGGGTTTGCAGCCAAAACGGTAGACGAGAAGAATGAGGCTGGGGATGTAATCGGCAAGCGGGTCGTTTACGGATTCGCCAAGTATTTGCGCGATGCCTTGCCCAACGCCACCTACCTGGGCTTTACCGGAACGCCTATTGAGAAGACCGATGTCAACACCCCGGCGGTGTTTGGCAACTATGTGGATATTTACGACATTGCCCAAGCGGTGGAAGACGGCGCTACTGTGCGCATCTACTACGAAAGCCGCTTGGCCAAAGTGAGCCTGAGCGACGAGGGCAAGAAGCTGATTGCAGAGCTGGACGAAGAGCTGGAGCAGGAAGAGCTGACCGAAACGCAGAAGGCCAAGGCTAAATGGACCAAGATGGAGGCGCTGATTGGCAGTGAACCGCGCGTCAAGAACATCGCGCGTGACATCGTGGCGCACTTTGAGGCACGCCAAGAGGTGTTTGCAGGCAAAGCGATGGTGGTGAGTATGTCGCGGCGCATTGCCGCCGACTTATATGAAGAAATCATCCTGCTGCGGCCAGAGTGGCACTCGGACGATTTACGAAAAGGCGCGATCAAGGTGGTGATGACGGCATCGTCCAGCGACGGCCCCAAATTGGCCAAGCACCACACCACAAAAGAGCAACGCAAGGTGTTGGCCGAGCGCATGAAGTCAGACGGTGACCCACTCAAGCTGGTGATCGTGCGCGACATGTGGCTCACCGGCTTTGATGCACCCAGCATGCACACGCTGTACATCGACAAGCCGATGAAAGGCCACAACCTGATGCAATCCATTGCGCGGGTGAACCGTGTCTACAAAGACAAACCCGGTGGTTTAGTGGTGGACTACTTGGGCATTGCCGCAGACCTGAAAACGGCCCTGTCTTTCTACTCGGATGCAGGTGGCAAGGGTGACCCTGCGTTGGTGCAGGAGCAAGCCATCGCGTTAATGCTGGAAAAGCTTGAGGTGATTTCTGCGCTGTTCCATGGCTTTGCTTATGAAGATTATTTTGCCGCCGACACGGCGCAAAAACTGTCACTCATTCTTGCGGCCGAGGAACATGTTTTGGGGTTGGACGATGGTCGCAAGCGCTTTGTGAACGAGGTGGCTGCGCTCTCACAAGCTTTTGCCATCGCCGTACCACACGAGCAGGCGATGGACGTGAAGGACGAGGTGGGGTTCTTTCAAGCTGTCAAAGCGCGGTTGGCGAAGTTTGACAACACGTCAGACGGACGAAGCAACGAAGAGATCGAAACTACCATTCGGCAAGTGATAGATCAGGCGCTGGTTTCGGAGCAAGTGATTGACGTGTTTGATGCAGCGGGTATCAAAAAGCCAGACATTTCCATTTTGTCGGACGAGTTCCTGGCGGAGTTGAAAGGGTACGAGCACAAGAATGTAGCGCTGGAAGTCCTCAAAAAACTGCTTAACGATGAATTGAAGGTACGTGCCAAACGCAACTTGGTGCAAAGCCGCTCTCTCATGGAGATGTTGGAAAACGCCATCAAGAAGTACCAGAACAAAATTCTGACGGCTGCCGAAGTGATGGAAGAGCTCATCAAGGTAAGCAAGGAAATTGTGAGCGCTGACAGTGAGGCCGCGCACATGGGCCTGTCGGACTTTGAATACGCTTTTTACACGGCGGTGGCCAATAACGAGAGCGCCAAAGAACTGATGCAGCAAGACAAGCTGCGTGAGTTGGCGGTAGTGCTGACCCAGCGGGTGCGGGAGAACGCCTCCATTGACTGGACCATCAAAGAGAACGTCAAAGCCAAGCTAAAGGTCATTGTGAAGCGAACATTGCGCCAGTTTGGCTATCCGCCGGACATGGAGTTGCTGGCGACAGAGACCGTTTTGAAGCAAGCGGAGATGATTGCGAGCGAACTCAATCCATAGACCGCAAATACCGGACGGGAATATTCAGAGTTGCAAAGGCACGCTGCTTTGATTTGATCCTTCCACTCTGCTATTGATAGCTAGTTGCGCAAGTTCCACGGGGGCTACAGTCCTTTTTGAAAACCAATTTTCCGACCCACCCCCATGCACGAAATCATCTGCCCCCACTGCCACAAAGCCTTCAAGATCGACGAGGCGGGGTATGCCGACATCCTCAAGCAGGTGCGCGATGGCGAGTTTGAGCAAGCTTTGCACGAGCGCCTCGAATTGGCCGAGCGGGAAAAGCGCGACGCGATTGCCCTGGCCAAGGCGGAGGTGACCAATGCGCTGCAAAAGGCGGCGGCTGCCAAAGACACCGAGATTCAGGCGCTGAAGGCCCAGCTGGACGCGGGCGAGGTGGCGCGCAAGCTGGCCGTCACCGAGGCCTTGGGCACGGTAAGCAAAGAGCGTGATGCGCTGGCGAATGAGCTGAAGAATGAGCTGGCCAAAGCCCACAGCGCGCAGCAAGCTGCCGCCCAGTTGGCCGAGGCCAAGCTGGCCCATGCGCTGCAAGCCGAAGCCGCCAAAAAGGACGCTGAGATTCAGGCGCTGCAAGCCAAGTTGTCGGCCAGCGACGTGGCGCGCCAATTGGCGGTGACGGAGGCGGTGAACCAGGCCGTGGGCGTGGTGGCCCAAGAGCGCGATGCCTTGAAGGGTGAGCTGAGCCTCATCACCGTCAAAAACCAGCTGGAGGAGAAAGCCATCAAGGAGCAATTTGCCCTGCAGTTGCGCGACCGCGAAGGCGAGATTGAGCGCCTGCGCGACATGAAGGCGCGGCTATCCACCAAGATGGTGGGAGAGACGCTGGAGCAGCACTGCGAGATTGAGTTCAACCGCATCCGTGCGGCGGCCTTTCAGCGCGCGCACTTTGAGAAGGACAACGACGCCCGCACCGGCAGCAAGGGCGACTACATCTTTCGCGAGGCGGACGAGCACGGAGTCGAGATCGTTTCCATCATGTTTGAGATGAAGAACGAGAGTGACGAAACGGCCACCAAGAAGCGCAACGAAGACTTTCTGAAAGAGCTGGACAAGGACCGCACCGAGAAGGCCTGCGAATACGCGGTGCTGGTGTCCCTGCTGGAGCCGGAGAGCGAGCTGTACAACAGCGGCATTGTGGATGTGTCGCACCGCTACCCCAAGATGTACGTGGTGCGCCCGCAGTTCTTTGTGCCGCTGATCACGCTCTTGCGCAATGCGGCGCTCAACTCGCTGAAGTACAAGTCCGAGCTGGCGCTGGTGCGCTCGCAGAACGTGGACATCACCAAGTTCGAGACCCAGCTGGACGAATTCAAGACCGCGTTTGGCCGCAACTGGCGCCTGGCCTCGGAGGGCTTTGAAGAGGCCGTCAAGCGCATTGACGAAGCCATCAAAGACCTGGAAAAAACCAAGGAAGCGCTGCACAAGTCCGCCAACAACCTGCGCCTGGCCAACGACAAGGCCGACGACCTGACCATCAAAAAGCTGACACGGGGCAACCCCACGATGGCGGCCAAGTTTGCGGAGCTGAAGAATAGTTAAAGCCCCCACCCCGGAGCCCCCATGCACCTCGGCTACACCATCCTCTACGTCCCCAACGTCCCCGCCACGCTCCAGTTCTACGAGGCGGCCTTTGGCCTGACCACGCGCTTCCTGCATGAAAGCGGGGACTACGGCGAGCTGGAAACCGGCAGCACGGCGCTGGCGTTTTCCAGCCACCAGCTGATGCAGCAGTTGGGCAAGAACCCACAGGCGGCCAAGCCCGAAGCGCCGTGCTTCGAGATTGCGCTGTGCACGCCCGACGTACCCGCCGCGCTGGAGCGTGCCTTGGCCGCGGGGGCAAAGCCCATGCGCCCCGCAGAGGTCATGCCCTGGGGCCAGACCATTGCCTACGTGGCCGACATCAACGGTTTTCTGGTGGAGCTGTGCACGCCCATGGCGTAGGCGCTACTGCTTTGGTAGCTGCTTGCGCTTATTCCACGCGGGCTAGCGGCTAATTTCATCCTTAGGAAACCAGGCTCGATTTGCCAAATGCTGTTGACGGTGTAAATTCGGCTTTGCGTTCAACCATTGGAGAGGTCGCCATGCAAATCAATGAAATCATTCAAGAGGCCTTGCGCCTGCCAGCCACAGCGCGGTTTGAGATCGTTGACCAGCTCATGCAAAGCCTTGACAAGCCAGACCCTGAAATTGACCGCATCTGGGGTGAGGAAGCCGTGCGGCGACTGGCCAGTTTTGACGCAGGGCGAAGCAAGACTTATTCCCCCGAGGAAGTTTTTGACCAAGACTGATGCAGGTTCGATTTACAGAGCTTGCCAAGCTCGAATTTGATGAGGCCCGCGCCTGGTATCGGGCGATTCGCCCCGAGCTGGGCCGCTCGTTCTCGCAAGAGGTGCGCATCGCCACACAGCGCATCACGCACATGCCCCTGATGTACCCACTGGAAATGGGTGAAATTCGGCGCTGTGTGCTCAGGCAGTTTCCCTACACGCTTCGCTATGCCGTGCGGGGCGACTTGGCTCTGGTCGTAGCCGTGTCGCATCAACACCGCGCCCCAGATTACTGGGTGGATCGCAGTTCTGATTCTTGACCCATCTGACAGCTAAAACAGCCCTGGGCCAGACCATTGCCTAGGTGGCCGACAACAACGGCTTTCTGGTGGAGCTGTGCACGCCGATGGCCTGAAAATGCGTAAGAATTGCTACGATTCTTGTAGCTATTTACGCATATTCCATGAGGGCTGAAGCCCAATTTTGCGGCGAATGTTGCACTATTCAGCCCGGTGGCAGACGGCCTCGATGTTGTTGCCCTCCGGATCGATGACGAAGGCACCGTAGTAGTGGGCGTGGTAGTCGGGCCGCAAGCCGGGGGCACCGTTGTCTTTGCCGCCAGCCGCCAAGGCGGCTTGGTAGAACGCATCCACCTGGGCGCGGGTCTGCGCCCGCCACGCCAGGTGGCAGCCCGAGGTGGTGGCCGCGCCCCCATACGGCGAAGGGCCGTCAATAAACCAGACGTCGGCTTTCTTGCCATCGGGCTCGTCCGCGCTGGGGTAGGCAAACCCCACAATGTTGGAGCCGTAGTTCCCATCAAAGCACACGCTATAGCCCAGAGGGGCCAGCGCCGCAGCGCAGAACTGTTTGGCGCGGGTGATGTCGCTCACGCGGAATGTCATGTGGTCAAGCATGTGGATTACCTCTGAAAGGGAACGGGATTGCGGATTGGCATGGGCTGCGTCTGCCCATGGCGGCAGATTCGGGTGACGGGGGCTCAGGCACTCGGCAGCCGGTACGCCGTGCGCTTGCCGAACAGGGTACCGGTGTCGGCAAAACGCAGGTCCGGCACGGCTTGGTAGAAGCTGTCGGTTACCCAGATCTCGCCGCCCTTGGCCGTGTCTTCGCCCAGCTTGGAGGCGGCGTTCACCTCGGCGCCCCAGACTTCATTGCTATCGATGCGCAGCACCGTGCCGTAGCCCAGCCCGATACAGACTTCAATGCGTTCTTCTGGCGCGCGCTGGGGCAGGTTGGCCATCTGCGTGGCCCGCACCATGGCCTGGGCACAGGCCAGAGCGTGGGCGGGTTGCTCAAACACCACCAGCAGCGAATCGCCTTCGTGCTTGAGGCAGTGCCCCCCATGCGCGGCGATCAGTGGCTGGAACAGGCCTTCGGATTCCTGGATCAGCTGCAGAAAATGCACGATGCCAAAGGCCTCCACCACCCGCGAAAAGCCCACCAGGTCGGTGAACATCACGGCCAGCGTGCGGCCAAAGCGGGCAAAGATTTCGGCGTCGATGGCGGCGGGGTCTGCGCCAGGTTGGCGGCGTTGGGCCAGCAGGGCGGCGAGTTGGTCTGCGTCGGTCATGGGTGGCATTCTTGCACCGCGTCCGGAATCGCTCAAGTCGCCACGTGGGCGTCCAACACCGCCCGGGTGGCCGCGTCGGCGGCGAACACATGCTCCACGCGCAGCGAGGCCAGCGTGATGTCCTGGGGTGTGCCGAAGGTGGAAAACATGCTGAAGAACGCCAGTTCACCGTGGGGTGTGGCAAAGTGGGTGGTCAGCACCGGGGCCATCTGGCGCGGCCAGGGCGCCAGCGCGCGCTTGCCCAGGCGCGCCTGCAGCTGCTGGGCAAACTGCTCCACACGGGGCTGCAGTTCCGGCACCACGCTGGCGTCGTCGCGCAGGTGGGCCAGCAGGGCCGGGGCCACTTCGTCCAGGTTGGTGATGTGCCGCGTCATGCCTTCGGGGTGGAGCATGGCGTCGAGCATGTTGATGGGCTGGCCCGGGGGCAGCTCGGCCAGCCAGGGCATGAGGGTGGTGGCCAGCCACAGGGCGCCACGGTTCAACTGCAGCACGTTCCAGGCGGCGTCCATCACCATGGCGGGCAGGGGGTCGTGGGCGTCGAGCAAGCGGCCCAGGGCCTCGCGTGCGGGGGCCAGCACGGCGGCGCCGAGTTCGCTGCCGCTGTACACCGGCGCAAAACCCGCCTGCTGCAGCGCCACGTTGCGCAGCGCCAGCGGGGCCTGCAGCTCGTGCAGCCAGACCAGCAGCAGCTCGCGGCTGGGCTGGGCGCGGCCGCTTTCCACGAAGCTCACATGGCGCTGGCTCACGCCCATGCGCAGCGCCAGTTCCAGCTGGCTGATGCGGCGGGTCTTGCGCGCCCGTTGCAGGGTGTCGCGCAGGCTGTTTGAGTTGGCGGAAGGCATGGCGCGATTGAATCACAGCCGTTTGTCGGCGCAATTACCTGCCACGTAATTGCGCCGATTCAGCGTCCTTTGCACACTGCCCGCACCGCAGCGCACGGTGCACTGCGGTGCAGAAAGGAAAACCCATGCACAAGCCTGTCCTCGCCTTCGTCCTCGTCGCCTTCGGCGCGCTCACTGCCTACACCTGGCTGCATTACGGCGGTCTGCTGGAGTGGTTGGTCTTCTACACCCGCGACCCCGCCAGCTGGCAGATCTTTGCAGACCTGGTCATCACCATGGTCTTGCTGCTGGTTTTCATCCGCCGCGATGCCCAGGCCAACGGCCGGCCGTTCTGGCCATGGGCATTCGTCTGTTTCGGCACCGGGTCGTTTGGCCCGCTGCTGTACTTCATCACCGCCAAGAAGGATGAATCATGACCCTAGCGACGAGTGAATGCCTAGTCCGTGCGGCATTCGGCATCACTGCGCTGGTGCACCTGCTGCCTGTGGCCGGGCTGTTGGGGCGCCTGTCGCTGGAGCGGGCTTATGGCGTGGCACTGGGACAAGGACAGGACCTGGTGGTCCTGATGCAGCATCGCGCTCTTCTCTTCGGGCTGATTTCCGCCGCCTGTTTCATCGCCGTGCAGTCGCCCCCGTGGCGCCTCCCTGCAGGTATTGCGGCACTGGTCAGCATACTGGGCTTTGCCCTCATCGCAGCGCTGCAGCCGCACAACGCCGCCATTGCGCGGGTGATGTAGGTGGACATCGGGGCAGCGCTGCTGTTAGCGGTGGGTTTGTGGGTACACGTCAGCGCCACTTCAGTGCGTTGATGGGCGCTTTGCTGTGGTGCCTGGGCCGCCTAGCCCGCCTGCCGAAACGTCAGGTTCACGCGCCTGCGCCCCAGCAGCGCATGCGTGCCGTCGGCCAGCGGCAGCACGCCGTGGAAGGCCAGCCGTGTGGGGCCGCCCCACACCAGCACGTCGCCGTGCGCCAGGCGCAGGCGCTGCGTGGGGGCGTTGCGCTGCAGGCCGCCAAACTGGAACACGCAGGGCAGGCCCAGCGACACCGAAACGATGGGAGCGCCGAGGTCGCGTTCGTCCTTGTCCTGGTGCAGCGACATCTTGGCGCCGGGCCCATAGGTGTTGATGAGGCAGGCGTCCGGCACGAAGCCGGGGTAGCCCGCTTGCGTGGCTGCGTCCTGCGCCAGCAGCGCAAAGCACGCGGGCATGGCGGGCCAGGCCTGGCCGGTGTGCGGGCTGCGGCTGGCGTAGCGGTAGCCGTGGCGGTCCGACACCCAGCCCAGCCGCCCGCAGCTGGTGGTCAGCACCGACATGGTGTAGCCGCCGGGCGTTTGCAGGTGCTGGGGTGGGGACTGGGCCAGCACGGTGTCGAGTGCCTGCAGCAACTCCACATCCAACGCACGCGCCAGGCCGCGCAGCAGCACGGCGCCAGGGGCGACGGCCATGCGCGCTTCGTCGGGGGCCGGGGGCAGGTCGTCGAACAGGTCCATGGGCGTGTGGCGCTTCGGTGTGCAGCAAAGCGCGATCAGCGCGTCGTGATCAGGGCCAGGTTGTCCGCCGCGATCTGCCGGAAATCGGCCGACACGCGCACATCGTTCGCCACCGCAGACCAGAAGCTGCGGGCCAGGGCCAGGGCCCGGGGCCATTCGGGCAAGGTGGCGGTGGTGGGTTGCGGCGCGCGTTCGGGCAGGGGGCGTGCCACCAACTCGCCACCGACCGGGGCATAGCGCATAGGCAGCATGTCGTAGGCGGGCGCCAGGGCCCAGTCGTCACCGTCGAGCAACAAGGAGATGTTGCCGTAGTGGCGGTCGGTGTTGGCGATGAGCACGCCATAGGCTTCGAGCAGGCGCAGGGTGCGTGCGTCGTGGGGGCGCAGCAGTCCGCGTGCCTGCATGCGTTCGGCGGTGGCGGCCCAGTTGTCCATGGCGCCCACGTACTCGGCGTCGTACACCAGGAGCGACACCATGCCGATGCGCCCAAGCCCGTGCGGGTTGTCGGCGCCCAGGGCGGGGCGGTCAAAACGCTCGGACTCCAGAAAGACGCGGCCTGCACCGGTGTGCAATTGGGTGCGGGCGGCAGAAATGCCGGCCTCGGACAGGGTTTGCAGGGCCAGGTGTTCACACACCAGCAGGTCGCGGCTGCGTTGGTCGGTGGGGGCGTCGCCCGCAGGCGAGAATTTCACCAGCACATGGCGCGCCGCCGCGCCGCTGCCGACAATGGTGCAGAACTTGGGCTGCTCTCCCCCGGCCGAGGAGCCGCCCAGGCTGCCTTGCATGGCCGCGTCGGCCAGGGCTGGGTAGGCATCGGCCGAGGCCACCCGGCTGGCGCGCATGGGCAGGGTGTGAAAGCGGGCAAATGCCGCTTCGCCCACCACCAGATTGCCGGGCAGGTCGTCGCCACACAGGGCCAAGGCGCGCAACACGTCGTCGTCACTCCAGTAGCGCGGGTCGTTGCCCAGTTGCAGCTCGGGGTGGGTGTGGGCAAAGATGCGGCCCATAAAGCCCTGCGGGCGCATGTCGTCCAGAAACCAGGGCAAGCCATCAAAACGCTTGGAGAGGCCATCTTCCTCGTCGACCCAGACGGCGCCGCTGGCCAGGGGCACTATGCGGGCAAATGGCCGGGGCTGGCCCTGCGGCCCGATGCGCACCACCGGCACGCTGCGCCCGACATCGCGCACCGTGCGCGGCAGCACATAGCGCTGCTTGCGCGCCGCGCCCACCTTGTGCACTTCGCCCGACTGGAGCAGGGGCGCCAGCGCCCGCGACACCGTGGGCTGGCTCACGCCGAGCTGGGTTTGCAGTTCCGCGCTGCTTAGCGCCCCGCCCTGGCGCCGCAAGGCCTGGAGGATGGCATGGGTGTAGTCGGTGGGGGCTGGCATGAATTATTTTATGAATAAATTATTTTGAAAGAAATATGTTTTAAAACAATGTCTTAAATCGTTTTGTGAATAGATTTTACAGGTAAGCAAGAAGTGCTGGCGAGGCCCTAGCCGCCCACGCGACAGGCCGGGGCATGGGTGTTCCACTACCATCGGCAGCGCGCCCACGGTGGGCCCAATCTACAAGGAAGACAAACGCATGTTCAGCCACGTCATGGTCGGGGTGAAAGACCTCGAAGCCTCCCGCAAGTTCTACGACGCCATCCTGGGCACACTGGGCATCAAGCCTGGCAACCCCGACAAGCAGCGCTATTTCTGGCGCAGCCCCACGGGGGTGTTCGGCATCACCATTCCGATCAATGGCGAGCCCTGCTGCCATGCCAACGGTGGCACCATTGGCTTTGCCGCCGCCACCACCGCGTTGGCCGACGCCTGGCACGCCGCCGGGCTGGCCCATGGCGGCGTGGCCTGCGAAGACCCCCCGGGCTGGCGCGGTGAAGGCCCGGGCCGCCTGTACCTGGCCTACCTGCGCGACCCCGACGGCAACAAGCTCTGTGCCCTGCACCGTGCGCCGAAGGCCTAGTTGCTATAATTTTAATAGCTGCTTACGCAATATCTACGGGGTCCAATGGCGCTTTTCATTCATGAATTCCCCTTCCACCACCCCCCGCTACTGGCACGAACTGCCCAACGCACCGGCTGCAGGCACCGCCGTACTGCCCCTGGCCGAGCTGGATGACGGCCAGGCGCGTCTGGTCGACTTGGC
>JAYRUL010000067.1:0-14470 GCA_041919095.1 Rhodoferax sp. | reverse complement strand
CGTGCCGGGTTAGCCCCGTTTGCAGGGCATGAACCACATCCTTGCGGGCAATCAGTCGATCGGGCGTTTGCTTGGACGGTACGTCACTTTTGTAGCTGCGCCGCCCGATCACTTCGCGTACGACCAAGCCCGGATAACCCTCTAACGCGATTTTTGCTTCGGGTTTATCCACCTCCTGCAGCCAATGGTCGGGATATAAACCGGGCAGTACAGCCCCAGCCTGCAGCAGTCTTGGGATTCCCGCATGGAGCATCAGCGCCACGGGGGGATTGACCCATTTCATGGACGGACTCGATCCCGCAGGTTTGTCGCACGCACGTCGGGCAAACTTGTGACCGACGGGGCGCTGCGCGCAAAACGCAGCAAAAGTATCACGAATGACGCTGCGCTCTAGGCCCGCATAGTGCCGTATGCAGGCCTCCCATTGCAATGGCCAACCCAATTGGACCACCAATTCGCGCGGAAGGCCGAAGGGCAAATCAAACGCCCCGGTCCAGCCGCCGTCTGCGCTCAAGCGACCAACAAAACCATCAAGTGAGCAAACCGGCTCCAAGCGTTCCAGGGTCACCTGGTCGCCCCGGAATTTTCCCCACGCCAAGACAATGGGCTTGCGCCGTGATGGGCTGCTGGAAAAATCACACCCCAGGACCACCGACATGGTCAGTCGCCCCAACCGACGCCTTTACGCCCGACCAATGATGGACGCGGTGGCCATCAGCTCTTCCAGCAAGGCCAGCGACACCTTGCCCGAAACCGCATAGGGGTCCAGCTCGGGCTTTTCAGCGTATTTGAGCAGGATGCTTTGGTTGATACGGGTTACGTTGACCTGGCCCATGGTCCAGCCGCCAAAGCGGCGCTCCAGAATCTCTTCGTAGTGCAGCAGCACCACATCCTTGTGGCGCGGATCGCGCTGGATGTGGCCATATAGCTCACTGACCGCCATGCGCCCGCCCTCGATGGCTTGCAAGAAGATACCGCCTCCATAGCACAGGATGCCCGTGATGCCGCAGGTCGGGTTGTACTGGCGGGACTTGGCCAAAATGGTGTCGATAGCGTCGGGGCTGGAGTCCACCGCGCGACTGGCATAGAGCAAGCGAACCAACATGTTAGGCCTCCCGTAGGGCCGCCCCAAGGCCGGCCTCGCCCTCTTGGAGGGCAGTAATGAAAAGAAGCGATGAACGTAGGGGCTTCATCCTAGCCTTTCTGTGGAATCAGCGACAAAAACTCGCGGCGCAGGTTGGGATCCTTGAGGAACACACCGCGCATGACGGAGTTGATCATCTTGCTGTCCATGTCCTTCACGCCACGCCAGGCCATGCAGTAGTGGCTGGCTTCCATAACGATGGCCAGTCCGTCCGGCTGCGTGCGATCTTGAATCAAGTCGGCCAGTTGCACCACGGCCTCTTCCTGGATCTGGGGGCGGCCCATGATCCATTCAGCCAGTCGGGCGTACTTGGACAGACCGATCACGTTGGTGTGCTCGTTGGGCATGATGCCAATCCACAGCTTGCCAATCACCGGGCAGAAATGGTGGCTGCAGGCGCTGCGTACGGTGATGGGGCCGACGATCATGAGCTCGTTGAGGTGACCCACGTTGGGAAACTCCGTCAACGGCGGTGCGGGCACGTAGCGACCACGAAACACCTCATTGAGGTACATCTTGGCCACCCGGCGCGCGGTGTTCTCGGTGTTGTGGTCGTTGGTGGTATCGATGACCAGGCTGTCGAGCACCGCCTGCATCTTGACTTCCACCTCGTCGAGCAACGCCGCCATTTCTTCGGGCGTCACGAATTCGGCAATGTTGTCGTTGGCATGAAAGCGCTTGCGCGCCGCCAATAGGCGTTCGCGGATTTTTACCGATACCGGCAGGCCCTCTTGGGCGTCGCTGAGGTTCATGGTGGTCTGGGGTTGCATCAACATGTCCACATGGTACCAGCCTTTTATTGACATGGTTATTGGCCTCCAGCCCTTATGGGATAAGCGTAAGCAGCTATACTTTTAGTAGCGTTTCCCCGTCAGGAACAAGCCCAGCCGCATCATGCCAAAAGCGACTCGATCCAACAGCCGCTCATGCCAGGGCCGCGCTGCATACGTTTTTGCATCCAGACGGGTGCCGTGGGCGCGCATGGCCGTATGCAGCCGCTGGCGCAAGGTTTTGGCAAACCCCGCGTCTTGCACCACCACATTGGCCTCCCGCGCCAGCAAAAGGCTCAAAGGGTCGAGGTTGGACGACCCCACCGTGGCCCATTGCCCGTCCACGACGGCAACTTTGGCATGCAGGAATCCCACGCGGTATTCGTAGATTTCGATACCCGCCGCCAGCAGTTGTCCGTAGACCGGCCGCGCCCCGTGGTACTGCATGAAGTACTCGTAACGCCCTTGCAGCAACAAGCGCACCCGAACGCCCCGGCGGGCCGCGTGCAACAACGCACGGCGCAGCTTGCCGCCAGGCAGAAAGTAGGCATTGGCAATCAGGACCTCATGGCGAGCCGATGCAATCGCTTTGAGGTAAGCCTTTTCGATGCGATTGCGGTTGCGCAGGTTGTCGCGCAATACCAAGGCCGCTTGCGCGCCAGGGTCTTCGATCGGTTGGGAGCCGTTCTTGCCCAAACGCGGCAGCAGGGCGCGCCAGTTGCGCCGGGCGGACTTGAAATCCAAGTGCTCCAATTGATGTTTCCAGCGCACACGCGACCAGAGCTGCGACATGGCCAACTGCACGTCGGCTACGAGCGGCCCGTGGATGCGCACGGCAAAGTCAAAACGGGGAGACTCCAGTGCTCCCAGGCTGGGGTCTACCCAATCGTCCAGGACATTGATTCCGCCGCAAAACGCCACGACGGCGTCCACCACACACAATTTGCGGTGCAAGCGACGCCATCCAGTCGGCACCAACAATCCCCAGCGCCCCAACGGTGCAAAGGTCTGAAAATCCACACCCGCTTGTGCAAACAGCCGTTGCCAAGTGACTGGTATCGCAGGCGTTCCTACACCGTCGACCAACACCGAGACCGACACCCCGCGCTGCGCCGCCCGCACCAATGCCGCCACGACCGCCTCTGCGCTAGCATCCGCATGAAAGATGTAGGTTTCAAAACGAATCTCGAACTGGGCCGCGTCCATCGCGGCTGTCAGCGCCGGAAAGAATTCGACCCCGCCTTGCAACAGGTGCAGTTGGTGCCCGCCGTCGAATCCGCCAGCCATCATGCAGCCTGATGCGGAATCGCAAACTCTGCAATCAAGGGCAAGTGGTCGGACATGCGCCCCCAAATGCGCCCCCGCGGCGCATGCAGGTCCACGGGCTGGAGTCCCCGTGCAAACACATGGTCCAACTGCAGCAGCGGCAGACGCGAAGGAAAAGTCGGTTGGCGCACTGCTGAAAATTCGTGCAAGCCGAAGTCGGCCATGGCGTCGTGCAGCCAAGCGCCAAAGTCATTGAAATCCCCGGCCACAACCAGCGGGGCTTGCACCGGTATTTCGCGTTGCACGAAGCCTTGCAACTGGGCGATTTGCCGTACCCGACTACCCCGTATCAAACCCAGATGCACCACCACCACATGCACCCGATGCCCATGCACCTGAACCTCGCAGTGCAACAGCCCGCGTTGTTCCAACCGGTGATCCGACATATCCTCATGCTGGTGCGCCAGCACCGGCCAGCGCGTGAGCACGGCATTGCCGTGTTCGCCATGGCGGGTGATGGCGTTGGTGCGATAGACCGCCGCATAGCCTTCTGGAGCCAGATAGTCGGCCTGTGCGGCGTCGGGCCAATGGGCAAAGCGTTGCGCCTCGCGCCGGTTCATTTTGCGCACCTCCTGCAGGCACACAATATCGGCGTCAAACTGCTCCACCGCGTGGCCCAAGTTGTGGATTTCCAGGCGGCGCGCCGGGCCCAGACCCTGCACGCCCTTGTGGATGTTGTAAGTGACCACGCGCAATCGGTTCATGGGCAAGATTGTGGCAGGGCCCAGCACGGCAACAGCAGGCAGGCCTCGGCATTGCTGGACGAGTAGCAGGCATGGGCGGCCTCGCGCCAGGGCAGCCAACGGTAGTCCGTATGCTCACGCGGACTCAGCCGCACAGTCGTTCCTGCCGGAACACAAAGCCCAAACAAATGCTCGGTATTGAATACGACGCCCGGTGCATAGCGATGCCGCCAGCGCGGGTAGATGTCGTAGACGTTCTCCAATTCCCAATCGCGCAACGCATGCCCCGGCGCATCCGCGTCGATACCGGTTTCCTCAGCCACTTCACGCACCGCCGTGTCGCGCCAGGACTCCGACAAAGAATCCTTGGCTCCGGTGACCGATTGCCAGAAGTCCTCCTGGGCGTCCGCACGGCGCAGTAACAAAACTTCCAGCGCCGGGGTGTGGATAACCACCAGCACGGATTCGGGGATTTTGAAGCGTTCAGACATAGAAAAGGCGCTCATGGAGCGCCCTTTCATTCTGCATCACTACGGTTTCGCTCAAGCCGCCTTAGCCGCGTCCGGATTGCGCAAGCGGATGTGCAGTTCGCGCAGCTGTTTCTCGTCCACTGGCGAAGGAGCTGCGGTGAGCAGACACTGGGCGCGCTGGGTCTTGGGGAAGGCGATCACGTCACGGATGGACTCGGCACCGGTCATCAGCGTGACGATGCGGTCCAGGCCGAAGGCCAAACCACCGTGCGGGGGGGCACCGTACTGCAGGGCGTCCAGCAGGAAGCCGAACTTTGCTTGTGCTTCTTCGGGGCCGATCTTGAGCGCATCGAACACCTTGCTCTGGACGTCGGCACGGTGGATACGCACTGAACCGCCGCCCATTTCCCAGCCGTTCAGGACCATGTCGTAACCCTGGGAGATGCACTTCTCGGGCGCGGTGACCATCCAGTCCTCGTGGCCTTCCTTGGGTGCCGTGAACGGGTGGTGCACGGCGGTGTAGCGCTGGTTTTCCTCGTCGTACTCGAACATGGGGAAGTCCACCACCCACATCGGGCGCCAGCCCGCGGTGAACAGGCCGTTCTTCTTGCCGAATTCGCTGTGGCCCACCTTGAGAC
Source organism: Rhodoferax sp. (assembly GCA_041919095.1). Classification (GTDB taxonomy): domain Bacteria; phylum Pseudomonadota; class Gammaproteobacteria; order Burkholderiales; family Burkholderiaceae_C; genus Allorhodoferax. The sequence goes on along the minus strand of JAYRUL010000067.1, from coordinate 9,439 downwards.
GCAGCGCGCCGATGGCATCGTTGACAATTTTTTCCTTGTCGGCGCCGAAGAAGATCAGGTCGCCGTCCTGGGCGCCAGTGCGCTCCAGCACCGCCTGCAATGCGGCATCGTGGATGTTCTTGACGATGGGGCTCTGCAAGCCGTCGCGGCCCTTGGCCAGTTCGTTGACGCGGATGTAAGCCAGGCCCTTGGCGCCGTAGATCTTGACGAACTCGGTGTACGCGTCGATCTCGCCACGGCTGATGCCACCGCCCTCGACCGAGCCCCCGGGCACGCGCAGGGCCACCACGCGGCCACCCTTCATGTTGGCCGCACCCGAGAACACCTTGAAGTCCACGTCCTTCATCACGTCGGTGAGTTCGGTGAACTGCAGGTTCACGCGCAGGTCGGGCTTGTCGGAGCCGTACCGGTGCATGGCGTCCTGGTAGGTCATGACCGGGAACTCGCCCAGGTCCACACCAATAGTGTTCTGGAACACGGTCTTGATCATGCCCTGGAACATGGCGCGGATGTCCTCTTCCGTCAGGAACGAGGTCTCGATATCGATCTGTGTGAATTCCGGCTGGCGGTCAGCGCGCAGGTCTTCGTCACGGAAGCACTTGGTGATCTGGTAGTAGCGGTCAAAGCCTGCCACCATCAGCAACTGCTTGAACAGCTGGGGCGACTGGGGCAGCGCGAAAAACTGGCCGTCGTGCACGCGGCTGGGCACCAGGTAGTCGCGCGCGCCTTCGGGCGTGCTCTTGGTGAGCATGGGGGTTTCGATGTCGATGAAACCGTTGGCGTCGAGGTACTTGCGCACTTCCATGGCTACGCGGTAGCGCAGCATCAGGTTGTTTTGCATGTAGGGGCGGCGCAAGTCCAGCACACGGTGCGTGAGGCGCGTGGTTTCGCTCAGGTTGTCTTCGTCCAGCTGGAACGGGGGCGTGACCGAGGGGTTGAGCACCTTGAGCTCATGGCACAGCACTTCGATCTGGCCGCTTTTCAGCTTGTCGTTGGTAGTACCTTCAGGGCGTGCACGCACGACACCCTTGACCTGCACGCAGAACTCGTTGCGCAGGTCTTCGGCCACCTTGAACATCTCGGGGCGGTCGGGGTCGCACACGACCTGCACATAGCCTTCGCGGTCGCGCAGGTCGACAAAAATCACACCACCGTGGTCTCGACGGCGGTTGACCCAACCGGCAAGGGTTACGGTTTGGCCCAACAGGGCTTCGGTCACCAGACCGCAATAGTGAGAGCGCATGGCCATAGCTAGCTTTCGAAACGCTGCCTTGTGGGCAGCCAGGTTAAGGGTGTGGGTTGGGAGCCGGTGGCACCGAACCCATGGAAATCACATAGGTCAGGGCCTGATCCACGCTCATGTTGAGCTCGACCACGTCCGCACGCGGCACGATGAGGAAAAAACCACTGGTCGGGTTGGGGGTGGTGGGTACGTACACGCTGATGCAGTCCGGTCCCAAATGGCTGGCAACTTCGCCGCTAGGCACCCCGGTTTGAAAGGCGATGGTCCAACTACCCTGGCGTGGATACTGGATCAGCAAGGCGGTACGAAAGGCGTTGCCGTTGCTGGAAAACAGCGTGTCCGACACCTTCTTGACACTGTTGTAAATGGACTTGACGATGGGGATGGTCGTAAACATCCGATCCCACTGTTTGAGCCACCAGCGCCCGGCCACGTTGGAAACCATGGCGCCAGTCACCAGCATGAAACTCGCTACGATTAGGACGCCCAGACCCGGAATACTGCGCAAGCGCTCAAACACGGGGCTGAGGTCTTTGGGTGTGATGGCGATCAACCCCGACAGAACGCTGCCCAGCACGCCATCGAGCGAATTCACCAGCCAGGTCAGCACCCAAATGGTGATTGCCAGCGGCAACCAGACCATCAGGCCGGTGAGCATGTATTTCTTGATTGGCACCGTGGGGTTCCTTGGAAAAGAAGCGGTCGTATCAGGTCGAACTGGAGGATGCAGGTGCAGTTGTTGCAGAGTTTGCCGGGGTTGCGCTCGTCGCCGACGCCGCGGCTGTGTCGGTGGCTGCAGGCTTGGGAGCCTCTGTGGCGGCACCGGCATCAGGCTCCTTGCCCGCTGCTGCGCTGCTGCCACCGCGAAAATCCGTAACGTACCAGCCGGAACCTTTCAGCTGAAAGCCTGCGGCGGTCAGCTGCTTGCGAAACGCGCTTTGGGAGCAGCTTGGGCATACTTCCAAGGGCGCATCGGAAACCTTTTGCAGAACGTCCTTGGCAAATCCGCAGGCGTCGCACTTGTAGGCGTAAATTGGCATGATGGGGTCCGCAGCAGCAAAGTTGCAAAAACCTTTGATTATAGAAGCGGGGCTACCACACCCCCTTCACTGCTTGGCGAACGCTTAACCCAGCCCTGGCAATTTGTGATGCGGCGCACGCTGGTTGGCCAATGTCTGGGGACCGATGGAACCCAGAATCATGCCCACGATGCCTGCCACCAAGCCGGCCAGTTGTGCCGGAAACGCAACCCCTGCGGGGGTATACAAGAACAACAACCAGGTCAAAACCCCCAACACGATCGAGAAGATGGCGCCCTGGGTCGTGGCCCGACCCCAATACAACCCCGCCACCAGCGGAACAAACGCCCCGACCAATGTGACTTGGTACGCACCGGACACCATTTCGTAGATCGAAGTACCCTGCATCTGGATGGCGTACACGAGCACACAGGCGCTGAACACCAGCACGGTGATCCGCATGGTCCGCAATTCCTGGCGATCCGACTTGAAGGGCCGGAACTGACGCCAGATGTTCTCGGTAAAGGTGACGCTAGGTGCCAGCAGCGTCGCAGAAGCGGTCGACTTGATGGCCGAGAGCAGCGCGCCAAAGAAGAGGACCTGCATGAAAAACGGCATGCGCTCCAACACCAACGTCGGCAGCACTTTTTGTGGATCGTCCTTGAGCAAGACCTGCACCTGCTCAGGCATGATGATCAAGGCACTGGCCACCAAAAACATGGGGACAAAGGCAAACAGAATATAGAGCACCCCGCCAATGACCGGTCCACGCGAGGCGGACTGTGCGCTGTTGGCTGACATGACCCGCTGAAAAACGTCTTGCTGCGGAATGGAGCCCAGCATCATGGTGATCGCAGCCGCAAAGAAGAACGCGATATCGGTAAAGCTGGGTTCGGGCCAGAACCGGAACAGGTCTTTATCCATGGCAAAGGCAATCACCTTGTCCGCGCCGCCTGCTTGGTGCCCCGCAAACACGGCCAGGACGGCCAATCCACCGACCAGGATGATCATCTGGATGAAGTCCGTGATCGCCACCGACCACATGCCCCCAAAGAGCGTATAGGCGAGGATGGAAACCACACCCAGCACCATGCCCATGGGAATGGAAATTGCACCGTTGGACAGCAAATTAAAAACCAGCCCCAATGCAGTAACTTGTGCCGAAACCCAGCCCAGGTAACTCAACATGATGATGATGGAGCAAATCACCTCCACCGAACGCCCGTACCGCTCACGGTAGTAGTCGCTGATGGTCAGCAGATTCATTTTGTACAGCCGGGCCGCAAAAAACACCCCGACCAGAATCAAGCAGGTGCCGGCACCAAAAGGATCCTCCACCACGCCATTGAGACCGCTGTTGACGAATTTGGCCGGAATGCCCAGCACCGTCTCGGAACCAAACCACGTGGCAAACGTGGTGGTCACGATCATGATCAACGGCAGGTTGCGCCCCGCCACGGCAAAGTCAGCCGTGTTCTTGACCCGCTTGGCCGCAAAGAGACCGATGGCAATGGTGACCAGCAAATACGCAAAGACCAGCGCTAACAGCACAGTAATGTCCCCTCAAGAAAGCAACCGCGTGAAGCTAGAACAGGCGCACGCGTACCAACACTTGCATGGCCAGCAGGCCCAGTGCAAAACCGACCGAACTATAGATGATCCCCTGCAACAACCGGTTGGTCCGCCGTTGCTCGGCCAACAACTCCAAAAGTACCGGATTGCTTTGCGCCCCACCATCGCGCAGGTAGGCGGTAATCAACTGCGGCAATTCGGGCAGCAGCTTGGCGTAGTGCGGCGCCTGGGCCTTGAGTGCATCAACCAAGCGTTGCGGCCCCATCTGCGACAACATCCACTTTTCCAGAAACGGTTTGGCCGTAGCCCACAGATCGAGGTCGGGGTCGAGCTCGCGCCCCAGTCCCTCGATGTTGAGCAGGGTTTTTTGCAGCAGCACCAACTGCGGCTGGATCTCCACATTGAAACGCCGTGACGTCTGAAACAGCCGCAGCAACACCATGCCCAGCGAGATTTCCTTGAGTGGGCGGTCGAAGTAGGGTTCGCAAACCGCGCGCACTCCAGCCTCCAGCTCATCCACCCGGGTATTGCGGGGCACCCAACCCGATTCGATATGCAGTTCGGCTACGCGCTTGTAGTCCCGGCGGAAGAAGGCAGCAAAGTTTTGCGCCAGGTACTCCTTGTCGGTCTCGGTGAGCGTGCCAACAATGCCAAAGTCAAGGGAGATGTACCGGCCGAATGTTTCCGGCGCGATGCTGACCTGGATATTGCCCGGATGCATGTCGGCATGGAAGAACCCATCGCGAAAGACCTGGGTAAAGAAGATGGTGACCCCGTCGCGTGCCAACTTGGGGATGTCGACACCTGCCTCGCGCAGGCGCTCCACCTGGCTGATCGGCACCCCCTGCATGCGCTCCATCACCAGCACATCGGTGCGGCAATAGTCCCAATACATCTCGGGCACCAGCACCAGGTCCAGCCCCTCCATATTGCGGCGCAACTGCGCAGCGCTGGCGGCTTCACGGACCAGGTCCAATTCGTCGTGCAAGTGCTTGTCAAACTCGGCCACGACCTCACGCGGGCGCAGGCGGCGGCCATCCACGGACAGGCCCTCCATCCAACCGGCCATCATGCGCATGAGGCGCAAATCTTTCTCAATGGCTGCGGTCATGCCAGGGCGCAGCACCTTCACGGCCACATCCCGCAGAACCCCTTTGCGGTCACGCAGGACGGCAAAATGCACCTGGGCAATGGATGCGCTGGCGATCGGTTCGCGCTCGAACGACTCAAAGATACTGGTCAGCGGCTTACCCAGCGAGCGCTCGATGGTGGCAATGGCGATATCTGTCGCAAAGGGCGGGACGCGGTCCTGCAGCTTGGCCAGTTCGTCGGCAATATCGACCGGCATCAGGTCGCGCCGCGTGGACAGTACCTGACCGAACTTCACAAAAATCGGGCCCAGACATTCCAAGGCCTCGCGCAACCGCACGCCACGCGGGTCGCGCAAGGTGCGGCCTAGGGTGAGCCAACGCGCCAGACGCGACAGCCAAGGGTTCTGAAACCCGTTCAGAACCAGTTCGTCCAACCCGTAGCGGAACACCACCCAGGCAATAAAAAAGCTGCGATGCAGGCGTTTCACGGGGGCGATGTCCTCAACGCCGCGCCACAAACTGACGCAAAGCCGCAACCATGGATGACACCGCCTGCATCAGTGCATGGGCGGGGGCGTCGCCCATCAAGCGCGACAGGTCTTCTTCCACATCCCAGCGCAGATGGTCCACCAGCCAGTTCACCTCGGCCGCCAGCTGCACATCGCCTTCAATGCGTACAGCGGGTTTTTCCCCTTGCATCACGCTTTGGGCAATGGACAGGGGCGACTGCTCGGTCACTTCCAATTGCAAGTCTGCCGCAGCATCGGCCGGTGCCACGTCGAACAAGCCCGCCGGCGTGACGACGATCTTGAAGGTAAACACACGCCAGCGCACCAGTACGATGCGCCCCTTTTGGCGCGCCAGTCGCTCTTGCGCCTGAGGCTCTTGCATCACGACATGGTTGAGCAAGAGGACCAAGCGGCGGTGAAGCTCTTCCACGGCCCAGGTGGGTGGCTCCAGGGGAAGGTTCAGGCTCTGGAGCATGCCCTCCAGAACGGAAAACGGGGACTGTGTGACCATAGTCCCCGATTATGGCCTGTGGCCAGATTACTGCAGCGCTTGAACGCCAGCTACCAGCCAGCCACGGCTACCGTCGGCTGGCTTGGTCATGTTCCAGACCTCGCGGAACGGGTTGGGTCCAGCCGAAGGTTCTTCCCGAATCATGCCGGAAAACTCGACGCTGGCCATGTACTCCATGGGGGTCTGTTCGATTCCCAGCAGGCGGGCTTCCAACATCACGACTTCCGTCTTGTTGCCAGACGCACCTTGCGCACGTTCGCGCTCGGCCAACTGGTTCTGGATTTCTCCGACCATGCCGTCCGTCATCATGGAGCGCAGGGTGGAGATGTCAGCCCGGTCCCATGCGGCTTGCAAGGTCACAAAGTTCGCTTTCGCGGCCGACAGGAATCCATCGGTATCAAAGCCCGCTGGGATGCCCCAGTTCTGAGCGCCTTGCAAGCCCGAGCCAATGATGGAACCCCCTTGCTTGGCGGCATTACCCGCTTCGAAGGCCATGCTGGTGCGCTCCCAAGGGCGCGCGGACGCATCATTTCCCACGTTTTCGGGGCGGTATTCCTTTGCAGGTGCAGCACCAGCACCCGCCCCCTGGAAGGCAAACGGAGTGGCGGGCGGTGCCGATGCGTTACGCCGACTCATGAACCAGCGCACGACACCAAACACCACCAGTGCCAGCAAGGCCAGCATCAAGATTTGCCCCATGCCCTCGCCCAAACCAAGCGAACTGGCCAGCCATGCCAACCCCAAGCCCGCAGCCAGACCTCCCAGCATGGCCCCCCAAGGTCGTTTGGGTTGGGCAGCCGCCGGTGCGGCGGGTGCAGCAGGTTTGGTCGCGGTTGTTGCGTTTTGCGTGGGAGCAGCAGGAGGCGGCGTGGCATCGCGCTGCGTCACGTTGGACGATTGGCGACCGACCGACTTGCCACCGCCTAATCGCTTGCTCGCCTCGGCATCCACACCCGCCAGTCCCATCAGTACCACCAGGGCCACGGTCCAGAACTTCATTGCTTCACTCCATCAAAATTTGGTTTCCAGCTAGGTTGGGCGTTGCTGGGCTTATTCAAGCCCAAGTCAACCCACACACTCAGCACTTAATTCCAACATGCAATGCCACGATACCGCCAGTCATGTTGTGGTAGTCCACATGTCCGAATCCCCCTTTGTGCATGAGGGCCTTGAGCTCGGCCTGCCCAGGATGCATGCGAATGGACTCGGCCAGGTACTGGTAGCTTGCTGCGTCACCCGCTACCAGCTGTCCGATCTTGGGCAAAATCTTGAAGGAATACCAGTCATAGGCCTTTTCCAAAGGGGCCGCCACTTTCGAGAACTCCAGCACCAACAAGCGACCACCAGGTTTGAGTACCCGCTGCATTTCGGCCAATGCAAGCTCTTTGTGCGTCATGTTGCGTAAACCAAACGCCACGCTGACCAGGTCGAAATGCCCATCTCCGAAGGGGAGTTTTTCGGCGTCGCAAACCAGGGTCGGGAGCACCATTCCTTGGTTGAGCAGCCGGTCGCGGCCGGTCCGCAGCATGGCTTCGTTTATATCGGTATGCACCACGGTGCCCGTGCTACCAACCTTCTTGGCGAAAGCCAGGGCTAGGTCCCCGGTACCCCCGGCGATGTCCAGTACCCGGTCACCCGCTTGCAGGTTCGCCACCATCACGGTGTAGGCCTTCCAGGCGCGGTGCAGGCCCATGGACATGAGATCGTTCATCACGTCGTATTTGGATGCCACCGAATCAAAAACGCCGCGCACGCGCTGGGCTTTTTCGGATTCGTCTACCGTTTCAAAACCAAAATGGGTGTTTGTCATAAATTTAGGTGCCAAATAGGCCTCTAGCCCCCGCAGGTATTGCGTAGCCAGCTATCGTTTTTATAGTGACTCAATGACTGGAACACGAGCCGGCCGGCTTGGGTTGCATGGGCGCGTCGCGATCCAGTCCCGCATCGGCCAGGCGTTTTTCGTAGTCCTGCCATAGTGCCTCCTGGCTGTCGCCCAGAAAGTACAGGTAGTCCCAGGAAAAAATGCCGCTATCGTGCCCATCGGAGAATTTGGGTTGGATGGCGTAGTTGCCCACTGCCACAATCTCGTCGACACCGACCAGGCGCTTGCCGGTTTGCAGGGTCTCCTGCCCCGGGCCATGGCCCTTGACTTCGGCCGAGGGCGAGTACACCCGCATCAGCTCGAAAGGCAGGCGAAACACCTTGCCGTCGGAAAAGGCCACCTCGAGTGTGCGCGATTGGCCGTGTACCGTGATGTTTTCGGGCATCGGTGCCCCGGCGGTCAGTCCTGCCATGGTTTCAAAAGCCTGCAATGGGGGAACCGGTGAGGATAGCGCAAAAGCCCTGGCGTGCGGCTGACGCGACTCAGGTCCACAAATCCAGTGGGGGATCAGCCACCACGGCGCGCAGGATGTCGGTGCGCGAGACAAATCCACGCACCTGGCCAGCATCGTCCACCACCGGCAGTCCCGGCATGCCGGTGTCCAGCAAAACCCGCGCCACGCGGCGAATGTCGGTATCGGCCGCAGCGCTGGGGATGGGGGACCACATGGCCTCCGTAACCGCCTGCAGCAGCAAGGCGTGCCAGGCCAGGGCGTGGGCATCCGGCCCGGGCAGGCGGTCGGATCGCAACAAGTCTGCGCGCGAGATCAAGCCCACCAGCACGCCCTGGGCATTGACCACCGGTGCCTGCCCTATTTTGTGGCTGGCCAGCAAAGCCCATGCGTCGCCCAAGGTGGCATGGTCGGGTACGGTGAAAACGTTCGTGCTCATGACGGCATCCACGCGCGTCAGTGGCTGGCGCGGCAGGTGCGGATGGGCGACATCCGCGTAGGCAGCCACGGCGGTGCGGTGCGCGGCGTCACGCACGGGGGTTTCGGTTCCCCTGGGCAGGGCGGGGTTTTGGTCGTCCGGATCAAAACCCAATGGGAACACCGCCTGGGCGCGATCCGCGCGCGCCACCCGCCCGACCTGGCGCAGTTCTTCCATCGCACCGCGAAACACCCTACCCGCCTTGCCGTAGACCGAAAACATGATTCAAGCCTTCTTTCAAGTGCCGCGCCCTGGCAGCCCCGATCAAGGATTGGACAGGAAAATAGCCTGCAAGTCACTTAGGAAATCAAAACCCCGCTGGGTGGGCCGCACACGGGAGAAGTCACGTTCGATCAGCCCCTTGCGCTCAGCCTCCTGCAGACCGGCTGCAATGGCCGAGAGCGGCAAACCGGTGCGCTCCGTGAAGTCACGCAGCCCGAACCCATGGCGCAATCGCAGGGCATTGAGCATGAACTCGAACGGAAGTTCAGCGCGGGCGACCTCGTCGCTGTGGGTCAACGCCTGTCCCGCCAAGGCCTGATCCATGTAGCGCAGCGGATCGCGCCAACGCACCTGGCGCACCACGCGGTGCGCAAAACTGAGCTTGCTGTGCGCGCCCGCACCAATGCCCAGATAGTCACCAAACTGCCAGTAGTTGAGGTTGTGGCGACAACGCTGAGCGG
>JAYRUL010000066.1:0-14507 GCA_041919095.1 Rhodoferax sp. | reverse complement strand
CACCGCAGGCGCGGCCTGGGGCAGGTCGGCCTGGATGTTGTACCAGTGGCGCGGCATCTGGTCTTCGGACAACAGGTACTTGGTTTGCTTGCTCATGGGCGACTCCGTGGGTTCAGGTTCTGGAACAAAAGGGAAAACCGATGCGAAAACTGCCGCCAAGTATCTCCCAACTGCCGTGCTGCTTCGCCGGGTTTCTCTCCCGGCTTGGCACTCAGGCCGTGGCAAGCTTGAGCAGCTCTGCGCCTTCGGTCACCTGGTCGCCGGGGGCGTAGAGCAGTTCGGCCACCGTGCCATCGGCGGGCGCGGCAATGGTGTGCTCCATCTTCATGGCTTCCATCACCGCCAGAGGTTGCCCCTTTTTCACGGCGTCACCGGCCTTGACAGCGAAGGACACTACCTTACCCGGCATGGGTGCCGTCAGCCGACCGCCTTCCGTCTGGGCGTCACCGGAGTGGGCCAGCGCGTCGATTGCAACAACTTGTGTAGCGCCTTGCGCAGTAAATACGTGGGCCACTTCACCTTTCTTGTACAAATGCACCTGGGTGCGCAGATCGCCATAGCGCACATCCAGCGCACCACCGGCTACTGGCGTGTAGTGCAGTGCGGCGGTGTGGCTGTCAACCGTGAGTTGTAGGCCGCCGTCGTGCAGGCGGGTGAATTGGGCGGTGTGCGGCTCGCCATGGAACTCCAGCATGAAGTCCCGGTTGGACGCACCGTGCGAGCGCCAGCCGTCGCGCTGGGCCCAGGGGTCGATCCAGCCGCTTGCATCGGCCTGCGCGGCCAGGCGACTCTCGCTGACCAACATCTCGGCCACCATGGCGGCGGTCGCCATGCGCAGGCCGACCTTTTCCTGAGCGAACAAGGCTGCGCTTTCGCGCTGGATCAGTGCCGTGTCCAGCTTGGCCTGGGCGAAGGCGGCGCAGGTGGTGACGTGGCGCAGAAACTGCACATTGGTCGCCAGCCCCACGATGTGCGTTTGCGCCAGGGCGGCGTCCAGCCGTGCCAGGGCCTGCTCGCGCGTGGCACCGTGCACGATGAGCTTGGCCACCATGGAGTCGTAAAAGGGGCTGATGGTGTCGCCTTCGCGCACACCGGCGTCGATGCGCACGCCGTGGTCCGCGCGCGCAAACGTGGTGCAGGTGGGCTGGGCATAGACATGCAGCGTGCCGGTGGCGGGCAGGAAGTTGTTGTCGGGGTTCTCGGCGCAGATGCGGGCCTCGATGGCGTGGCCCTGGATGCGCAGCTCGTCCTGACGCAGCGGCAGTGCTTCGCCACTGGCCACGCGCAGTTGCCACTCCACCAGATCCTGACCGGTGATGGCTTCCGTTACCGGGTGCTCCACCTGCAAGCGGGTATTCATCTCCATGAAATAGAACTTCATGGCCTCGGGCGCGTCATAGCCGCCGGGCTGTTCGACGATGAATTCCACCGTGCCGGCACCGACGTACTTCACGGCACGGGCGGCGGCCACGGCGGCCTCGCCCATCTGGTGGCGCAGGGTTTCGGTCATGCCGGGTGCGGGGGCCTCTTCCAGCACCTTCTGGTGGCGGCGCTGCACCGAGCAGTCGCGCTCAAACAAATAGACGTAGTTGCCGTGGGTGTCGCCAAAGACCTGGATTTCGATATGGCGCGGGCGCTGCACGTACTTCTCAATCAGCACGGCGTCATCGCCAAAGCTGTTGATGGCCTCGCGCTTGCAGGACGCCAACGCCGCCGCGAAATCTTCCGATTGGTCCACCGCACGCATACCCTTGCCACCGCCGCCCGCGCTGGCCTTGATTAGCACGGGGTAGCCAATGCGGTCTGCCTCGGCCTGCAGCAGCGCCGGGTCCTGGTTGGCACCGTGGTAACCGGGCACCAGGGGCACATTGGCGGCTTCCATCAGGCGCTTGGATTCAGCCTTGAGGCCCATATCCTTGATGGCGGAGGCAGGCGGGCCGATGAAAACCAGTCCGGCCCTGGCACAGGCCTGGGCAAAGTCTTCGTTCTCGCTCAGGAATCCGTAGCCGGGGTGGATGGCCTGTGCACCGGTGGTCTGGGCGGCCTCGATGATGCGCTCCCAGCGCAGATAGCTGTCCTTGGGCGCACTGCCGCCGATGTGAACAGATTCATCACAAGCGGCTACGTGCTTGGAGCCCGCGTCGGCATCGGAGTACACGGCCACGGTCTTCACAGCAAGGCGTCGAGCAGTGGCAGCGACGCGGCAGGCGATTTCTCCGCGATTGGCAATGAGGATCTTCTTAAACATGTCGTGTCTCCATCGCGGAAAAATCGCCTGCGTGCGCTACGCGCACCATGCAATTTGGCTGCGCCGCTGCGCCGCTTTGCGGCTGGTCACCGCGATTGGCAATGAGGATTTTTTCAAACATTTCATCGACTCCCATTACATCCGGAACACACCAAACTTCACGTCTTCGATCGGCGCGTTCAGCGCTGCGCTCAACCCGAGTGCCAGCACGCGGCGCGTGTCGGCCGGGTCTATGATGCCGTCGTCCCACAAGCGGGCGGTGGCGTAATAGGGGTGGCCCTGCGTTTCGTACTGGCGGCGAATGGGGGTCTTGAACGCCTCTTCTTCTTCCATACTCCAACTGCCACCTTTGGCCTCGATGCCATCACGGCGCACCGTAGCCAACACGCTGGCAGCCTGCTCGCCACCCATGACGCTGACGCGCGCGTTGGGCCACATCCACAAGAAGCGTGGGCTGTAGGCGCGCCCGCACATGCCGTAGTTGCCGGCACCAAAACTGCCACCGATGATGATGGTGAACTTGGGCACATTGGCCGTGGCCACGGCGGTGACCATCTTGGCACCGTTGCGGGCAATGCCCTCGTTCTCGTACTTGCGCCCCACCATGAAGCCGGTGATGTTCTGCAAGAAGATGAGAGGGATCTTGCGCTGGCAGCACAGTTCGATGAAGTGCGCCCCCTTCAGAGCCGACTCGCTGAACAAAATGCCGTTGTTGGCGATGATGCCCACGGGCATGCCTTCAATATGGGCAAAACCGGTGACCAGGGTGGTGCCAAAACGCGGCTTGAACTCGTGGAATTCGCTGCCGTCGACGATGCGGGCAATGATCTCGCGCACATCAAAGGGCTTGCGGGTGTCTGTGGGGATGATGCCGTACAGCTCGTCTGCTGCGAATTTAGGAGCAACCGGCGCTTGCAATGCGGGGGCTAGCGGCTTCTTTTTATTCAGATTGGCAATGGCGGTGCGGGCAATGGAGAGCGCATGCAAATCGTTTTGCGCCAGATGATCGGCCACGCCGGAAAGGCGCGTGTGCACGTCGCCTCCGCCCAGGTCTTCTGCGCTTACCACCTCACCCGTAGCAGCCTTCACCAGAGGCGGGCCACCCAGGAAGATGGTGCCTTGGTTCTTGACGATGATGGTCTCGTCCGACATGGCCGGTACATAGGCACCACCCGCCGTGCACGAACCCATGACCACGGCGATCTGGGCAATGCCCTGGGCGCTCATGTTGGCCTGGTTGTAGAAAATGCGGCCAAAGTGCTCGCGATCGGGAAACACCTCGTCCTGCGTGGGCAGGTTGGCACCGCCCGAGTCCACCAGGTAGATGCAGGTCAAGCGGTTTTGCGCTGCGATTTCCTGGGCCCGCAAGTGCTTCTTGACCGTGAGCGGAAAGTAGGAGCCACCTTTGACGGTGGCATCGTTGCACACGATCATGCAGTCCACGCCGCTCACCCGACCAATGCCGGCTACCACCCCCGCGCTGGGCGCGGCATCGCTGCCGTCCGGGTCCTTGTAGATGCCCATGGCCGCCAGAGGCGCGATCTCCAGGAACGGGGTGCCAGGGTCGAGCAGGTTGTGCACACGCTCACGCGGCAGCAGCTTGCCACGGGCAGTGTGCTTGGCACGGGCGGACTCGCCACCGCCCATAGCCGCTTTGTCGATCTGGGTGTTAAGGTCAGCGACCAGGGCACGCATGGCGGCGGCGTTGGCTTGAAATTCGCTGGAACGAACGTTGAGTTGGGATTCCAGAATGGGCATGGGCACTCCAATCGAGACGGATGATTGGTTGCATTTTCCAGCGGTCCGAGTTCGGCTGGACAGCCAGTTAGGTTGCAAATCACGCCACAATAAGGCATGCCTGAAACAATGCCCCCTGTGCGTGTGAAATTACCGACAGCCGCCACCCCCATGGCTTTTGTTCATGCGATTTTGGAGGCCTACAGTCGCTACGGTCAGGACCCCGCCCGAGCGCTGGCTATGGCACAGATTACGCCAGCTGAGCTAAAAGAAGTAGCAGCCTGCATTACCGCTAAGCAGATGGAACTACTGTCCGGCACGGCCATGCGCGAACTGGATGACGAAGCCTTGGGCTGGTTTGGTCGCCGCTTGCCATGGGGAAGCTATGGAATGCTTGCACGTGCTTCAATCAGCGCACCAACACTGGGTATTGCACTCAAACGCTGGTGTCGCCACCATGGCCTGTTGACGAATGATCTCCAGCTGTCAGTGGACGTTGACGGTAGTGTGGCTTCGATCAGTATCACCGAAGCGGTTTGCTTGGGTGCACTGCGCGAGTTCTGCCTGCTGTCCGTCCTGCGCAATGTGCACGGCCTGGGTTGCTGGTTGATCGACTCCCGCATTCCGATTGTGGGGTGCTCTTTCCCGTTCGAAGCACCGGCACATGCTTGGGTGTATTCAATTCTTTTTTCAGATGCGACGCAGTTTGGTGGGGAGACCGCATGCATCCGGTTTGATGCCCGATACCTGAACTTGCCGCTTCGGCGCGACGAGCAGGCGCTCCATCAAATGCTGCAACACGCTTTGCCACTCACGGTCCTGCAATACCGACGCGATCGACTGCTGGTTCAGCGCGTACTCCATGTGCTCGCAAGCGAAACGCACCGAATCCACAACGCGGTCGATCTGGCAGCCAAGTTACATCTCTCGGCAAGAACCCTGCACCGACAGCTCAGAGATGAGGGAGCTACGCTACAAGGTTTGAAAGATGAGGTGCGACGCACCCGAGCGCAGGAGCTACTCAATCGCAGCAAACGCCCCATCAAGCAGGTGGCGCAGGCTGCAGGATTTCAGAACGAAAAGAGCTTCATCCGTGCCTTTCGCCAATGGACTGGACAGACTCCAGCGGAATACCGCCGGCAGGGACCCCCTGCGCAAACGCCCGGGTAAGCGTGCGATCCTGCACCGGAAGAAGACTCTGGTAGCCTTCATCGACTTGTTGAAACGATGGGAACCAAGCATGACATGGAGTACATGGTGGCTGTTCGTAGTGATGACGTTCTTTGTGTCGGCCACTCCGGGACCGAACATGCTGTACGTCATGACCACCAGCGCGCGCTTTGGCGTGGGCGCAGCCGTACGTGCGATGGCCGGTTGCATGACAGCCCTCTTGGCCATGATGAGCCTGTCGGCCGCTGGTCTAGGTGCCATGCTTCAGTCGTTTCCTGCTGTCTTTGACACCTTGAGGCTGGCAGGTGCTGCGTACCTCGCGTACCTGGGCTTCAAATGCTGGAATACGCCTACGCAACCTGCGTCGCAGTCGGAAACGGACTATCCGGACGAATCATCGAACGACGGTGAAAGCCCTGCAGAAGTCTTTCGTCGGGCCTACCGACAGGGATTCTTGGTAGCGGCTAGCAACCCAAAGGCCATTTTGTTCGCCGCGGCATTCTTCCCGCAGTTCATCCGAATTGAGCAGCCGCAGTTGCCACAGTTTGCGATCCTGTTGATGACTTTCACCGCCATCGAAGTCGCTTGGTACTTTGTGTATGCCCTTAGCGGCGACCGGCTGTCCATGTACTTGCAACGCCCGCGCGTATTGCGCTGGTTCAATCGTGTGACCGGCGGCGTCTTTGTGGGGTTCGCGGGACTTATGGCTACAGCAAGAGATGTGTAGTTTTCAGCCCGATGCGCCAAAAAAAAGAGTCAAGCGGCTGAACCGCCGCTTGACTCCGTGGTGTTAGACCTAACTGGCGATCAAACGCGCTTGGAACGCACGATTTGGTAGGCGCGGCCCAGATAACCAATCGGCGCGCTCCAGATATGAACCAGACGGGTGAAAGGAAACACCAAGAACACGGTCATGCCAAAAAACATGTGTGCCTTGAAGACCGGATCCACACTGTCCAACAGGCTCGGCTGTGGGTTCAACTTCACGATGCTCTGTACATATTCGGCCAAGGCAATCATGACGCTGGCATCCCCTTTGGATGCGTGACCCAGTGAGAACGGTATGGTGCTCAGTCCCAAAATCAGTGTGAGCATCAACCAAGTCAGGACAAACTTATCAGAACCACGACTGGTGGCAGAGACGCGCTGATTGAACATACGGCGCACCCACAGAATGATGCCACCCAGCAATGCCGAAAGTCCGAAGACCGTACCGGCAACGATCGCCACATATTGGTGAGCCATATCGGAAACACCCATCGCCAAAAACACGGCGTGTGGCGTCAACAAGCCCACAAAGTGACCTCCAAAAATAGCCAGAACACCAATGTGGAACAGATTGCTTCCCAAGCGCATGCCCGATTTGGACAGCAACTGGCTGGAGTCGCTCTTCCACGTGTACTGCTCATTGTCAAAGCGCAGCCAGCTACCCAAAAAGAACGTCACCAGTGCAATGTACGGGTAGACACCAAAAATAAAGTTATGCAGGGTCATATTGATCTCCTTATGCGTCAGCCAGTGCAAGCATGCTGCCGCGTTTCTCGATGAGACGAATGCATGGGGCGTAGGGGCTTTCAACCTTGTCGAGGTTGTCCGCCAGCACCCGTGTGATCTTTGACGTATCGGCAAGGAACACCCGCGCTTCGCTGTCTTCCAATTGCGAGGCAAATTCCAACACTAACGGGAGGTAGTCGGGCAATTCGTTGGACGACTGGTCCAACCCATATTCCTTGTACATCTCCGTCAGGTCAATCAGGGCCGGGCCACGATTCTTGTCATCGCCAAACAGATGGTGGGTCAAATGGAGGCTGTGTTCAGCAACCAGGTCAAAGGTCTTGACATAGTTTTCTTGCAATGCGATCACATCGGACGAATGCAGGTGATCAATCAGTTTCAGAATGACACCTTGCTCTGTCGCATCGATCGAATCGCAGCCGACAACTGCATCCTTCAATGCCCCAAGATTGTCGCAGAGCTCCTGTGAGGGGTACTCCAGGAGCAATGACATGGCCTTGTAGAAATTGACTGCCATGTCGTGCTCCTATCCGCGACCGTCGGCATCCGGTGCCAACTGCTTGGAGTCGGCATCCGTGTCTTTGCGACGGCGTGGGAACAGGGTGATCTTGGAAACGCCGCGTGCGTTGTCGTTGCCAAAGGTGAAGCCGTTCTGCCCCTGGAAGCCGTAGGCGTCGTCCAGGCTGAGTTCCTCGTGACCCGTGGGGATCACAAAGCGGTCTTCATAGTTGGCAATAGCCAGGTAACGGTACATTTCCTTGGCGGTGTCTTCCGAGATTCCGACTGCATCCAACGCGCGAGTATCAGGCTTGCCTTCCACATGGACGGATCGCATGTAAGAGCGCATCGCAATCATGCGGTTGAGCGAGGAACGGATCGGCTTTTCGTCTCCGGCGGTCAACAGGTTGGCCAGGTACTTCATGGGCAAACGCAGCACATCGGACTTCGGAATGCAACCGTCTGCCTCCGTGGGCAGGTTGCCCTGGTCGATCTGCGACTGCACCGGCGAGAGCGGCGGCACGTACCACACCATGGGCAGGGTACGGAATTCTGGGTGGATCGGGAAAGCAATTTTCCAGTCCATGGCCATCTTCCAGATCGGCGATTTGCGAGCCGCTTCGATCCAATCTTCTGGCACCCCGTCGCGGCGTGCAGCCTCGATCACCTTGGGATCGTTCGGATCCAAGAAGATCTTGCACTGCGCTTCGTACAGGTCCTGCTCGTTGGTGGTGCTGGCCATCTCTTCGATTCGGTCTGCGTCGTAAAGCATGATGCCGTTGTACCGGATACGGCCCACGCAGGACTCCGAGCACACCGTGGGCATGCCGGACTCGACACGGGGGAAGCAGCCGATGCACTTCTCGGCCTTGCCCGATTCCCAGTTGTAGAACACCTTCTTGTAAGGGCAAGCGGTCACGCACATGCGCCAACCGCGGCACTTATCCTGGTCTACCAGCACAATGCCGTCTTCCTCGCGCTTGTACAGCGAGCCCGAAGGGCACGATGCCACACACGCGGGGTTCAGGCAGTGGTTGCAAATACGCGGCAGGTAGAGGTGGAAGGTGTTCTCAAACTGTTTGTAGATTTCCTTCTCGATGTTCTTGAAGTTGGCATCTACAGAGCGCTTGGCGAACTCACCGGCCAGGTCGTCTTCCCAGTTCGGACCCCAGGTGATCTTCTCCATGCGGCTGCCGTCGATCAACGAACGCGGACGTGCCGTGGGAGCAGCCTCGGACAGCGGCGCATTTTGCAGGTGCGCGTAGTCGTAGGTGAATGGCTCGTAGTAGTCGTCAATCTGGGGCATGTCCGGGTTGGCGAAGATGTTGAGCAGTTTGGAGCCACGGCCGCCGGCCTTAAGCTCGATTTTGCCGTTCTTCAGCTCCCAGCCGCCCTTCCACTGCTCCTGGTTTTCCCATTGCTTAGGGTAGCCAATGCCCGGCTTGGACTCGACGTTGTTGAACCAGGCGTACTCCACACCTTTCCGATTGCTCCAGACGTTCTTGCAGGTGACGGAGCAGGTATGGCAACCAATACATTTGTCCAGGTTGAAGACAAAGGCAAATTGTGCGCGTACTTTCATAGTGTTCTCCTAATGTCTTCGTCGCTTAGCGGGGGCCGATTCCGGGCGGATTGCGCTTGGCTTCGCGCTCGGGTGTGAGCGGACGCTCCAGCCAATCGATGTCCTTGTCGGCGATCTTGTGCAATGCCACCATCGTGTCGCGCTGGCAACCCACCGTGCCGTAGTAGTTGAACGAGTACGACAGTTGGGCATAGCCGCCCACCATGTTGGTCGGCTTCATGATGATGCGGGTCACCGAGTTCAAGATACCGCCGCGCTTGCCGGTGGTATTGGAGCCCGGCACGTTGACGTTCTTTTCCTGGGCGTGGTACATCAAGGCCATGCCGCGCGGCACGCGTTGCGACACCACGGCACGGGCCACGGTAGCGCCGTTACCGTTGATCGCCTCAACCCAGTCGTTATCCTCGATGCCGACTTGCTTGGCGTCATCTTCGGAGATCCACACATAAGGGCCACCGCGGAACAGCGTCAGCATGCGCAGGTTGTCCTGGTAGCTGGAGTGGATGCCCCACTTGGAGTGCGGCGTAATCCAACTCAGGTTCAGGTGGGGCTTGGCCTTGACCGAGGCCGGAACGCTTTCGAGTTCCTTCAAGTCCACCGGTGGCTTGTAGGCACACAGACCTTCACCAAAGTCCAGCATCCATTCGTGATCCTGGTAGAAGTGGGCGCGACCCGTCAGCGTCCGGAACGGAATGTGCTCGTGGATGTTGGTGTAGCCAGCGGTATAGGACACGGTTTCCGACTCGATCCCCGACCAAGTGGGTGCCGTAATGATCTTGCGTGGCTGCGCTTGGATGTCACGGAAGGTGATCTTGTCCTCGTGGCGCCCTGCATACAGGTGGTGGTGGTCGATACCCGTTTTCTTGGACAACGACGTCCATGACTTGTGCGCCACTTCACCGTTGGTTTCCGGAGCCATGCGCATCACGGAGTCGCACACCGCAATGTCTTCTTCCAGCGAAGGCATCCCAAACGAAATACCAGGCTCGCGCACCGTCTTGTTCAGACTCTTGAGCTCTTCGTACTCGTGCTCGGTGTTCCAGTCAATTCCCTTGACGTTGTTGCCCAGCTTGACCATCAACGGACCGAGGGCGATGTACTTGTTGTACACGCTTGCGTAGTCGCGCTCCACCACCTTGAGCAGCGGCATGGTCTTTCCCGGAATCGGCTCGCACTCGCCCTTCTTCCAGTCTTTGACTTCACCGTAGGGCTGTGCCAGCTCGAACGCGGAGTCGTGCTGCATGGGCAGTGCAACCACGTCCTTGCGGGTACCCAGGTGCTTGGCGGCCAGGCCTGAGAAGTGTTTGGCCAAAATCTTGAAGATCTGCCAATCTGACTTGGAATCCCACCCCGGCGAAACCGCTTCGGACAGCGGGTGGATGAAGGGGTGCATATCGGTGGTGTTCAGGTCATGCTTCTCGTACCAGGTGGCCGTTGGCAGCACGATGTCGGAGTAGGCACCGGTGGAGTTGAGGCGGAAGTTGATGTCCACCATCAGATCCAGCTTGCCCACAGGAGCGTTTTCGTGCCACTTCACTTCCTTGGTGTTGTTGCCGTCACCACCCTCTTGCATCACGCCGTTCTGGGCGCCCAGCAGGTGCTTGAGGAAGTACTCGTGACCTTTGGCCGAGGTACCGATCAGGTTGCCACGCCATACGAACAGGTTGCGCGGCCAGTTTTCGGGAGCATCCGGGTCGGCAAAGGCCGCGTCCAGCTTGCCCGACTTAAGCTGCTCGACCATGTACTTGGCAATACCGGCTTCGTCGGTGGCGCCAGCCTTCTGGGCATCGGCCACGATGTCCAGTGGATTCTTGTTGAAGTGCGGTGCCGATGGCAAGAAGCCCAGGCGGGTGGCCACGACGTTGTAATCGGCCACGCTGTAGCCCTTGTACTTGCCCTTGGCAGATTCGGCGTGCAGCCCATCGGCGTTGATGGTCTCGTAACGCCACTGGTCCGTATGGAAATACCAGTACGAGGTGGAGTTCATGTGGCGCGGAGGACGCTGCCAATCCAGCGCAAACGCGATGGGTGCCCAACCAGCTTGCGGGCGCAGCTTTTCCTGACCCACATAGTGCGCCCAGCCGCCACCGCTTTGACCCACGCATCCGCAAATGTGCAGCAGGTTCATGACAGACCGGTAGGTCAAGTCGTTGTGGTACCAATGGTTGATAGCGGCACCCATGATGACCATGGACTTGCCCGTAGTCTTGGACGCATTGTCGGCAAATTCTCGTCCAGTTCGTTCGATATCAGCAGACTTGACGCCCGTGACTTTGGCAGCCCAAGCGGGGGTGTAGGGCACGCTGTCGTCGTTGTAAGACTTGGCCACATTGCCACCACCCAAACCGCGGTCGATGGAATGCTGGGCAATCATCATGTCGAACACCGAGGTGACCAACGCTTCCGTGCCGTCAGCCAGGGTGATCTTGCGGGCCGGTACATTGCGGAAGATCAGGCCTGGCTCGCCCGCGTTGAAGTGGGGGAAGCCCACCGACACCACCACGGCACCGCCTTTGCCAAGGCAGGTTAATTCCGCCTGGATTTCCTCTTGGCTGGCCGCGTTCTTGGGCAACAAGTTCCACTTGCCGTCTTCGCCCCAGCGGAAACCGATGGAACCGTTGGGTGCAACGAAGCGATTGCTCTTTTCGTCGAACACGATGGTCTTCCACTCGGGGTTGTTCGTCTCGCCCAAAGCGCCATCGAAATCCGAGGCACGCAGATTGCGATCCGATACATAACCCTGGCCATGGGCACGCAGCACCACCTGCATGGGCATGTCGGTGTACGTGCGAGCGTAGCGGCTGAAATACGGGTCTTGCTTGTCGATGTAGAACTCTTTGAGTGCCACGTGCGCCATACCCATCAAGGCTGCAGTGTCGGTGCCTTGGCGTACCGGCATCCACAGATCAGCAAACTTCACATACTCGGCATAGTCGGGAGCGAGCGAAACCACCTTGGCACCCTTGTAACGCACTTCGGCTGCGAAGTGGGCGTCGGGGGTACGGGTCATGGGAAGGTTGGCACCCATGATGATCAGGTAGGTGGAGTTGTACCAATCGGCCGCTTCAGGGACGTCGGTCTGCTCTCCCCAGGTTTGAGGCGAAGCTGCAGGCAGGTCGCAGTACCAGTCGTAGAAGGAACCACAGGCACCACCGATCAACGACAGGTAACGCGCACCGGCTGCATAGGAGATCATGGACATCGCGGGAATCGGCGAAAAACCGAAAATGCGATCAGGTCCCCATTTTTTAATGGTGTAAACGTTGGCCGCGGCAATGATTTCATTGACCTCGTCCCAGTTGGAACGCACGAAGCCACCCAAGCCCCGCACGACAACGTACTTTTGGCGTTTGGCTTCGTCTTTTTGAATGGCTTCCCAGGCTTCAACCGGATCCTTGCCACTGCGTCGCTCGGTGCGGTAAAGCTCCAGCAAGCGACCACGAATCAGTGGATGCTTGACCCGGTGGGGGCTGTACAGATACCAGGAAAATGAGGCACCGCGCTGGCAACCACGGGGCTCGTGGTTGGGCAGGTCATCGCGGGTGCGCGGGTAGTCCGTTTGCTGCATCTCAAACGAAACCAACCCATTCTTGACAAAGATCTTCCACGAGCAACCGCCCGTGCAATTCACACCGTGGGTCGAACGAACCACCTTGTCATGTTGCCAGCGGTGACGGTAGACGTCCTCCCACTGACGGTCTTCATTGGTCACGATTCCGTGGTTGCCCGAAAAAGTCGCTTTGACTTTATCGAAGAACTTGAGTCGATCCAGAAAGTGGCTCATGTGCTTCTCCTAAAAAAACGATGAATGTTTGTTGGCTGTGACTTACGGATTCTTGATTTCCGAGCCTGCGCGCAGATAGAACCACCAGTTCAGCACCAGGCACAAGGAATAGAAAGCGGCAAATCCGTACATGGCCACTTCTGGGGTACCCGCCTTGACCTGCTGGCCGATGAGTACTGGCGCTACGAAGGCACCGTAAGCAGCCACAGCAGAGGTCCAACCCAATACGGGCCCAGCTTGGCTGCGGTCAAAAATCACACCCACGGTACGAAATGTAGAGCCGTTACCCACACCGGTGGCGGCAAACAACACAATGAACACGCCGATAAACGCTGCAAAGTGGGCTTCGGGGGTGGCCGAATGGTAAGCCTGCATCATTACATATCCGCCGTATATCGAAGCGCCCACCATGACAACGGACACTACCTGAGTCACGATGGAGCCGCCCAGCTTGTCAGAAATCCATCCGCCAATGGGGCGGGTGGCAGCCCCCACAAACGGGCCAATCCATGCGTACTGCAATGCCGAGGGTGCATTGGGGTTCTTGGTGTGCACCCACACATTGCGGGCTGCGTCAAAAACGTGGGTATCGCCAAAAATCACCGTGATGGCCAGTGGCAAGGCCATAGAAAAACCGATGAACGAGCCAAAGGTGACCACATACAAGGCCGTCAGGGACCAGGTGTGCTTGTTGCGAAAGATGGCGAACTGCTTGGAAATGCTTTCCTTCATGGGACCAAACGCCGCCAAACGCATGATGATCAGCGCGCTGATGATGTCCAGCGGCACGGCAATCCACATGCTGATGATTCCCAGGCCGGTCGGTGCCGGCAGGTACAGATACAAACCCAGAATCGACGGAATGAAGGCCAGCGTGTAAAGCCAAGTCACCTTGATGAAAGATTTGATGACCTGCCCGGATTCCGGCGCGATCGACTTCAGGTTGTTCATGCCGAACCAGATCAAGGCAGCCAGCGGAACCAGCGTAACAGCCCAGGTGAACCCGGCGTTTTGCACCCAGGTGGGTGTTCCAGCGGCGATTTTTCCGAACAACCAGCCACTGTCTTTTTGCAGCGCCATGGAATCACCGCCCATGGCACCCAATAAGCCCACCGTCATGACCAGCGGAACAATGATCTGGGCTGCAGTAACGCCAAAATTTCCCAGACCCGCATTCAATCCCAAGGCCGTGCCTTGCAATCGCTTGGGAAAGAAGGTGCTGATGTTGGACATGGAGCTAGCGAAGTTGCCGCCACCCACACCCGACCACAGCGCCATCATTTGGAACGTCCACAGTGGCCATTCCGGATGTTGCAAGACGATGCCGGTACCCACTGCGGGAGCCAGCAGCATGGCGGTGGTCAAGAAGAGAACGTTGCGTCCGCCGGACAGGCTCACAAAAAACGACGAGGGGATCCGCATCGTGGCACCGGAAATGCCGGCAATGGCCGTCAGCGTAAACAGTTCAGCCTGGGTAAACGGGAAGCCCAAGTTGTACATCTGCACCGTAATGATGCCCCACATACTCCACACGGCAAAGGCACAAAACAGGGCAGGAATGGACAGCCACAGGTTGCGGTAGGCAATTTTGCTGCCGGTGCTTTGCCAAAAGCTTTCGTCCTCAGGCCGCCATTCGGCGATCACTGCACCCGAATCGGTGCCCGGAGTTGGATTGGACATGGTTCTTTCCTCTAATCAATCGCAAACGCGTTACACGGCCGCAGATGCTGCGGTTTTGGGCAACTGGCCCGTGGGGTCAGCACGACGTACTTCAGTCCAGTACATCCAGATCAAGGACACCCAGACCACGCCGTACATCAACATGAAGCAGCTGGACCGAATGCCCGTCAGATCCACCAGTGCACCGAACATGATGGGGAGCAAGAAGCCTCCCAAACCTCCCGCGAGACCAACCACCCCGGAGACAACACCAATGTTTTTGGGGTACTCGTCCGACAGGTACTTAAATACCG
>JAYRUL010000065.1:0-14588 GCA_041919095.1 Rhodoferax sp. | reverse complement strand
CTACCCCCCGCCATCCTCCCCAACCAGGGGGCGCTTACCTTCGGCGCGCACGTAGCGCATGTGGTCGCCGGCGGCGGCGCTGGCGGCTTCGGGGTTGCCTTGGATGATGGCGTCGAACATGGCCTGGTGCTGGCGGCGCAGGGCGGCGCGGCGATCGGGGTTGGGGCTGAGCGTGCTCAGGTTGCGCCGGATGTGACCATACATCAACTGCAAGACGGCATTGCCGACCTTGCGCAGGGCGGCGTCGTGCGTGGCTTCGATGATGCCCATGTGAAAGGCCAGGTCGCGCTGAATCTGTGTTTCCAGATCATCGGTAGCAAAGGCGGCATCGAGCGCATCGAATATCTTGCGCAGCCGCTGGCGGTCGGCATCGGTAGCGTTGCAGGCGGCCAGGCCTGCGGCATTGGCTTCCACCAGTTCGCGAATATCCAGCAGGTTGTCGCGCAGGTGCAAGGGGGTTGTGTTGGCGTCGTCGTCCACCGCAGCGGCGGCCAGCGCGATGTGCGCCGTTTCATCCTCCAGGTGTTCGGGGGCGGTCATGGGGAGGTCGATGATGAACATGGCTCCGCGCCCGGTGTCGCTGCTGACGCTGATGCGCCCGCCCAGCGTCTGGGTTACCAGGCGGTAGACGATGGACGACCCCAAGCCACTACCGCCTTGCCCCAGCCGGGTGGTAAAAAAAGGATCAAAGATGCGGGGCAGGTCGGCCGCAGGTATGCCAACCCCGTTGTCGCCAAAATTGATGCGCACCGTGTGCTCGTCGAGCAGTGCGGCCGCAATGCGCACCTGGCCCATGGGCCGATCCGCAAATGCATGAATGCGCGCGTTTTCCAGCAGGTTGATCAGCACCTGGCTCAGTGTGCCGGGGTAGCTGTCGAGCTCGAATTCGGTCGGCACATCGACCACCACCTGGGGCAGGGCGCCACGCGCCCCGGCTTCAAAGGTCTGCACGACTTCGGCGATGCCCTGGGCTAAGTTGAATCGCCGCCGCCGGTCGCTGGTTTGGTCGACCGCGACATCCTTGAAGTTGCGCACCAACTGGGCAGCGCGTTCCAGGCTGCGCACCAACATGGAAGCTGCCAGGGTGCAGCGTTCGGTGTAGTCCTGCAGCGTCGATCGGCGCACGCTTCCATCCGATACGGCTTGTACAAACTCGGCCGTGTCATGCTCCAGCGTGGTCGCCACGACCAGGCTGTTGCCGATGGGGGTGTTGAGTTCATGCGCCACACCGGCCACCATGGAACCCAGTGACGCGAAGCGTTCCTGGCGGGTGATTTCGTCTTGCGCCAGCGACAGGGTGTCGATGGTGCGCTCCAACTCGGCGTTGGCCAGACCCAGCTGCGCGGTGCGTTCGGTCACCCGTGATTCCAGGCTCTGGTTCAGGGTGCGCAGGGCGGACTCGGTCTGGCACGCTGCACGCCGCTTGATCTGCATGGCGTAAGTCAGGTAACCAATATGCGACAGCAGCAACAAGAAGACCGAAACCATGGCAAAGAACAGCAGCGGGTGGGAATTCCAGATCTGAATAGGCCGGTTGATGATGTGGGCCGACTCGGGCAACGTGCGCAGTGCAATGTCAAACCGCTGCAGTTCGTTGTAGTCAAAGGCGTAGTGGTTGGGACTGGGCGATACGGGCGGTAGTGCCGTGATCGGTTCGCCACGTACCAGCCGTAGCAGCAAGTCTGCCAGAGCCTTGCCTTGCGCTTCGCCTGATACCAGCATCCCCCCCACAACGCCATGTCCCATGAAAAAATCCCAGCCGACATAGATGGGATGGTGGGTATGGGTACGCACAAACCGGGCTGCAGCCGGTCCGGTGATCAGGTTGCCGCGTTCGTCGCGCGGTCGCCCCATCAGGAAGATCAACGCGTCGTTCGGGATGGCTGCAAGCTGTGCACGAAGTTCGTCCAGTGTGGCGGGAAGCAAGACCGTTAGCCGAAACGGTTCGGGAAAGGCTGCATGGTGGTCTTGCAAGGTGGCCAGGTTGGATGCAAATGCTGAGGTCGAGTCTCCCACCACCACCAGTGTGGCGTGCTGGGGATGCAGACGGCGCATCAACGCGAGGTTGGCTGAGAAATCCGGGGTTTCGGCAATCCCCGCAACGGCGCGCATGCCCGCTACCTGATCGGACGTTATGTTGTTGACCCCTGCGAACAGCAGAGGTTTACCCGGTGCGATGCGTTCGCGCAGGGTGAGCAGCAGCTGGTAGGCTGGATCGTCTGTCGCGAGCAGGTAGTCCAGGCCGAGGTTGCGATAGCGTTTGACAAGGTGCTGCGCAAAATGCTCGGAGTTTTGTGCATCGGATCGCAGCGCATCCAAATTTTCGTAGTACAGCTGCATCTGCTGCACCTGATCGCCCAAGCCGGTTTGCAGCCCGCGCTGCAAGGCATCGTTCCAGGGCAGACCCACATGGTAGGAATGCAGCACCAGCACCCGCGGCTGCGCCGCTGCGCTAGCACCAACTGCCGTGCTCGCAGGGGCGGCGTGCACGGCTGGGGCGGCGATTGCCAGCATCAGCCAAGCCAAGGCCGTAGCCCAGGCCACGCCCCGTAAAGCCACCCCGACGACCCTTAGCCTTTGCAAAAGCCAGGCACGCGCCGCCGCCCAATCGTTGGAATTGCGCGATGCGTCAGGGGGATGCATCCTGGCATGATGCCAGAGTAATGGGGATGGCCGCAACCAAGGGGGTGCCGCGGTGTCGGGCGGCATGTTCGTCAATTTGAAATACCCCCGCATACCGGAACACCTGCCCAAACCAAGGGTGGACCATGCGAAAGTCCATGGCGTAACGGCGCGCATCCAGGGCGTTCTCGTCGATGACGGTGTGCCCCAGCAACCAGCGCTCGCTCAACCGCAGGCGCAACCGACCCTTGCCGATCCAAAAGCACACACCCTCGCAGTGCAACGCATCGCCTTGCACCTTGGGGGCCAACTCCAGCGCCAGCCACGGATTCACGTACTCCAGCAGGCGAGCACCGGGTTCGGCCACCCAGGTGCTGTTGAACCGCAGCACCTGTCCGTCGGCATAGGTGAGGGTGCGGTCAAAGGATTGGCGACCGTCGCGGCTGTGCTTGTCCACCACCGTGTGCACCTGGGGCTCTGCACGGTGCACTAGCGCGCCAAGCCATTGCAGCAGCCACAGCAAAGGGGCCATCCAGCGCGGAAACGCCACGTCCATGGCGCCCACTTCTTGAATTGCGCCTCCTGCGTGGTGGGCTTGCAGGGTCGGATGCAGCTGTGCCCACTGTGCGCCCAACGCGCGGGCCATGGGGCTGTCGGCATTGGGCGCGTTCATGCTGCACCCCCGGGCAGGTGCTTGAACACCATCAGGGCCACCACGGCGACCATGGCGCTGAAGGCGGGCACGCCCAGCCAAAACCACCAGCGCGCCATGCGCCAGTACAGCGGCGGCAAGGGTGTGCCTTCGCGCAGCGCTGCGCTGGACAAATCGCGCATGCGCAACTGCAACCACACCACCGGCAGCCAGCACGCGCCGGCCAAGGCGTATAGGGCCAGGCTGGCGGCAATCCAGCCGCTGGTCCAGCTCCACCCGGCCAAGTAGGCCATCCACAACCCGCTGATGGGCTGAAAAATGACGGTGGGGGTGGTAAAGCACCAGTCGGCCAGCACCACGTGCCGGTTGGTGACGGCAATGTGGGGCAGCACGCCGCTACGGTCGGCCATCCATTTGTAGAAGGCGCTGCCCAGGCCGGTGCCAAACAGCAGCACCATGCTCAGGATGTGCAAGGTTTTGAGGGTGAGGTAGTCCATGGCATGTTTTCCTATGCGTTAAAAGCGGGGGCGCTGCCCACCACATGCGTGGCCAGCGGCGGCGTGGGCGTTTGGCCCCAAAAGCGCAGCCAGGCGCTGGCGTCGGCCCGGTGGCCCTGGCGCAGCATGCGCAGGTTGTCCGCATGCGCTATGGGGAGGAAGGGGCCCAGCACCGCAGCGCCCAGGTGCGCCAGCGACCAGGGCATTTGGATCAAACCGGTGCGCGGCAGACCCTGCAATTGGCGCAGCGTCTGCAGCCAATCGGCAAAGGCGATGGGCTCGGGGCGCACCAGATCCAGCGTCTGCCCCGGGCCCTCGTGGCGCAGACAGGCCAGCACGGTGGACACCACATCGCCCACGTACACCGGCTGCACGCCTTGTTGCCCGTCGCCCAACACTGGGATGCGCGGCAGCCGCGCCAGGCGCATGAACAGAGCCTGGCTGCCGCCGCCGGGGCCAAACACCAGCCCAGGGCGCAGTACCCAGCCCGGCTCGGGCAATGCGCGCACGGCGTCATCGGCCGCGCGTTTGCTCAGGTGGTAGGGGCTAAAGGCGGTGTCGTCCGCGCCCTGGGCCGAAATCTGGACGATGCGCCCGATGCCCGCCGCGTGGGCCGCAGCAAACAGCGCCAGCGGCGCGCGGGTGTGCAGCGTCTCAAAGCGCTGGGTGGATGTCTGGCCGATGATGCCTACCGCGTTGACCACAGCGTCAACGTCGACCAGCAGGGGTTCCCAGTCGGCGCGTGTTTGGAGCCGTTCGAAATCGTGCCCCAGACTGCGCGCCACGGGCACCGGGGTATGCCCCGCCTGGCGCAGCGCGGCGTGGATGTGGCGCCCCAGAAAGCCGGTGGCGCCGGTGAGCAAGATGCGCATGAAGACTCCAGAAGTGGTGGCGATGCCTTTAGTGTGCTGGCGTCAGTGGACACAATCTTCCAGTTTGCTATTTCCGGAGCCGTTTCTTGCTCCGAATTGATCAAACTGGAGCATGTGGGATGGAGTTTTCAGCCATCTGCGCAAGTTGCAGCTTTCGGTACTGCCCGGGCGTGCAGCCTTCGATTTCGCGAAACGCTTCGTAAAAATTGGATTGGGAGCTGAACCCCACGTTCAGGCCCACGCTCAGCACCGAGGCTGTAGGCTCCTGCACCAGCATCCGCTTGGCGGCGGCGACCCGGCATTCGCGCAGGTAGCGACCAAAACCCTTACCCATCCGGGTGTTGACCAGTTCGGATAACTGGTGGCCGCCCAGGCCAAGTTCTTGCGCCAGGGTGGGCAGGCTCAGCTCGGCGTCACGGTAGCGGAGCTGCTCCCCCATCAAAACGTCCAGCCGCGCCAGCACGGCGGGCACGTCCACCGACGCCAAGGTGGTAGTGGCGTATGGTGCTGTTTGGGCAGCCTCCATTACTTCTTGTGTCAGTTGGGGGCGCAGTCCCAGGAGCACCTGCACCAGCAACAGCGCCAATCCGATTGCACTGGCGTACAAGGCGAAGAACGATTCGGTCCGTATGCTGCCTTGCAGCAAGCCCAACGTGCATACACCGACACCGACGAACGCCGCCAGCCCCAACAAAATCACTTCGTGCGCCCACTGGGCGCGTGCGGCGCGCAGGGCCCAAAGTGCGCGCAGAAGCCAGGCCAGGTACAGGGCTCCAAGTCCAAATGCCAAAGGCAGGGTCCAGGCCAGCGGCAAGATCGCCGCTGCGGCCACCGGTGCCAGATGGGTCAGAACCTGTGCCGGACGCGGCGTTTGCTGCAGCGGCATCAGCACCTGGACCGCCACCAAATAGAAGCACGGCGCGACCAGGAGCAAGGCCGCCCCATAGGCAGAACTCTGCGTGCCATTGCCCAGGCCCCACAGCCAAGCGCCGTGCACCAGTTGCAGCACAGCCAATGCGCCGAGCAGACCGCGCCCCGCCCAGCAGGCACCGGGCTGCTGAGGGTATTGCTGCGCATTGAAGTGGGTGAGCGCCAGCACCAACAAGGTGCCCAGCGAGTAGCCTGTGAAAAGTTGTGCAATCAGCGCCAGGGTCATGGGCTGCTATTGTGGCCCACGGGTTCTTGCGCATGCGTTCGGCCGCATGGCAGCGTCGCCAGCAGCACCGGTTTAACAATCGTTAATGCAGGCCACGGTGTAAACCGGGACACTGCGGCGCATGAAACAACCACTCCAACAGAGCCCGATGCCGCCGCGCCGGCAGTTTTTACGTCACGGCCTGGCACTCGCTGGCACCGGTGCCACGGCCGCGCTGGCAAGCACCACCGTAATTGGCGAAGACCTGCCCACACACCTGCGCAGCCCTGGCGGTGCCGACCTGGCCTATGGCCAGCCTGCCGCCAGCGAGGCAGCGGTACGGCGCATGGCTTCATCGCATGCTGGCTTTGCGGTCTGGCGCACGCCCCTGCAACTCCAGCGCGGCACCATCACGCCCAACGGCCTGCACTTTGCCGTGCACCACAACGGCATTCCCGACCTCGACCCGCAGCGCCATACGTTGATGCTGCACGGTCTGGTGGAGCAGCCGCTGAAATTCGACTGGGAGCGGCTGGAACGCTACCCCATGGTCAGTCGTGTGCACTTTCTGGAATGCGCGGGCAATTCTGCGGCCAACGCGCTCTCGCCCTGGGCCATGGATGTTTCGCTGGGCGAGCTTGCCGGTGAGGTTTCGAACGCCGAGTGGACCGGCATCCCGTTGTCTACTCTGATCGACGAAGCCCGGCCCAAGGCCAGTGCACAGTGGGTCATTGCCGAAGGGGCCGATGGCGGCTCGCACGCACGCAGCCTGCCACTGCAAGCGCTACGCGAACGCGGGATGCTGGCGCTGTACCAAAACGGCGAGCGTCTGCGCCCCTCGCAGGGCTACCCGATGCGGCTGTTCGTGCCCGGTTGGGAGGGTAATGCCAACGTGAAGTGGTTGCACCGGCTGGAGTTCAGCGACACGCCGGCCTATACCAAAGACGAGTCGGGCCTGTACACCCAGGTGCTGGCCGATGGACGCATCCAGCGATTTGCCATGACCATGGAGGTGAAGTCCGTCATCACCCGCCCCAGCGGGCAGCAAACCCTGCCCGAACCGCAAGGATTTTTCGAAATCGAGGGTTTGGCCTGGTCCGGGCGGGGGGGCATTGCGCGAGTGGAGGTGTCGGTGGATGGCGGCCGAACCTGGGTCCCGGCGCAGTTGCATGGCCCGGTGCTGGAGCAGGCGTTTACCCGCTTTACCCTGCCGTGGGCCTGGCAGGGGCAAAAAGCCGTGCTCATTAGCCGGGCCACTGACACTTTTGGCCAGGTGCAGCCGACCCGCAGCAGCTGGAAGGCGCGCTACGCCGCCCACTCGTTTCATCACTACAACGCCATTCAGGCCTGGGCCGTAGGCCGCGATGGCCGAGTGAAAAACACCTATGCCTAAGGTCCGAACCATTGCAAAGCTGGCATTGTTGCTCACGCTGACAGGCCCGGGGCTGCACGCCCAGGCCGTGCCCACCACGGCGCCGATCGCACCGGCAAGGCCAATACCCCGGGTTGGCCTGGGCCAGGAACTGCGTGCGCAGGAATTGGCCCCCTACGACATCACCGTCTTCCCCAATGGCCGCAACCTGCCCAGTGGCCAGGGCAGCGTCACGCAGGGTGCGGCGCTGTACGCGCGCCAGTGTGCAAGTTGCCACGGTGTGCGGGGCATCGAAGGCCCGGCCGCGCGTCTGGTGGGCAGTGATGGTTTCATTGGGTGGGACGACCCGCTGCGACCGCTGCGCATTCAAAAACACCCGCTGTTGGTGCAGTCGGTGGGCGCACGCTGGGCCTACGCCACCACGGTATTTGACTACGTGCGCCGTGCCATGCCCCCGCACGCACCCAAGAGTCTCGACGCGAACGCCTGTTACGCACTGACGGCGTATTTAATGCACGGCAACGGTCTGCTAGCCGCCGATGCCGTTCTAGACGCACAGAGCTTGCCGCGCGTGGTCATGCCCGGTGCGGCAAAAACAGTGGTGGGGGACCTCAGCCCGTAGGCCGGGCGCCGGTGTTCTTGGTCAACAGACCCAGCCGGGCGCGGATGCGCGACAGCGAAACGTTGGAAATGCCCAGGTAGCGCGCCACATGGTGCAGTGGAATACGGTCTTGCAAGTGGGCATGACTGGCACGAAAGGCTTGGTAGCGCTGCGCCGGGGTGTGGCCCAGCAGGCTGGCTTCGCGGCGCGACTGTGCCGCCAGCAGGCTGGTGTGGGCTTCGTTGAGCAGGGCTTGCAAGGCAGGGTATTGCGCCAGCAAAGCACGCAGCGTGGCATACGACATCTCGACCAGGGTGGAGGGCTCCAGGGCTTCGAGGTAGTGTTCACTGATCGCGTCCACGGGGGGTAGGCCATGGCCCACCCAATCACCAGCACCGTGGAAAGCGCGGTTGCTCTCGAAGCCGTGTGGGTCCAGGTAATAGCTGCGCAACAGGCCTTGCTCAATCCACCAGCAATGGCCTACCGCCTCCCCGGAGCGCAGCAGAATTTGCGCACCTGCCAGTTGCACCCGTGGCAGCGATTGCCAATGGGCGCTGGCCTGCGGATGGGAACGCAGGAGCTGCTCCAGCGCTGCAGGCTGACACAGGGTGCAGCCCGTGCTGGTCGTGGGGTTTGTCGAATGGGGGGACATGCCAGAGTGCCTTGGGTGGCGGCATTGTGACAGGGGCACACCACCTGCTGAGTCAGGGCATCGCCGTCAGATTCTGCGTCAAACGGTCGGGTGCCATGAGGTGCGCAATCCAATCGATACACAGCTCGTGGAGTGGTTTATAGACAAGTAAGCCTGCAGCCCTGACAAAACGTGCGCAAGCAGCTACAAATTCAATAGCACATTGAACTACTGCAGCAGCAGATGCGCGTCTACATTGCTGCGGTTAACCGAAGCGATTTGGTGAATGCTGGTTCATGATGCACAACAGTACCTGCCAAAAGGGAGCAGGACGTGGATGAGCCTGTTCTCGCCGGGCAAAACCAGCGCTTTGGTGGAAAAGATTGCCGGGTGCCGGGCGGGCTGGAGGACTTTGCGCTGGTGAGTTCTTGGTGATTCAGGCCGTGCGAAACATCTGTGTGTTGACAGTCCCCATGCTGGTATATATCATGAGATGTACCACTCAATACTGGAGCAGCCAAATGCACCAAACCGCAAAAATTTTTGCCACAGGCCGCAGCCAGGCCGTGCGCCTGCCGCTGGAGTTTCGCTTTGATGTGCCCGAGGTCTTCATCCGCCACGACCCCGCCACGGGCGATGTCGTGCTGTCACGCAAACCGACCGACTGGCAAGGTCTGTTGGACGTGGTGGCAGACAACAAAGATGATGACCTTCTGATTGAGCGCCGTCAGACCCATTCCCGGCGCGACCCCTTTGAGGGCTACCCAGAATGAGCCAGCGCTACATGCTCGACACCAACGTGGTCAGCCACATCATGCAGGGGCGCGATGCCGAATTATTGGTACGCCTGACCCAACTGTCCGTAGGTCAGGCTGTGATGTCCAGCGTGACCTTGGCTGAGCTGGAATACGGTTTACAGCGCAAAGGGCAACCCGCTCGCTTGCGCAATGCCCTGGCGCAAGTGCTGCTGCGCATGGATGTACTGCCCTGGGATGAAGCCGTAGCCACCTGCTATGGCAAGCTTTGCGCCACGCTGGAAGCCCAAGGCATCAACCTCAGCGACTTTGACATGATGATCGCCGCCCACGCCGTAGCGCTGGAAGTCACGCTGGTAAGCCGTGACAAGGCGTTTGCGCAGGTGTCAACTGGCGCGAATCAGCGATTGAGGCTGGAGATTTGGTAGCCACGAAGCCACGCGCAAACTGCTGGTGGCCCCCGTGGATGCGTCCTACCCCATGCGCGACGGCATCGAGGTCATGAACCCGCTGGCAGCAGCCCATCTGCTGGCGGCCCAAGACGCTGCTTGAGCCGCTACTGCCGCATCAGTCCTTGAAGCTTGGCACCTTCTTGGCCATGCTCGACGACATCGCTTCCATCAAATCCTTGCTTTGCAGCATGGCGGCGTTCCAGGTGGCAATAAAGTTCAGGCTATCGGCCACGCTGTGGTCGCGGGCATAGTTCAGCATTTCCTTGGTGCCTCGGATCGACAAGGGCGACTTGGCGGCAATCTCGGCGGCAATGGCCTGCACGCCTGCGTACAGCGCCTCGCGGCTCTCGAACACACGGTTCACCAGGCCCATGCTGTGCGCCTCGGCCGCATCGAACTTGCGCCCGGTGTAGGCCAGTTCGCGCGTGATGCCTTGGCCGATGAGCTTGGGCAGGCGCTGCAGCGTGCCCACGTCGGCCACCATGCCGATGTCGATTTCCTTGATGGTGAAGAAGGCGTCGCTGCTCGCATACCGCATATCGGCGCAGGTGATGAGGTCGATACCACCGCCGATGCAGCCCCCGGCGATGGCCGCGAGCACCGGCTTGCGGCAGCGCTCCAGGCTGGTGAGGGTGTCTTGCAGATCCAGGATGAGGCGGCGCAGCTTTTCGCGCATGCGGCCTTCGCAGTCGTCGGCCAGGGTGGCGGGCAGGCCCATCATCATCTGCAGGTCGATACCGGCGGTGAAGTACTTGCCTTCGCCCTGCAGCACGGCCACGCGGGCCTCGGGCGTTTCGTCCACCCAGGTGAAGGCCTGGCGGATTTCCTGCCACATGGCGGCGTTCATGGCGTTGGCCTTGTCCGGGCGGTTCAGGCGCACGGTGGCGATGTGGTCTTGCAGCGTAACGCTCAGGGTCTCAAACGTGGGCATGGTGGCTCCATTTAGGGGTGTTTTAGGGCTCTAGCCCAGGTAGATATTGCGTAAGCAGCTATCAAAATTATAGTAACTGGCTACGCTTTGGCGCCCTTCATCATGGCAATGTATGGGGCCAGGCGGGTGGCCATTTCGTCACCCAGGGCCTGAAGGCCGCTCATGGGTCGCACCATGACTTCAAAGTCGACGATCTTGCCTTCGTCGTCAAAGCGGATCTGGTCGATGCCCTTGAGCTCCTTGCCGTTGACCTTGGCAGAGAACTCCAGAATGGCGCTCATTCCGTCTTCGCTGGTGTAGGTGCGGTGGTAGGTGAAGTCTGCAAACACCTTGACCACCGTGCCCAAAATGACCTGCACCGCCTGCGCGCTGGGGTACGGGGTGTGCGCCATGGGCGAGCGGAACACCGCCTTTTTGTGCAGGATGCTGGGCAGTTCACTCAGGTCACCCGCGGCCACCATGGCGTGCCAGGCTTTGAGGCTGGCCTGCACGGCGGCCGGGGCCTGGTGGCTGGCGCCGGGGGCTGTCGGTGCGGCGGTGGGTGCCGTCAAGTCCATGCGCAGGGCCAGCTCGGTGCCTTGCTTGATGGCACGCTTGGCATCCAGCTCGGCCGCCTTGTCGGCGCCGCCGATCAGGTGCACGCGCACGCCCTTGGTTTCCAGTGCCACCTGCAGTTCGCGATTGGGGTCTTGCCCGGCGCAGACGATGATGTTGTCCACGCTCAAGGTCATGTCCTTGTCGCCCACGGTGATGTGCAAGCCCGCATCGTCCACCTTGCGGTAGGTCACGCCGGGGATCATTTCCACGCCGCGGTTCTTGAGGCCGGTGCGGTGGATCCAGCCCGTGGTCTTGCCCAGACCGTCGCCCACCTTGCTGGCCTTGCGCTGCAGCAGGTAGACCTTGCGCGGTACTTCGCCAATGTGGGCAGGTGTCAATCCGCCGCGTGCGCCGCCGCTGGTGTCCACGCCCCATTCGGCGAAGAACTTGGCCTTGTCCAGGCTGGCGGATTGGCCTTCGTGCAGCAGGTATTCGCTCACGTCAAAGCCAATACCGCCCGCGCCGATCACGGCCACGGTCTTGCCCACGGGTTTCTTGTCACGCAGCACGTCCAGGTAGCCCAGCACCTTGGGGTGGTGGATGCCGTCGATCTCGGGCAGACGGGGGCTGATGCCGGTGGCCAGCACCACGTGCTGGAAGCCTGCGTTGGCCAGGTCATCGGCGCTCACGCGCTGGCCCAGCTTCACGGTCACGCCGGTTTGCTGCAGGCGTTGGCCAAAGTAACGCAGGGTTTCGTAAAACTCTTCCTTGCCGGGAATCTGCTTGGCCACGTTGAACTGGCCACCGATCTCGGCTCCGGCGTCAAACAGGGTCACGTCCAGCCCGCGCTGGGCGGCTTCGGTGGCAAAAGCCAGGCCGGCCGGGCCAGCACCGACGACGGCCACGCGCTCCTTCTTCGGTAGCGGCAAGGGCACCAGGATGGTCTCGTGGCAGGCGCGGGGGTTGACCAGGCAGGAGGTGATCTTGCCGCCAAAGGTGTGGTCCAGGCAGGCCTGGTTGCAGCCGATGCAGGTGTTGATGTCCTGCGAGCGGCCTGCGGCGGCCTTGTTCACAAACTCCGGGTCGGCCAGGAAGGGGCGCGCCATGCTGACCATGTCAGCCATTCCCTCGGCCAATACTTCTTCAGCCACCTCGGGTGTGTTGATGCGGTTGGTGGCCACCAGCGGAATGCCCACCTTGCCCTTGAGCTGCTGCGTCACCCAGGCCCAAGCTGCGCGCGGCACCTTGGTGGCGATGGTGGGAATGCGCGCCTCGTGCCAGCCTATGCCGGTGTTCAGGATGGTGACGCCCGCCGCTTCCAGCGCCTGGGCCAGTTGCACCACTTCTTCCTGCGTGGAGCCGCCTTCCACCAAGTCGAGCATCGACAGGCGGAAGATGATGATGAAGTTCGCTCCCACACGCTCGCGCGTGCGGCGCACGATCTCCAGTGCAAAGCGGATGCGGTTCTCGTAACTGCCACCGTATTCGTCGTCGCGCTGGTTGGTCTGCGCGGCGATGAATTCGTTGATGAGGTAGCCCTCGGAGCCCATGATCTCCACGCCGTCGTAGCCCGCGCTTTGTGCCAACACGGCGGCGTTGGCGTAGTCCTCCACCGTCTGCTTCACCTCGTCGGTAGTGAGCGCGTGCGGGCGGAAGGGGCTGATGGGGGCCTTGAGGGCGCTGGGCGCCACCAGTTCGGGGTGGTAGGCGTAGCGGCCAAAGTGGAGAATTTGCATGGCAATCTTGCCACCGGCTTCGTGCACCGCCTGGGTCACCACCTGGTGTTTATCGGCCTCGTGCTGGCTCGTCATGGCGGCGCCACCGGGCATGGGGCGGGCACGGTCGTTGGGGGCAATGCCACCGGTCACGATCAGGCCCACGCCGCCACGGGCACGCTCGGCATAGAACGCGGCCATGCGCTCAAAGCCGTTGGGTGCTTCTTCCAGCCCCACGTGCATGGAGCCCATGAGCACACGGTTCTTGAGCGTGGTGAAGCCCAGGTCCAGGGGGGCGAGCAGGTGGGGGTAGGGGATGGGGGTGGCTACAGCGTTCATGGCGACTCCGAATGAGGCTAAAAACTGGGGAATCCGGCGCAGGGATGCAACCGGCTGCGCAAAAGTGTACGGTCGTTCGGAAGTTTATGCAACTGGTTGCATAGTTTTTCGTGGGCGGCTAGACTGCGCGCCATGTCGCTCGCCCACGCCGTCTTGACCTCGCTCTTGGAAAAATCCACCACGGGCTACGACCTGGCGCGCCGCTTTGACAAATCCATCGGCTACTTCTGGCATGCCACGCACCAGCAGATCTACCGCGAACTGGCGCGCATGGAGGCCGCTGGCTGGATCGCCAGCTTTGTGCCCGCCGATGCCGGCAAGACGCGCAAAAAGGCGTACCGCGTGCTGCCCCAGGGCCGCGCCGAACTGGTGCGCTGGGCGCAGGAGCGCGCCGAGCCCATCGATCTGCGCGATGCCTTTACCGTCAAGCTGCGCGCCGACGCGGTGCTGGGCGAGGTAGACCTGGCGCCCGAACTGCAGCGCCACATCGACCTGCACACCCAGCGCCTGGCGCAGTACCGCGCCATCGAGCAGCGTGATTTCGCCCGGCCCGACACGCTCAGCCGGGGGCAGGCCATCCAGTACCTGATTCTCAAGAAGGGCATGCTCTACGAGCAAGGCGAGATCGACTGGAGCCGCGAGATGCTGACCCTGCTGGGGCGTGCAAGCCCGGCTGGCGCTATGCAGTCCACCGTTCTATAGTGTGCGGACCGGGCGCAGGCCCACTTTCGCACAGGAGGTCATCATGGCGATAGCCCATGCCGTATCCGGTCGTCCCGTCAGCGTCTTGCCCTTTGGTGCAGGTCTGGCCCAACAACCCAGTACCGCACTTTTCAAGACCGAGCGTCTGGAGGTAATGCGCCTGGTGTTGCCCAAGGGCAAGACCATGCCCAGCCACAAGGTCGCTGGGGTCATCACGGTGCAATGCCTCGAAGGCCTGATCGATTTCACCAGCGACGTTGGCAGCCAGCAGCTCAAACCGGGTGATCTGGTCTATCTGGAAGGTGGCGTGACCCACAGCCTCGCCGGTGTCGAAGACGCCTCGGCGCTGGTGACCATCGTGCTGTGCAAATAGGGCGCCAGGCCCCTCAACCTAAGATCAAACCTGGGTGGCGTTCTGGCTTAGCAGGGCGCTGATCTGGGCGTCTTTTTCACGCCAGAGCTGCTGCACCCATTGCGAGAACTGCTCCCGAAACACCGGGTCCTGGCTGTAGTCGCCGTTCACAAATTCCTTGGGGATGGGAACGCTGCGCATGCGCACCACGATGCGGCGCACGCGCCCTTGCAGGAACTGGGTAAAAGTGGGGGTGCCATCGGGGTACACGATGGTCACGTCCAGCAGGGCCTGGAACTTGTCGCCCATGGCGTTCAGCGCCAGCGCCATGCCCCCGGCCTTGGGCTTGAGCAGGTGCTGGTAGGGGGACTGCTGGCGGTCATGCTTGGCTTGGGTAAAACGCGTGCCCTCCAAAAAGTTCAT
>JAYRUL010000064.1:0-14770 GCA_041919095.1 Rhodoferax sp. | reverse complement strand
AAGCAAGCGGAGCCGCTGGCCTTCGACGTGACCCGCCGGGCTGCCACCGAGCGACCATTCACCGGACGCTATGCGATGCATGATCGCGCCGGCGTCTACCACTGCATCTGCTGCGACCAACCGCTGTTTCGGTCGCAGACCAAGTTTGACGCCGGATGCGGCTGGCCCAGCTTTGACCAGGCCATTGCAGATGGTGCGGTGCAAACCCGCGTGGACCGCAGCCACGCCATGGTGCGCACCGAGGCGTTGTGCAGCCAATGCGGCGCCCACCTGGGGCATCTGTTTGATGACGGCCCGACAGAAACCGGCCTGCGCTATTGCATGAACTCGGCTTCGCTACACTTCACCCCCTCATGAAGGCCTTGCTCGACTTTCTCCCGATCCTGCTGTTCTTTGGCGCGTACAAGCTGTTCAACATCTATGTTGGCACTGCCGTGCTGATGGCCGCAACCGTGGCCCAGATGGCCGTGATTTATGCCATGGAAAAGCGTCTACAAACCTTGCACAAGGTGACCCTGGTGCTGGTGCTGGCGTTTGGCACGCTGACCTTGGTGCTCCAGGATGACCGATTCATCAAGTGGAAACCCACCATCCTCTACGCAGCCCTGGCCCTGGCCCTGGCGGTGGCCGTGTGGGTGCTGCACAAGAACATCTTGAAAACCTTGCTGGGTGGTCAACTGGCCCTGCCCGACCCGGTTTGGCACCGGCTCAACCTGGCGTGGGTCGCGTACTGTGTCTTCATGT
The DNA here is from genome assembly GCA_041919095.1 of Rhodoferax sp. GTDB lineage: Bacteria > Pseudomonadota > Gammaproteobacteria > Burkholderiales > Burkholderiaceae_C > Allorhodoferax. The sequence continues at coordinate 14,026 of JAYRUL010000064.1, read as the reverse complement.
CGGCGCTGAACGCTTTTGTGGTCCTCAATTACAGTACCGACGACTGGGTCAACTTCAAGCTGTGGGGCTACGCGTTTCCGCTGGCCTTCCTGATTGGCCAAGGCATTTATATCGCGCAGCATCTGCGACCCGACGAAACATCCGACGACTCTTCTCCCCATCCACCATGAGCACTGCACCCACCGCCGCCCAACTCCAGGCCCGCCTGCTGGAGCAACTTGCCCCCACCCACATCGAAGTGATTGACGAAAGTTACCAGCACCATGGCCACGCCGGTGCGAATGGAACCGGCTTCGGTTCCCACTTCCGTGTTCGCATCACTTCCCCCCGGTTTACCGGCCTGAACCGGGTGGCACGCCATCGGCTTGTGTATGATGCGCTGCAAGATTTCATGGACCAAGGCTTGCATGCCCTGGCTATTGAGGCCGAAAACACCCCCGCCGGCGCTGCGCAGTGATGCGCACCGCTGGCGTTTTGTCGATCCACTTTTTTGCATCCCTGAAGGAAACCGCATGAAAAAGCAAGTACTGTCTGCAATGGTCCTGGCCACGCTGCTGGGCGCAGGCACCGCCATGGCCCAGAACGTGGCCATCGTCAATGGCAAGCCCATTCCCCAGAGCCGTGTCGACGCCCTGGCCGAGCAAATGAAGCGCTCGGGCCGCCCCGTCGCCCCGGAAATGATGAAGCAACTCAAGGACGAAGTCGTTGCCCGTGAAGTCTTCATGCAGGAAGCCCAGGTACGCGGTCTGGACGTGACCGAAGACTACAAGAACCAGATCGAACTGGCCCGCCAAGGCATCCTGATTCGTGAACTGTTTGCCGATTACCAGAAGAAAAATCCGGTGACCGACGAAGAGATCAAGGCCGAATACGACAAGTTCGCCGCCGCCAATTCCGGCAAGGAATACAAGGCGCGCCACATCCTGGTAGAAAAAGAAGACCAGGCCAAAGCCATCATCGCCCGCATCAAGAAGGGTGCCAAGTTTGAAGACATCGCCAAGAAGGAATCCAAGGATCCCGGCTCCGGTGCCAAGGGTGGCGATCTCGATTGGGCCAACCCGGCCAGCTACGTGAAAGAATTTGGGGAAGCCCTGGCCGCCCTGACCAAGGGCAAAATGACCGAAACCCCGGTTCAGTCGCAGTTTGGTTTCCACATCATTCGCCTGGACGACATTCGAGACGCCCAGTTGCCCAAGCTGGACGATGTCAAGCCGCAGATCTCCCAGCAGCTGCAGCAACAGAAATCGGCCAAATTCGCCGAAGAACTGCGCAACAAAGCCAAGATCGAATAAGCTAGCAACCGGCTTGCTGACCTCGACAACGCGGCCACGGCCGCGTTTTTTTATGGGCGAACTGAAAGGCATTGCATGAAACTGCTGCGCTTTGGACCCCGTGGCCAGGAAAAACCGGGCATGCTCGACGCGCAAGGGCGCGTACGCGACCTCAGCGCCTGGGTACCCGACATCGGCGCGAGCACGCTACTGCCCGCCTCCCTCGATCGGCTGCGCGCCATCGACCCCGCCACCCTGCCCCTGGTTGCCGGCACGCCACAGGAAAACCTGCGCCTGGGACCCTGCGTGGCCCCGGTGGGCAAGCTGATCTGCATCGGACTGAACTATTCCGACCATGCAGCCGAAGCCGGCATGCAAGTCCCCCCTGAGCCCGTGGTATTTGCCAAGTGGACCAGTGCCATCACCGGGCCGGATGATGCCGTGGAAATCCCGCGCGGCTCGGTCAAGACCGACTGGGAAGTGGAGCTGGGCGTCGTCATCGGCCAGGGCGGGCGCTACATTGACGAGGCCGATGCCATGGCCCATGTGGCGGGGTACTGTGTGGTCAACGACATCTCCGAGCGCGAATTCCAGATCGAGCGCAGCGGCACCTGGGACAAGGGCAAAGGCTGCGACACCTTTGGCCCGCTGGGTCCCTGGCTGGTCACCGCCGACGAAATCCCCAACCCGCAAGCGCTGCGCCTGTGGCTGGACGTAGACGGCCACCGCATGCAAGATGGCAGTACGGCCACCATGGTCTACCCCGTCGCGTTTCTGGTGAGCTACCTCAGCCGCTTCATGAGCCTGCAAAGTGGCGATGTGATCTCTACGGGCACGCCCCCCGGCGTAGGCATGGGCCATAAACCGCCGGTCTACCTGCGCGCCGGGCAAACCATGCACCTGGGCATTGACGGCCTGGGAACCCAAACCCAGCAGGTGATTCAGACCTAAATGCCCGAACCGCGTGCCATCACCGTAGCCGCGTTCATCGCGTCGTGGACGCTGGCCTTCACCCTGTGGCGTCTGACGAGCGCCACCCGCGACGCCGCAGCGGTGCGCGCATGGGCTGGCGGGTCCGCACTGGCAGCGTTGGGCGCGCTGCTCAATGTGGCCCAGGGCGATCTGTCGGTCTGGGTCGCCATGGTCCTGGGCAACCCGCTCATGATCGCCGGGGTGGGCCTGCTGGCCAGCGGGGCGCGTCGGGTGCGCGGCCAGCCAGCTCGCCACCAATTGTGGCAAGTGCCTGCGGCCATCATGCTGGCGACTTCGGTAGTCTGGGGCGTTTCCGATCCCAGCTTGGCACACCGGGTCACCGTGTATTGCGCCCTCATGCTGTGGCTGCTGGGATGCCTGGGCGTGGCCTTGTGGCCGCTGCGCGCCGGGTCGCTGCGGCTGGGGGTGTTGTTCGTGTTGGTTCCGGCAGGCTTGCTGGCACTTTCCATGGTGGTACGGGCCAGCCTGGTGCTAGCGGGCTATGCCCAACCGGTGACCAGCGGCGGCGTCATCAACACCTTCGTGTACTTGGTGGCAGCCATGACTTTTGTGGCCATGCAGACCGGCTTGCTGCTCATGCACCAACTGCTGGTTCTGGACGATGTGCGCGCCACGGCGCAGCGCGATGCCCTCACCGGGCTGCTCAACCGCCACGGCCTGACCCAGCAATTGCCGATGAGCCTGCGCGGTTGGTCCTTGATTGCGGTGGATGTGGACCACTTCAAAGGCATCAACGATCGCATGGGCCATGCGGTGGGCGATGCCGTACTGGCATTCGTAGGCAACCGGCTGCTGGCGACGCTGCGTGAAGGAGACCTGGCCGTGCGCATGGGGGGCGAGGAATTCTGCATCCTGCTCAAGAACCGGTCCGCCGAGCAGGCTTTGCGTATCGCCGAACGCTTGCGCAACGAATGGGAGCAAACCAGCGGTTTGCGGTTGGGTTGCCCATTTACTGCGAGTTTTGGCGTGATCCCGATCGCCACCGACCGCTCGTTTGAAGACGCCTGGCGTCAGGCGGATGCCGCGCTGTATGCGGCCAAAGATCGCGGGCGCAATCGGTGCGAACTAGCACCCACCACCCGTCAACCGCAGGACACGGCATGAACGCTGCGCTATGGCAATACCTGGATCCGCGCGGCATGGGCATCACCCTGGCCTTGTCGGCCACGCTGGTGGCCGCTGTGCTGCTCATTACCGACCAGGTCATGGCCCACCAGCAGCGCGGCCTGCGCCTGGCGTCGCTGGGCATCATGTGCGCGGCCCTGGGCATGATGATGAACATGATGCAAACCGTGCTGCCCGCGTGGATTGCCTTGTCACTGGGTGTCACTTTCATGCTTGGCGGTGTGGGACTGATTCTGGGGGGCGTGCTGCAATTGCGCCAACGCACCGTGCCCTGGATGGGCTTGGGCGCACTGTGGCTGGCAGGTATCGTGGTCGGCGTGGTGTTTGGCGTGGTCTATCCCGATGTGCGCTGGCGCGTGGGCGTGCTGTCGGCTATCCTGAGTCTGGAAGCAGCCTGGCTCGCCCGCATCGCCCACTCCGAAGACCGCCCTGCCTTTCGCAGCGGCATGGTGCTGCTGACGGCCTTTGGCGTGGTGTTTTCGGTACTGATGGGGCTGCGCGCGCTGGCTGCGACGCTGGGCCTCATATCCAGCTCGGTCAGCTTCAGTCTGGTCAATGCGGGGTCGGTCATTGCAGGGGGCATGTCGCTCATCGGTGCGGTAGTGGGGTTGGTCTTTATCCTGGGCGGGGACCTGAAAGCCCAGCTGGAGCACCAGGCCCAGCACGATCCGCTGACCGGCTTGCTCAACCGCCAGGGACTGCGCAAATGGCTCGATACCCAGCCACCGCATACCGCGATCAGCCTGGCCTTGATCGACCTGGACCACTTCAAGGCGGTCAACGACCAGTATGGCCATGCGGTCGGCGACACGGTCCTGGTGCGGCTAGCCCGCTTGCTGGACACGCAGGCACATCCCACTGAGGTAGCGGTGCGTCTGGGCGGCGAGGAGTTTGTGCTGCTGCAGGCCACCACCTCGCAGGAGCCGCTGCAGCGGCTGCAGGCCCTGCGAGCAGCATTGCAAGCATCAACCCAAAGCCCTGCGGTTACCCTTAGTGCGGGCATGGCCCACGGCAGCGTGGCCGGCTTTGAGGCCACTCTGCGCCGTGCCGATGCAGCGCTGTACCAGGCCAAGGCCGCGGGGCGCAACCGGGTGGTGGTCGACGCGCTGCCCGCGCCCCTCTGATTGCCGGGCGCGCACCCTGCAAAGCGCACGCACCCCAGGGATAATGGCGCCCCTATGTCCCTTCTGCCCCACCAGCTCGAACTCCTCGCCCCGGCGCGCACCGCCGATATTGGCATCGAGGCCGTCAACCACGGTGCCGATGCCGTCTACATCGGCGGCCCCGGTTTTGGCGCACGCTCCAGTGCTGACAACAGCGTGGCCGACATTGCCCGCCTGGTGCAGCACGCGCACCGCTTCCATAGCCGCATCTTCGTCACGCTGAACACCATCTTGCGCGACGACGAGCTGGAACCGGCGCGCCGCCTGGCCTGGCAGCTGTTTGACGCAGGGGTGGACGCCCTCATCATCCAGGACATGGGCTTGCTGGAGCTTGACCTGCCGCCCATCCAATTGCATGCCAGTACCCAGTGCGACATTCGCACCCCCGAAAAAGCGCGCTTTCTGCAGGACGCGGGTCTGTCGCAGATCGTGTTGGCGCGCGAACTCACGCTGGAGCAGATTGCCGCCATCCGCGCCGCCACCGACCCGGCACGCAGTACCCTGGAATTTTTTGTGCACGGCGCCCTGTGCGTGGCCTACAGCGGCCAGTGCTACATCAGCCAGGCGCACACCGGGCGCAGCGCCAACCGCGGCGAATGCAGCCAGGCCTGCCGCCTGCCCTACCAGGTGGTGGACGCACAGGGCCGATTCGTGGCACATGACAAGCATGTGCTGTCCATGAAAGACAACAACCAGAGCGCCAACCTGGCCGCGCTGGTGGATGCGGGTATCCGCAGCTTCAAGATCGAGGGTCGCTACAAGGACCTGGGCTATGTGAAGAACATCACCGCCCACTACCGCAAGCTGCTGGACGAACTGATCGAGGCCCGCGAGGATTCCGAATCCCCCCTGGCACGTGCCAGCAGCGGGCGCACAACCTTCACCTTTACCCCCGACCCCAACCAGAACTTCAACCGCGAGTTCACCGACTATTTTGTCCAGGGCCGCCAAATCGACATTGGTGCCTTCGACAGCCCCAAGAACCCGGGCCAACCCATCGGGTATGTGGCGCAGGTGCACGGCGACTGTGTGGACCTGGAGCTGAACGACCCCGCAGCCGCCCTGCACAACGGCGACGGCCTGTGCTACTACGACCTGCAGAAAGAGCTGGTGGGCTTGGCCATCAACCGCGCCGAGGCCCTGGATGCCAAGCGGGGCCGCTGGCGCATCTGGCCCAAAGATCCGATGGCGGGCTTCAAGGACTTGCGAAAGGGCGTGCAAATCAACCGCAACCGCGACACCCACTGGACGCGCGTGCTCGACAAGAAATCCAGCGACCGACGCATGGGCCTGTGGATGGCCTTGCAGCGCACCGGCTGCGGTCTGGAACTGACACTGACCGACGAAGATGGATTCACCGCGACAGCCCAGGCTAGCGTGGTGCTGGAAACGGCCAGGGACGCTGCCGCCGCCGACGCGCAAAACCGGATCCACCTTAGCAAGCTCGGTGCCACGATTTTTGAAGCAATCGCGATAGATATTTCGCAGGCCAGTGGCCTGTTTGTGCCTGCATCGGCGCTTAACGCCCTGCGCCGTGACGCCATCGAGGCATTGGAACTGGCACGTCTACAGGGTCTGCCGCGCTGGCAGCGCAGCCCCGCCCTGGAGCCACCCACCCCCTACCCGGACCATGCCCTCAGCTACCTGGGCAACGTGCTCAATACTGCGGCCCACCGCTTCTATGCCCGCCACGGCGTGCAAGTCATCGCCCCGGCCTACGAGGCCCTGCAAGAAACCGGCGAAGTCAGCCTGATGATCACCAAGCACTGCGTACGCTTCTCTTTAAGCCTGTGCCCCAAGCAGGCCAAGGGCGTGATTGGCGTGCAGGGCCAGGTCAAGGCCGAACCGCTGCAACTCATCAACGGCAAGGAAAAGCTCACCCTGCGCTTTGACTGCAAACCCTGCGAGATGCACGTCATGGGCAAGATGAAAACCGCAGTGCTGAACCAGGGCCGCCAGGAGCTGGCCCACCTTGCGGCCGGAGCCCCCGTCCAATGGCACCCGCGTCGCGCGCAGGACGACTGGGGGCACTGAGGTTCAACCCGGTACACTGCGTGCAGAAGTGCCCAGATGATCCGTCCCTCACAAGCTGCAGCATGAAACTCAACCGCCACCCGGAGCTTCCCTCGACACTAACCCAGCGCACGCCCTCGGAGTTGAATCGCGTCGTGGGGTTCATCTGTCTTTTGATCGGTGTCGGCTTTGCCGCGCTGTCTATTTTCTTTGGCTGGGGGCAGTTTTTTTCAGGAAAGCCTCCTAGCGCTGGCGGCTTCACCGCAGTTGCCATGATCTTCGGCATTGCATGCTTCCTGTTTGTTGCCGGTTCACGCCTGGTGTACGCGGATCGCCACGGTCGCACACTGTTTGGTGCCCCGGTGTGGTACGGCATTGCAGCTATCTTTGGTTTGCTCTGCCTGTTCGCGATTTATGTCGCATATATCAAAGGGTTTGACGCCAGAGTCGGCCAGTTGCTGGCGTTGGTGGCGCTGTTCGTGTTATTCGCGTATGGCGCTGGCTCCTACAGTAGCCGCAGTCGCAGGAAGCGCGGCTGACAAGTCCGCTGCGTCGCAAGTGCTAGCGCAAATGCTTGAACACCTTGGCTGCAAAGCGCTCGCGGATGCTGACCTGGCGCGAGCCGGGCACCAATTCGAACGACTCGCCCGCTGAAATGGTGCCGGGCACATCCACCGCCAGATAGAAGCCGCAACGACCGCTCTGGGCCATGGCTTTGACCGCCTGGTTGAAGCCCATGGCGGCGTTGAACTTGTAGCAGGGCTCGCGCGGTTGCGTGACGCGCAGCGTGCAATGTGGGAACCGCAAGCAATCGCCAACCCAGACATCCACCTCCAGCAGGCCCTGCAGGCTGAGGTTCTCGCCCATCGACCCCCAAGGCAGCGCGTCGTCCAGACCCGCCACACCGGCTTGTGCGCGCTGCTCGCGCCAAAACCCGTAGTGCTCGCTGGGGTAGGCATAGACCGCCTTGTCCAACCCGCCGTGCACCGACAAATCGGCCTGTTCATCGCCGTCCAGCCCCAGCGCTTGCACGCCAAGAGGTCCGCTGGCGGCAGTCTTGTGGATCGCGGTGAGGATCAACCGCTCGCCGATGCGCACCTTGCGCGCCGATGCGGTCTGCACGCCCACTACGCTGCGTACGGGTGATGCCGTCATGATCTTGATAGCCTAGAGCTGGTGGTGCATGAGCACGCCGGGTCGGCCGGAGTAACGCACCGTCGCGGCCAGACGCTCAAATTGCACCACCGCCGCACGTTGCTGGTACGCGTTGTCCTTGAGCCAGGCGAATTCGGACTCCAGGGCACCGGAATCGGGCAATTGAATGGACCAGACCTTGTCTTCCGTGCTCCAGCGATAGCCGCGTGCCTTGAGCCGGTCTTTGGCATCAAAAGGCGCGTGGGTGGCCAGCAACCGGTAGCTGGGGTGGCGCGCGCGCTCCATCACACCGGCCAGTGCGTTGCCTGCCCCCAGGGGAGCCGTCAACACCGCCAGCAGCGCGTGGCAGTCCATTTCGGCCCGGTGGGCGTCGTAGAACCAGCCCAAATCCAGTGCCAGGCTTTCCAGCTTGGCACTGCGTCGGCCATGCGCCTTCCAGGGCACATCGTGCACCGAGCAGGCCCAGGCGCAGTCCTGAAACGCGGGCAGGCGCGCTTCGACAAAGGGCCGGTCAAACCCGGCGTTGTGCGCCACCACCAGATCTACGCTCTGGAGCAGCTCGGCAATGCGCGCCAGGTCCAGCGCCTGGCCCCGCACCATCGCCGGGGTGATGCCGGTGATGTCCTGCACCTCGCGGGGAATGGGAATGCCGGGGTCCTCCAGACCGTCGTACACCTGTACGGTGCCCACCGGCTGGCCGCTGGCGGCATCCACGGTGACGCGCAGCAAGGCCAGTTCCATGATGCGATCCTTGCTCGCCTCCAGCCCGGTGGTTTCGGTGTCCAGAACCAACAGATGCACCAACTGTGCACCCGCTGCCGCCTCGGGCCACTGCAGCCGTACGGGCAAACGCCGCAGCACGCGGTAATCCGGATGCGCTTCGAGCGCGCGGGCCTGGGCCTCGGCCTCGGTGGGTGCCGGTTTGTTGGCAGGCGCGCCCAGCGGCAGCGCAGACGGTCCCGGCGCGCCAGGCTTGCGCGGGGTGGCCGTTTTGCGAGGGGTGCGCGGTGCGCGCGCGGTCTGCGCCGGCGGGGGCGGCAAGTCGGCCATAAAGGCCAGGTCGAGTTGGGCATCATGCATGGGGCAGCCATTATCATGGCTGTACCACCTTGTGGCCCAATTTAAGTGCCAAATTGGCATCCAGCCCTTATGGAAAAAGCGTAAGAAGCTATTGTTTTTGTAGCAAATCCAACCACCATGGCACCCACTTCTGTCTCCCCCCGTTCCCCAACCGCACGCCCCCTGCGCGGCGTCCGTGTTCTGAGCCTGGCCCTGAACCTGCCCGGCCCGGCCGCCCTGATGCGCTGCCGCCAGCTGGGCGCCACCTGCACCAAGCTCGAAGCCCCACCCCCCGCCGGTGCCGTTCCCGGCACGCCCGGCGACCCCATGGGCCTGTACAACCGCGCCGCCTACGACGTGATGCATGCCGGGGTGCGCGTGTTCACGGCCGACCTGAAATCGGACAAGGGCCAGGCCCTCTTGCACCGGCATCTGGACAAGACCGATGTGCTGCTCACCTCCTTTCGCCCTTCGGCCCTGCGCAAGCTGGGGCTGGCATGGGCAGGCTTGCGCAAGTGCTACCCCCAGTTGTCACTGGTGGAAATCGTTGGCGCACCGGGCGCGCGCGCCGAAGAACCCGGCCACGACCTCACCTACATGGCCGAGGCCGGGCTGGTCACCGGCACCGACATGCCTGCCAGCCTGTACGCCGACATGGGCGGCTCACTCATGGCCAGCGAGGCGGTGCTGCAAGCGCGCCTGCTGCAGCTAACCCGGGGCAAGGGCGTGCGTCTGGAAGTCGCCCTGTCCGAAGCGGCCCGCTACCTGGCCCTGCCGCGCAGCTGGGGCTTGACCGTGCCGTCGGCGGCAGTGGGCGGGGGGCACGCGGGCTACCGCGTCTACCCGTGCCAGGACGGGCGTGTCGCCCTGGCGGCGCTGGAGCCGCACTTTGCCGCGCGCCTGGCACAGGAAGCCGGCCTGGCCAAGAGCCACATCATGGCCATGTTCCTGCCCGAAAGCCACACCGCCATAGCCCAGTGGTGCGCGCGGCACACCCGCGCGGAGCTGGACGCCATCGGCACGGCAAAGGATATTCCGCTGTATACGCTGCCCACCTGACACACACCGGCCCAGCGCGTGACAAACCGCTGCGCCAGGCGCACAATGCCGCCACAGAGCGCGCCGGGTTTGGGGCCCAGACGTGCCACGTTGAGGAGGCATGCATGTTTGGCTTTTTCAAGAAGCGTCCGAGTGAGCCGGACTCCCGGCCCGCCAGCCGCAATCTGGCTGCGCCACGGCGCAAACCGGCCCCGGGGCTGTGGGACCAGCCGCCCAAACTACCCGAAGTGACCGAAGGCAATTCCGATGCCGACTGGGCCGCCTGGGAAGATTCGGTGGCGTTTCAGGATAGCCAGATGCCCGCCCACCACGATGCCCCGACCGTTCCCATGCGGCTCGATGACGCTGCCGAGACCGAACGCGACACCGTGTTCGACCAGGAAGCCCTGCGCAAGAACCGCTAAGCCCTGACTACCGTCCCGGTGCCTGGCGCGGCTTGCGCGCAGCTGGCGTCCGGTTCGACCGGGCTGCCTCGGGCTTACCCGCTTGCGTCTTTGCGCGTGCACCATCTGCACGCGGCGGTAGCCCCGTGTGCTGCGTCAACACCGTGCCAGGTTTGGGCGTGGCGGGCTTGCCCCGCTCCAGTGCCATGGTCGGAATAGTGAGGTAGGTGGAATTCTTCTTGCGCGGACTTTCGTAGGCACCGTTGTTCAGCGGCTGGTAGGTGGGAATCAGGTGGTGCTTGCCGTTGCCGATCAGGTCGGCGCGGCCCATGGCCTTCAGGGCCTCGCGCAAGAGCGGCCAGTTGTTGGGGTCGTGATAGCGCAAAAAGGCCTTGTGCAGGCGGCGGCGCTTTTCGCCGCGCACCACGTCCACACCCTCGCCACGGTCGTCGCGATGCAGACCCTTGAGCGGGTTCAGACCCGTGTGGTACATGGCGGTGGCCGTGGCCATGGTGCTGGGGTAGAAGGTTTGCACCTGGTCGGCCCGAAAACCGTTCTTCTTGAGCCAGATCGCCAGGTTCATCATGTCTTCGTCGGAGGTACCCGGGTGGGCGGCGATGAAGTAGGGGATGAGGTACTGCTTCTTTCCCGCCTCTGCGGTGTACTTCTCGAACATCTGCTTGAAGCGGTCATAAGCGCCGATGCCGGGCTTCATCATCTTGGTCAGCGGCCCGCTTTCGGTGTGTTCCGGCGCAATCTTCAGGTAGCCGCCCACGTGGTGCGTGACCAGTTCTTTCACGTACTCGGGGCTCTTCACCGCCAGGTCGTAGCGCAGACCCGAGCCGATCAGGATTTTCTTGACCCCTTTGATGGCGCGACCACGGCGGTAGATGGCAATGAGCGGGTCGTGGTTGGTGGTGAGGTTCTGGCAGATGCCAGGGTAGACGCAGCTGGGCTTGCGACAAGCCGCCTCGATCTCGGGTGTGCGGCAACCCAGGCGGTACATGTTGGCCGTGGGGCCGCCCAGGTCGGAGATGGTGCCAGTAAAGCCTTTGACCTTGTCGCGGATGTCCTCGATCTCGTGGATGATGGAATCCTCCGAGCGGCTCTGGATGATGCGGCCTTCATGCTCGGTGATGGAGCAGAAGGTGCAGCCGCCAAAGCAGCCGCGCATGATGTTGATGGAGAAGCGGATCATCTCCCACGCCGGGATCTTGGTGGCGTGGTCATGGCTGCCATTCTCGTCGGCATAGGCCGGATGCGGGTTGCGGGCATAAGGCAGGCCAAAGACAAAGTCCATCTCGGCGGTGGTCAAGGGGATGGGGGGCGGGTTGATCCACACGTCGCGGGCGGTCGCGCCCTCCCCGTGCGCCTGTACCAGCGCGCGCGCGTTGCCAGGGTTGGTCTCCAGGTGCAGCACGCGGTTGGCGTGGGCGTAGAGCACCTTGTCGCTCTTGACTTGCTCATAGCTGGGCAGCCGGATCACGGTGCGTTCGCGCGGCGGGCGCTTGCCCTTGGCCGCGAGTGCGGGGTTGGGCACAAATTGCAAGGGTTTTAGGGCTCCAGGCCCCGTGGGATTTGCGTAAGCAGCTATGGATTCGATAGCGGATTGGGGCGCAGTACCAGCCGCATCCTGGCTGCAGCTGGCCCCGCGCGCGGCGGCCGCTTCGGCGGTGGTGTGGTAGGGGTTGATGTGGTCTTCCACCTGGCCGGGTTGGTCCACTTCGGTGGAGTCGATCTCGAACCAGCCTTGCACCGACTCCCGGCGCACAAAGGCGGTGCCACGCACATCGGTGATTTCTGCCACCGGCTCGCGCGCCGCCAGGCGGTGGGCGATCTCGACGATGGCGCGGTCGGCATTGCCGTACAGCAGCAGGTCGCATTTGGCATCCACCACGATGCTGCGGCGCACCTTGTCGCTCCAGTAGTCGTAGTGGGCAATGCGGCGCAAGCTGCCTTCAATGCCACCCAGGATGATGGGCACGTCCTTGTAGGCCTCCCGGCAGCGCTGGCTGTAGACCACGGCGGCGCGGTCGGGGCGGCGGTCCGCCGCACCGCCGGGGGTGTAAGCGTCGTCACTGCGGATCTTGCGGTCGGCCGTGTAGCGGTTGATCATGGAATCCATGTTGCCCGCTGACACCGCCCAGAACAGGTTGGGTTTGCCAAGCAGCCGGAAGGGTTCGGCACTATGCCAATCGGGCTGGGCGATGATGCCGACGCGAAATCCTTGCGCCTCCAGCAGGCGGCCGATCACCGCCATGCCGAAACTGGGGTGGTCGACATAGGCATCTCCCACTACCAGCACCACGTCACAGCTGTCCCAACCCAGTTGCGCCATCTCGTCGCGGCTCATGGGCAGGAAGGGCGCGGTGCCGAAGCGCTTGGCCCAGTAGGGGCGGTAGCTGGTCAACGGCTTGGCGGCGCGTGGAAAGAAGGAGACGTCGACAAGGGCGTTCATGAACAAGACAGGGGTGAAGGCAATGCGCGATTGTAGGTTTTGCCCGGTTTTTCAGCAGTACCCCTAGGCAAACCCGGACAAGTTACTGCTCCGGCAGCACCTGGGGCTGGGGTATGCTCTCGGGCTTCAAAAAATAACATTCACTCTGAATCCACCTATGTCACGCACTTACGTATTGCTTCCCGTCGCTACGCTCCTGTCCCTGGCACTGACCGCTTGTGGCGGCGGCTCCAGCAGCGAGGCCTCGTCTTCGGGCACAACGACCACGACCCCCACCCCCGTCTCCACCGGCTCAGCAGGCTACGCGCAGCAATGTGCCAGCGACAACCCGTACCGTGGCGATGCGACGGGTGCCACCCGCGCCGGTACCGTGGCCACCGAGAAACAGTGGGTGCGAGCCTATGTCGACGAAGCGTACCTGTGGTACGACAGCGTCCCCACGGTCGATGCCAATGCAGCGGACTACTCCGGCCCTATGACCACCTTGGACAGCCGCAAGGTGCCCCTGCCGATTTCCAACTACTTCAACGCCCTCAAGACCCGCCAGGTGACCCCCAGCGGAGCACTGACCGACCAGTTCAGCTTTACCTATCCCACCGTGGCCTGGCAACAACTGTCCCAATCGGGTGTGACGTCGGGTTATGGCATCGAATGGGTCTCCATCAACCGCTCCGCCCCGAACCGCCTGCTACGCGTGGCCGCAGTGCAACCGAACTCACCGGCCGCCGCCGCTGGCATCCAGCGCGGAGACAACCTCAAGACGGTGGATGGTGCGGACTTTGCCACCAGCGCCGACACCGCAACCCTCAACGGTGGCTTGAGCCCCACCAGCGGTTCGGTGCACAGCCTGGTGTTCTCGCGCACCGGTGCCCCGGATATCAGCGCCAGCCTCAAGGCCGGCTCCGTCACGATTGATCCGGTACCGCTGACCTCGGTAGTACCCGACCCCAGCGGGCGCAAGGTGGGCTACATCCATTTCACGGACCATATAGCCTCGTCCGAAGCCAAGCTGATTGATGCCATTAACACCCTGAAGGCGCAGAACGTGGCCGATCTGGTGCTGGATTTGCGCTACAACGGCGGCGGCTACCTGTACATCGCCAGCGAGCTCAGCTACATGATCGCCGGCCCCAGCCGGGTAACCGGCAAGTTCTTCGAGAAGCTGCAATACAACGCCAAGCGCGTGGCCGACAACGCCAAGGCCGCCACACCCTTCTACAACGACTCCTGCATTCTGGAGAGCGGCAACTGTACCGAATCCAAACCCCTGCCCACGCTGAACCTGGGACGGGTTTTCGTCATCGTCCAGGGTGACACCTGCTCGGCCAGCGAATCCATCATCAACGC
>JAYRUL010000063.1:0-14977 GCA_041919095.1 Rhodoferax sp. | reverse complement strand
CGCACCTGTCCCAAGTCATAGCCCATCATGCGGCTGAAGGCGGCGTTCACGTACTGGACCAGCAACTGACCTTCGCGCAGCTGGGCAATGAGGATGCCGTTGGCCGACGCGTCCATGGCGCGGCAGTACAGGCGCGCAGCGGCCTCGCTCTCGGTGAGTTGGGTCATGGCGCGGTTGAGTTGTTCGACGCGTTGCTCCAGTTCCTCGCTGCGCTGCTCCAGCTTGTGCACGAGTACCGCGTTGTAGAGCTGGTAGCTTTGCTCGTCGCCAATGCTGGGTTGGCGCACGCTAGCCTGGTTTTGGTGCGTTCGGGCCAAGACCTCCTGCACCTTGGCCATCAGGATTTCCGGATCGGTCGGCTTCACCAGGAAAGCATCGGCCCCCAGTTCCAAGGCAAGTTGTTCGTCGCGAGCGGTGGTGTAGGTTGCGGTGTAAACCACAAACGGGATGGCGGCCAGCGCTACGTCCGCTTTCCACTGCCGCAGCAGCGTGTAGCCATCCATGACCGGCATGAGGAGGTCGCTGACGACCAGTGCAGGCGGGCTCTGGCGCGCCAAGACCAGGGCTTTTTCACCGTTCTCGGCCTCCTGGACGGTCATGCCATGGCCTTGCAGAAGGGCACGCAACAAGTACCGGTTGTCCGCGCGGTCGTCCACGATCAGCACCCGTAGCGCGCGTTCGGTTTCAGGCGTGAGCAGTGTCATGGACGTTTCCCCAGAAAGCCTGCGACTTCGTCGGCGAAGGTGGTGGGGTCGATCGGTTTTTCGATATAGCCGTCGCACCCGGACTCCAAACAGCGTTCACGGTCACCCGGCATGGCGTAGGAGGTGACGGCCACGATGGGCAGGTGCGGTAAGGTCTTGCAAGCGCGCAGGGCCTGCGCCACGGCATAACCGTCCATGCCCGGCAACTGGATGTCCAGCAAGACCAGGTCCGGCACTTCCCTGGCAGCCATGGCGATGCCGCTGGGACCATCTTCAGCCTGCAACACCTGCCAGCCTCGTGCGTTCAGCAAGAACGTGGCCAGGTAGCGGTTTTGCGGGTTGTCTTCGATCATCAGAATGCGCACAGGGGTCATGCCAATGCTCCTTGGTCGTTTCCTTGCGGGGTGGCGGCGGGTTCGGGTGCCTGAAGCGGCAGGGTGACCGTGAAGACACTTCCCTGCCCCCACACAGACTCTACCCCAATGTGCCCGCCCATGAGCGTACACAGGCGCCGGCAGATGGCCAGCCCCAGGCCGGTTCCTTCATGCTGGCGCGACAGGGCCGAATCAATCTGCCGAAAGGGCGTAAACAGCGTGGCCAGGTCTTCCGCCCGGATACCCATCCCTTGGTCGTGTACCTGTACGCGCAGGCAATCCAACCCCGCTTCGCGAACAGGTTGGGCATACACGCGCACCTGCCCTTTCTCGCTGAACTTGATAGCGTTGCCGATCAGGTTGAGTATTACTTGCTCAAAACGGCGTGCGTCACTGACCATGCTGTCCAGCCCCGCTGCCAGGTCCAGCGCCAGGGTCAGGCCCTTGCGCTCGGCCAACGTGTGCGCCATGCCGATCACCCGCTGCAACGATGGCGCAATGGCGAAGGGCGCCCGGTCCACGCGCAGCTCGCCCGCTTCGATCTTGGAGATGTCGAGCACGTCGTTGATCAATGCCAGCAAGTGCCGCGCGCTGTCTCGCACCATACCCAACTGCTTGCTCTGCTCCTCGTTGAGGGGCCCGGCCAACCCCTGCAGCACGATGCCGGTAAAACCGATGATGGAGTTCAAGGGGGTGCGCAGCTCGTGGCTCATGGTGGCCAGGAACGCGGACTTGGTGCGATCGGCCGATTCAGCGGCAAAGCGCGCTTTTTCCAGCGCCGCCTGGACGGCCTTGAGCGGTGTGATGTCCGTGATGACCCCGACCACACCGCCCCCTTGCGAAGTTCGAAAACCGGTTACCGAATAGAGCGTGTCGTGCACCTGACCGTCCGCAAACGGGATGCGCGCTTCGCGGCGCACCGTGCTGGCGCGTTCCAGCACCTGCGCGTCCTCGGCCTGGTAGGCATCCCGGTCGGACCGGGGCAGGTAGTCAAGCTCCAACACGGTTCGCCCGATGAATTTGCTGCGTTGCACCCCAAAGGTGCGCTCATACGCCGCATTGCACCCCAGGTAACGCAGGTCGGGGCCCTTGTAGAAGATCGGATCGCCAATATGATCGATCAACGCTTGCAACAATTCGCTTAGATTGGACAATTCGGCCGTACGCTGGGCCACACGGTGTTCCAGCTCTTGCGCGTGATGTTGTGCCTGTTCGTACAGGCGCGCGTTATCCATCGCCATGGCCACCGCCCCACAAAGATCGCTCACGGTCTGCACCAGCGCGGCGTCGGGTGCTTGTTGGGAGCGCGCATACAGGCACAGCACGCCCGCGCTACCTTGGGGAAGCTGCAGCACAAAGTAGCAATACCAGTTGGCATGGGGGTCGTCCAGATGACTGCACCCGGTAATGTCGCGCACCTCTTGTGCGCTGCGCACCGCTACCATCTGCCCTTTGACCAGCATGTCGTTGGAGGCCATGCAGCCCATGGCGCACACGCGCCCCTCACACGTGCTGTCGCTGGCTCGCTGGCTGCGCGCACCTACGCGCAGACCCGGACCGGCTTCGTTTTGCAGGCACAACACGCCACCATCAAAACCCAGGCCGATCAGCCCGCTGAGTGACTCGTCCAATACCTCTTGCAGTCCGCGGTGGCGGGCAATGGCCCGCAGGACGCGGTTGACGGACTCGGTCTGGGCTTGGCGCTGGCGCAGGGTCTGCGTCTGCTCGCGCACGCGCCGACGCAACCATAGCGCGGCAACCGTGCTCAGTGCCAATGCCAAGGCCGCTGAGAGGGCCGCTGGCCACAACCAGGACGGCGTGGCAGCGCGCACCTCGTCGACGGCCCAGCGTCGCAGCGACTGGTAGTACACCGAGTTGGACTGGCCCTTGAGCGTGCGCAATTCGACATCCAGCGCAGCAAGCAGATCCTCCCGCCCTTGCCGGGGCGAAGCAAAGAAGAGTTTGGAGGGTGCAAAGATGATGGCAGTGTCCTGCAAGCCATAACGGCTGGCGTTGCGCACCCCAAAAAAGCGGTTGGTAACAACGGCATCCGCGGCACCAGCGGCAACGGCGGCAAACGCGGCGTCGAAATCGTCGTATTCCTGCAACCGGGTGCTCAGGCTGAAACTCTCGGTCATCTGGGTGAATTGCCCCTGCTGGACCGAACCGCGCAGCACGGCCACGCGCAAGCCTTGCATATCGAGCAAGGAGCGCACCGGCACGCCCGCACGCGTGTAAACCTGGTTCCAACTGGCCAGCACGGGTTCCTGGGGGAAGGCGAAGAGCTGAGCCCGATCGGCGGTGTAGGCCACATCCGGCATGAGGTCGATCTCACCCTTTTTAAGTCGCTCCAGACCCTGCGCCCAGGTGCCAGGCACGTAGGTGATGTCCCAATCCTGCTTCTTGGCTACGGCTTCCAGCACATCAACAAAGATGCCTTCGGCCCGACCGCTTGCGGTTGTTGCTACCTTGGGGCTGTTTTCGTAGACACCGACCCGCACCGGCGTCCCGGCCCACACCCCCTGCACCAGCATCCAGCCGGTCAGCACACCCCATGCCAGGGCCCGTCTTGTAGCCATATGCACCGCCTCCTTGAATGTGGGTCGACTGCGTTACCTCGTCGCATTGTGGGCTTTGGACGCGGTTTTGACCAGCGCACCGTCCTCCTAAAATCGGGGCATGCAAAAACAACGGGTCGTGGTCGGCTTAAGCGGTGGCGTGGATTCCGCGGTTAGTGCCTACTTGCTGAAAAAGCAAGGGCACGAAGTGGTCGGCATCTTCATGAAAAACTGGGAAGATGACGACGATGACCAGTACTGCTCCTCCAATGCCGATTTTGTCGACGCGGCAGCCGTTGCCGACGTAATTGGCATTGAAATCGAGCATGTGAATTTTGCAGCCGCCTACAAGGACCGCGTTTTTGCTGAATTTCTGCGCGAGTACCAGGCCGGCCGCACACCCAACCCTGACATCCTTTGCAATGCCGAGATCAAGTTCAAGGCGTTCCTGGACCATGCTGTGGCATTGGGCGCTGAACGCATCGCCACCGGCCACTATGCCCGGGTTCGGCACCATGCGGCGACGGGGTTGTACGAGTTACTCAAAGGGCTTGATCCATCCAAGGACCAAAGCTATTTTCTGCACCGGCTCAACCAGGCACAGCTTTCCAAGACCTGGTTTCCGGTAGGGGAAATCCACAAATCAGAGGTGCGGCGCATTGCCGCCGAAGTGGGTCTGCCCAACGCGCGCAAGAAAGACTCTACGGGGATCTGTTTCATTGGCGAGCGTCCCTTTCGCGAATTCCTGAACCGCTATATCCAACGTGAGCCCGGACCGATACGCGATGGCACCGCACCTGCGGCTGATCGTGCGCATGGACGCGTGATCGGACAGCATGTGGGCTTGTCGTTTTACACGCTGGGCCAACGTCAAGGGCTGGGTATTGGCGGCATCAAACCCAAAGGCGCGCACAAAGGGGGGGGCGAGCACCAACCCTGGTTTGTGGCACGCAAGGATGTCGACAACAACACATTGTGGGTGGTACAGGGGCATGACCATCCTTGGCTGCTTTCCTCGGCTTTGGTGGCGCAGGACGCCAGCTGGATTGCAGGCACACTCCCGAAGCTGGATCAGGTGGGTGCCAAGACGCGGTACCGACAGGCCGACGCATCGGCCCAGTTGGCAACCCTTGGCAACGATGCCTTCGGTCTGCATTTCGTCCAGCCGCAATGGGCAGTGACCCCAGGGCAGTCGGCCGTTCTCTACGACGGTGATATCTGTCTGGGTGGTGGGGTCATTGCCCAGTCCTCACCTTAAGTCCAAGCCCTATCTTGCATTTAGGGTGATGTCTTGTAGGATGGGACATGCGCAAACCCGGCACATCGTCCTTGCCCGAATCTCCCGCAACGCCGTTGGCACGCGGTTGGATACTGGCATGGGCCAGTCCGTTTTTGGCGCTGACCCTGCTTCTGGCGTCAGTGACCGAGGATACGGCACGATTGCAGGAGATCACCACACGCAAACAGTGGGTGGGGAACCACCTGCAGGTCCTGCGCGACCGGGTCCAGGCCTTGGCGCAAACCGCGTTTAGCCCCACCGCAAGTCTGGCCACCCTGGTGCAGGTGGATGGCACCATTTCTCAGGATCGATTCGCTCAAATCATCGACCGTAGCAAGGCTTTGGTGCCCTACATCCGCAGTGTGGTTGCGGCACCGGATGACGTGGCACGCTTTGTCTATCCGTTGGCCGGCAATGAGCGGGTTGTCAATTTGGATTACCGAACCATTCCAGTGCAATGGGCGCAAATTCAACAGGCCAAATCGCGACAGGCGCCGGCCATTTTCGCGCCGGTCAAGCTGGTCCAAGGTGGGCTTGGCATCATCCAGCGCAATCCCATCTACATCGGCAATGGGCCCAGCCAACGCTACTGGGGCGTGGTGTCGGTGGTATTGGATTTGGAGCAGTTCTTGGCGAGCGCAGGTATACAAGAGCATGCGGAACTGGATTTGACGGTATTCAACCCCACCGCGGCCCCCGAGCAACGCGTGGTCTGGGGCATTTCGATGGCGGCAACCGATGATGCAATGCAGACCTCGGTAACGCTGCCTGGAACGCAGTGGGCCATTGCGGCCCGGCCCCGTGCGGGTTGGATCCAAGCCACTGGGTGGGCACGTGAGACCTGGGTCGTACTCATCAGTGGCGGACTGGTCAGCCTTCTGATTGGTCTGCTGGGTTACCAGACCGGCCTGCTGCGTTTGCGCAACCAGGCGCTGGTCGATGCACGAGCCGATGCGGTTGCCACTCGCGATCACCTGCAAGCCTTACTGGATGCATCGGTGGACGTTGCCATCATTTCGACCGACTTGCAAGGCCGCGTGACCGTTTTCAATCAAGGAGCCCAGCGCATGTTGGGTCGACGTAGCACCGAGGCAATTGGGCAAACGCCCGCTTTGTGGCACGATGGAGCCGAAGTCGCTGCAGTAGGGCGTGCATTGACAGGCCCCCAGGAGGAGCCCCTGGGCGGCTTTGATGTTTTCGTCCGGCTGGCGCATACGCCCGGTCAATCGGCACGGATTTGGACTTTCATCACCGCAGATCAGCGGCGGCTGCAAGTTTCCCTGGCGCTCAGTCCCGTGTTCGACGCTGGCACCCAAGTCAGTGGATATCTGGGGGTGGCGGTCGATATCAGTGCACAGCGTCAAGCCGAGGCCGCATTGCGCCAACTGACCGAAGAGCTCGAGCACCGGGTGCAACAGCGAACTGCAGAACTCAATACCACGGTTGCAGCCTTGGAGCAGGCACAAGATGGGCTGCTGCGGTCTGAGAAACTGGCCGCCCTGGGCGCGTTGGTCGCCGGCGTTGCCCATGAACTCAACACACCGTTGGGCAATTGCTTGATGACTGCATCAGCTTGGGTGCACCGCACCGCTGAGATCGCCCAAGAATTGGAGAGCGGGCAAATCAAACGATCCAGTTTCTCTGCCTACCTACATGACGCGCAGGAGGCTGGTCAGTTGCTGATGCGCGGCCTGTCCAACGCGGGCGAGTTGGTGCGGCATTTCAAACAGCTTTCCGTCGACCAAACCAGCGAACAACGTCGTGTGTTCACGGTGGAGTCGGTTATTGGAGATGTTCTCAGCCTGACGACTGCGCAGTGGAAGCACACGCCCTACCTAATTGAAACCGACCTGCAGCCCTTGCCACCCCTGGATAGCTACCCCGGGGCCCTGGGGCGTGTGCTGAGCAATTTATTGCAAAACGCCTTGATCCATGCATTCGAAAGACGCGACAGCGGCACCGTGCGCATTCGCACATTCTTTTTGGAGCCGGATGCGATTCGCCTAGAAATCAGCGACGATGGCAACGGAATGGACGCACAGACCCAACGCTGCGCCTTTGATCCGTTTTACACCACCAAGATGGGGCAAGGTGGCAGTGGACTGGGCTTGAACATTGTGTACAACACCGTGACTGGCGTTCTGGGTGGGCAGATTGACTTGCGCAGTTCACCCGGCGCTGGCACACAATTTTTGATTCGCATCCCGCTGGTTGCACCAACCTTGGGTGAAGGACGATCAGCGTGATTGGTCAACCCAGGCGGGCCAGCAGGGTTTCCATGTCTTTGAGCATGTGGTCCAGATCGGCTTGCTGGGTTGGGTCCGGTTTGATGCGGGTCTGCAGTTCCTGCTCCATAAAGCAGACCGTCATGCGAAGGTAGGTGCTATCCAGCGCCTTACGCACTGCGGCAAACTGCTGACCGATCTTGAGACAGTCTTCGCCCTCCTCCACCATACGGTGAATGCCGCGAATCTGCCCCTCTGCCCTACGCAATCGGTTCAGCACATCGGTACGGGCCTGGGTATCTTTCAAAACACTCACTGCGCAATCCTCTTTTGGGTAGGTACCATTGCTGGCGGGGGGGGCGATGCCGCCATTGTCCCCCCTGCGTGCGCCGATCGATTAGCGGCTGCAGACATTGCCTCCCTCCGGTACGCCCAACTTTTTGAGCAGAAAACCCGGCGGGCAGAACCCCGTGATACCGGATTGGAACAGATTGAATCCTACGAAAGCGGTAAAGGCCAGGAACCATTGGCTGACAAATATGGGGCTCTCGGGCAGGCCAAGGGCCAACGACAACATGATAAAGAAACCGGCCATGATGCGGATATAGCGTTCGACGGTCATTGACTTCTCCTAAGATTTACGCCGCAGGAAGCCCTTCGCGCACCGGCGGGCGATTCCGGTACAGGGCGTAATAAAGCACCGGAATGACCACCAGCGTTAGCATGGTGGAGACCAGAATGCCGAAGATCAGCGAGACGGCGAGGCCGTTGAAGATGGGGTCGTCCAGAATGAAGAAGGCGCCAATCATGGCTGCCACCCCGGTGAGCACGATCGGTTGCGCGCGCACCACGGCCGACTGCAGCACCGCGCGCTGGAACTCCATGCCTTGAGCTACCTGCAGCTCGATGAAATCCACCAACAAGATGGAGTTGCGCACGATGATGCCGGCCAATGCAATCATGCCAATCATGCTGGTGGCGGTGAACTGGGCGCCCAAGATGGCATGCCCCGGCATGACACCAATGATGGTGAGCGGAATGGGGGCCATGATGACCAGCGGCGTCAGGTAACTCTTGAATTGCGCAACCACCAGCAAGTAAATCAGGATCAGTCCCACGCCGTAGGCGGCCCCCATGTCACGGAAGGTCTCGTAGGTAATCTGCCATTCGCCATCCCATTTCAAGGCGTAGCTGCGGTAGGTGTCAGCGGGCTGGCGGATCCAGTATTCATCGGTCACGCCGGCCTGCGCCTGGGCCTGGCGTGCGGCGTCCTGGAAGGCGTCGCGAATGGCAAACAACCCGTACAGCGGCGAGTCCAGCTCGCCCGCCATGTCGCCCATGACATAACTGACACCCAGCAGATCTTTGGTGAATAGGGGCTTGTCGATCACGCCGTACTGCACTTGCACCAGTTCGGACAACGGCACCAGTACTCCGCTGCCAGAACGCACCGCCACCGCCAATAGGGACTCGAGGCCTACTTGATTCTCCCGTGACAGCTGGAGACGTACGGGTACGGGATATTTGCTCTGCCCGTCATGCAGATACGCGGCATCTGTACCCGAAAGCGCTGCAGCAATCGTTTGGGCCACCACGGACACCGGAATACCCAACGACTCAGCACGCTGACGTCGAACTCGGAGAAAGGCGCGCGGAGCATCTTCGCGCAAGCTGGTGTCCAAGCCCACGATGTCGGCGGTTTCGCCAAAGGCCTGCGCCAGTTGTCGGGCCAGGGCTTGGCGGCCGGCCTCGTCGGGACCATAAACCTCGGCCACCAACGGAGCCATCACCGGGGGCCCCGGTGGCACTTCCACCACTTTGACGCGAGCCTGATAGCGTTTTCCGATTGCCTCCAACTGCGGGCGCAAACGTTGGGCGATGGCATGGCTCTTCTCGCTGCGGTGCTGCTTGTCCACCAGATTCACCTGCAGGTCACCCTGCTCCGCATCGGCACGCAGGTAATACTGGCGCACCAATCCATTGAAGGTGATGGGCGAAGCCGTGCCCGCGTAAGCTTGCAAGTCGCGCACCTCGGGTTGCTGCGCCAGGTAGGCACTCAACTCCTGCAGGGTGGCTGCTGTGTCTTCCAGCGGCGTGCCCGCCCGCATCTCGACCACCACTTGAAATTCGCTCTTGTTGTCAAAGGGCAGCATCTTCAACACCACCCACTGCACCAAAGTCAATCCCACCGATAGGGCCAACGCTGCCAGAATGCCCGCCAGCAGCAGCCAACGCTTGCGCGCGCTTTGCAAGAAGGGCAGCAACACAGCATCGAAAAGGCGTTGCAACCGAGCATTGGCAGGCAATGCACCGGTCGATGCCGTGGTGTGGCCGTGTCCTCGCAGGAGCTTGAGAGCCAACCACGGCGTGACCGTAAAGGCTATTGCCAGCGAAATCGCCATGCCTAGACTGGAGTTGATGGGAATGGGACTCATGTAGGGACCCATCAGGCCCGACACGAATGCCATAGGCAACAAGGCGGCAATGACCGTCAGCGTGGCCAGAATGGTGGGGCCACCCACTTCGTCCACGGCGGCCGGAATAATGTCCCGCAGCGACTTGTGGGGGTCCAGTTGCTGGTGGCGATGGATGTTCTCCACCACCACGATCGCGTCGTCCACCAGGATGCCGATCGAGAAGATCAACGCGAACAGTGATACCCGGTTCAGGGTAAAGCCCCAAGCCCAGGAAGCAAACAGGGTGGCGGTCAGCGTCAGAATCACTGCCGCACCGACAATGACGGCCTCACGCTTCCCCAGCGCCAAGCCCACCAACAAGATGACCGAGGCGGTGGCGAAGGCTAGCTTCTGGATGAGCTTGTTGGCTTTTTCAGCCGCGGTTTCCCCGTAGTCGCGGGTGACAGTCGCCTGGATGTCCGCTGGAATGACCGTATTGCGCAGCGCATCGAGCCGAGCCAATACGGCGCGCGAGACGTCCACGGCGTTTTCCCCTGGCTTCTTGGTCACGCTGAGCGTCACCGCCGGAAAGGTTTGCCCGGCCGCAATCGCGTCTGCCCCCGCTACGGGAGCCGCACCCCGGGTCATCCAAACATGGCGCTGGGCCTGCTGGGCGCCTGCAACCACCTGGGCCACCTCGCGCAAGAAAACCGGCTTGCCTTGGTGCGTTCCTACCACCAGATCGCCCACTTCGTCCGCATTGCGCAGGTACTCACCGGCCTCGACCGTCAGCATCTGCCCCTGCGAGGTGGGGCGGTCGTCAACCACCGTGCCCGCTGGCTGCGCCAGATTGGCACCTGCCAGCACCTGGCGCAGGCCCATCACATCGATGTTACGGGCACGTAGCCGGGCCGGGTCCAGTACGACCTGCACGGCACGACCAGGGCCGCCTGTGGTTTGGACCTCACGCACACCAGCGACCGCCTTGAGCTCGGCTTCAAGGGTATGGGCTACGCGCTCCAGGTCCAGCGCGGGAGCAGCGTCTTTGCTCCACAGCGTGACGGCCACGACGGGCACGTCGTCGATGCCTTTGGGTTTGACGATGGGCGGCAAGGTACCCAGGTCGCGCGGTAGCCAATCCTGGTTGGCATTGAGTACGTCGTACAGGCGCACCAGCGCTTCTGTGCGCGGCACCCCCACCTTGAACTGCACCGTGAGTACTGCGACGCCAGGGCGTGAAACCGAATAGGTGTGTTCAATTCCGGCGATCTGCCCCAGCACTTGTTCTGCCGGGCGCGCCACCATGTTTTGAACGTCTAGGCTACTGGCTCCAGGAAAAGGAATGATGACATTGGCCATGGTGACATTGATCTGGGGTTCTTCTTCACGCGGCGTCACCAACACCGCAAAGAGACCGAGCAACATGGCTACCAAAGCGAGCAACGGAGTGAGCGCGTTGGTCTGAAAGGCAGAGGCGATGCGACCACTTATCCCCAGGGAAGACGCTTGTGTCATGGCTTGCTCACTTTCCTGCTGCCAAGCCGGCACGAACGGGATCGAGCGCCACGGTTTCGCCACCGCGCAGACCTGCCAGAATTTCTACGCTATCGGTACCGACAATGGAGCCCGTACGGACCGCGCGCAAAACAAAGCTGCCAGCCTGGGCGACATACACAGCGCTGAGCTCACCTCGGCGCAGAACGGCTTTGGATGGCACCACCAACCGTTGGGATCCGCTGACCCCAGAGGACGCTGCATCACTACCAATGCCAAGTCGAACCTGCTGCCCCGGCACCAGTTGCGCCGTGTCCTTGGCCGCGAGATCGAACCGCCATTCCACCGTTTGCGAGATTGGGTCTGCAGACGGCACGGCAGTGCGGGCGAGGGGTTGCATCGCCCGCACTGCCCCGCCTGCTCCTTCTACGAGTATGTGAATATCGCCGGCCGCTTGCAACGCATCGCTGCGCGAGGCGGGCACTTGCACCACGGCGCGCAACGGTTGCGGCGCGAAAACAACGGCCAACGGTTTGCCCGGCACGGCCAGGTCACCCGCATCCGCCAACGTCTGCATCACCCACCCGTCAAATGGTGCTGTTACCTTGGTGAATCCTTGGGCTAAGGCGGACTGTGTGGCCGCCGCCGTCGCAACCTCCCGACCAGCTTGCGCGGCCTGATGCTGCGTTTGCGCCATATCCAGTGCCGACTTGCTGACGAAGCCTTTGGCCTGGAGTTCACGGGTACGTTCCAGGTGGGCCCTGGCATTGACCAACTCCGCCTGCGCTTGCTGCACCTGGGCCTGGGCACGTTGAACACCTGCGGTGCTCTCGCGGTCATCGATCGTGGCTAGCACCTGCCCTGCGCGCACTTTGTCACCGGCCTTGACCAGCAAGCTGGCAATGCGTCCCGAAGCTTGTGCCGCTACAGTGGCTTGCCGCACGGGCTGGATCACACCGTCCAAGCTGAAACTAGCCGCTGTGGCACGCGCCTGTACCACTGTCGTTGGAACCGTGGGCGCAGCTGTTTGCGCCACTACTGCGCTTGAGAGGGAAACGAACAACATGACAACGGCAGCCATCCGGGAAGGCTGCGTGAAACGTAGGAAAGTAGAAAGCGAAAGCATGGCGTCTCCTGGATACTGACCCAAGTATATCAATACCCCATGGGGTATGCAAGCGACATAAGTCAAAGTGATTGTTTCTGTCTTCGTTAGACTGGTGGGTCGACCTATTTTTGGCGCGAAACTTGGAAATGAAAATGAACTGCTGGCAACTTGATCTCTCTATTCAACCGGTGCTGAAGTTCCAGCAGAGACTTCGGCTCGCCAGTGTCAAGCTCTTCCTAGTGTTGGTAGCCTGCCTTGCTTCACATCAGTCGGTTGTTGCAGGGCCGGCGAATCCACATGCGACGCTGGTAACCCAACCTAATGGGGACCGGATCCAAGTCAAGATGCGCGGGGACGAGTTCCAAGGTTGGATGGAAACACTCAACGGCTACACCGTCGTGAAGAACGAGGCAACCGGGTATCTTGAGTATGCCAAGCAAGGGCCGAATGGGGCATTGATTAACTCAGGATTACCGGTTCATTCCAGTTTGGGCGGACCTCAGCAAGGTCCAGGGCTGCTGCAAATACCCAAAGGCCTTCGCCCTCCCGCCAATCGAGAGATGCGTCAGGCACAGGCTCTTCTCCTAAACGAGATTTTCAGTCGCCGTCTAAGTACCAAAGCCAAAGCGAATTCCGCTCCCAGCCCTACCGGGACCTGGGCGCCGACTCCTGTTTCAGGTCCCAAGAAAATCCTGGTTGTCTTGGTTAGCTTTACCAATGCGGCGCTCAGTTCAGGATCGGCAGCCTATTGGAGCAATCTCGTTCACGGCGCTTCAGGAAAAACCGTTGCCAAGTTTTTTCAGGAAAACTCGTTCAGTACCGCCACAATTGTCCCAGTGACACACACCCAACCCGGCAGCCCAACTGGCGTTGTCATTGCGGCGCTGAATCAAGCACATCCCAACTGTGGCGGAAGTTGTTCCAACTCAACAGAAGTCAACTGGATCAATGCGGCTCTTGCAGCAACCGCTCCCTATGTGAACTACGCTTCACTCGATAGCAATGGGAATGGAAGCATTTCCGTGGATGAAGCGCTTATCTACTTTGTACTTGCGGGTTACGAGACTTCTGCCGGGAATGGGCTGTCTCCTTCCATTTGGGCGCATGCCTGGGAAGGCCCGGCAACGGTTGCTGGCAAGACGGTCGGGCATTGGGCCTTAAATGGCGAAATGTACAGCGCAACTACACGCATGCAAATGGGGGTTGTAACTCACGAGATGGGGCATGCCATGGGTGGTTTGCCCGATCTTTACGATATCGATGGCTACAACGAAGGCATGGGAGCCTTCTCTCTGATGGCGGCCGGAAGTTGGGGCGCGCAGTCTGGTGAAACAGGCGGCACCACCCCTGTCGGCTTGGACGCTTTGAGCCGTCAGTATCTTGGATGGTCGCAACCACAATACCCGTTAGACAATGCCTTGACGACGTTCGTAGCGGCACTTTCAAGTCCGACCGCACCCATCATGCTGATGAAACCGGCAGTAAGTACCAGCGAGTACTGGCTAGTGGAAAACCGCCCCCCAACAGGGTGGGATGCTGGCATGTACACGTTTCTTGGCCCCTGGGATGGCGGCCTATTGATTCAGCACATTGACCTTAACGTAGGGACAAAAGGCTTCAATGATTTCAATGCCTATTTGACCGGCCCCCACCAAGGCGCGATGGTGGTCGAACCCGCTAGCGCGACCTGTTCAATCAAGTTGGTCGGCACATCCTCGGCCGGTTGTAAAAACGCTGATGTACTACGCTGGAAATGCAACCACTTTTAGTGCAGCATCCTCTCCAAACTCTGCCTACTACAACGGCACAGCCAGTGGAGTGAGTATCTCTGGCGTTTCTGCTCCCAGCACCAACATGACGGCCACTGTCAGCCAAGGTGGTGTTAACGCACCCGCTTCGGCACCGATCATTGGGACCGCAGTTGCTGGAAACGGCAGCATTAGTGTTTCCTTTACGCCCGGTTCGCTCGGCTCGGGATCTCTGGTGAATCACACCGCTTCCTGCGGCGGCGTTACTGCAAACGGAATGGTTTCACCTATCGCTGTGGGAGGTCTCAGCAATGGGACAACCTACACTTGCAAAGTCAACACCACGACAACGGTCGGAGTGAGTGCATGGTCAGCAAACTCCAACAGCGTCACCCCAACCGTCCCCATTCCTCCGTCGGCGCCATCGGATACGCAAGCAGCCGCAGGCAACACAAGCGTTTCCGTAAGCTTTACACCGGGTGCGATGGGAAGCGGAACGTTCGTGAACCACACCGTCAATTGCGGCGGCATTGTTGGAACGGGCAGCGCATCCCCCATCACCGTCACCGGATTGACCAACGGCGCAACGTATACATGCAAGGTGGCTACTACGACGTCAGTCGCCATGAGCGGGTGGTCTGCAGACTCCAATGCATTTGTACCCGGATCATCCCCTGTGAACATGCCGTTGCCGCCAACGATCGGCGCGGTGATGGCGGGCGATGGACTCATTCGAGTCACATTCACGCCGGGATGGCTGGGCAGCGGGACGTTGACCAGCTATACCGCCGAATGTGGCGGCATCACGGCTACGGGCAGCGCATCACCCATCATCGTCACTGGTCTGACCAATGGCACCAGCTACACGTGCAAAGCCAAGGCGACAACCACGGCCGGTAGCAGCGCTTGGTCAGCCAGCTCCAGTTCGGTTACACCCGTGGCAGGCCCAGCAAGTCCAACTAACGTCGCCCTGGCAGCCAACGGTGGCGTAGCCAGCGCTTCCAGCGTTCTAGGCAGCTACTACGCCAGCTACATCAACGACAACGAACGCGCTGGCTACGCGGGTGGCAAGATCACCTCTTGGGTGGATG
>JAYRUL010000062.1:0-15245 GCA_041919095.1 Rhodoferax sp. | reverse complement strand
GGGCGTGGCGCAAAGGTCAGCATCTGTGCTTCGGCGCGGCCCAGCATGAGTACGCTGTCGAGCATGGTGGTCATGCGTTGCACACCTTCTTCGATGTTGCGCAGGACATCGTCGCGCTCGGCCGGACAGAGGCGGTCGTTGTAGTACTTGAGCAGCTCGGCCGAGGACAGGATCGTCGCCAGGGGCGTGCGGAACTCGTGGCTGGCCATGGAAACAAAGCGTGAGCGCAGGTCATTGAGCTCGCGTTGCTGCGCCAAGGCAGTGCGAATGCCTTCTTCGGCATGCATGCGTTGGGTGATGTCCAGGGCGGTCCAAACCGTTCCGTCCAGCAGGTTGTGGTGGTTGACCGACTGCCCCGACAGCGAAACCCAGATGGGGGATCCATCAAGCTTGCGCATGGGTAACTCGCGCTGGAACAGTTCACCTTTGCGCAAGACCGTGGCCACCGCTGCACCCACTTCCAGGTATTGCTCACGGCTGAGGTAGACCTGCTCCATGGAATGCAGCCGATCAGAACCTTGGGCACCAAAGAGTTGGTGCATGGCAGGGTTGGCCCAACGAAAGCGACCTTCCGGTGTGAGGAACGCAATGCCAACGACCGAGGTATTGAGCACGATTTCCCGCTCTGCCAGGGTGTTGGTAAGCTGGTCTTCCAGCTTCTTGCGCTCGCTCACGTCGGAAAAGAAGGTCAGTGTGGCAACGCCACCTTCCCAGGGCACCAAGGTCACACCGATATCGATCCACTTGACGCGGCCATCGGGCATCTGCAGGCGAATTTCGTAGCGGTTGGGGACGGACTCTCCTGCGAGGCGTTTGATTCGACGTTGTTGCACCAAGGCATGGTCGTCCGGGTGAATACGCTCCAGGTAGCCGCGCGCCAGCATGTCTGCGATGGGCATCTCCACAATCGCGGCGGCACGGGTATTCACAAATGCAAAGCGCTCGCCCTGGACCACCACCATGCCCTCGCCGACGTGTTCCACCACCTGGCGGTAGCGTTCCTCGGACTGGTGCAAGGCCTCAATCATGTGGCGTTGCTGGGTGTGATCGGTGAAGAACGTCAACGTCGCACTCTGGCCTTCCCAATCGGTCGTGCTGGAGTGCGTGTTGAGCCAGTGTTCCGAACCATCGGGCCAGATGATGCGGAACTCGGTTTGCACATCGATTTGCTGCCCCGTGTCCCGGGCTTGCAGTCGCTCGGCCACCAAGGCACGGTCTTCGGGGTGCACCACTTCCAGCGCGGGCATGTTCTCCAGGGCTTGCGGTGTGCGTCCTAGCAAGGTTGCGCTCTGTGGATTGGCAAAAATGACCCGCCCGTGCTGGATGACCATCATGCCTTCACCGAGTTGCTGCACAACCGAGCGGTATTTCTTTTCGGAAGCCTGCAGCGCATCCAAGGTGGCGCGTTGATCCGTGACATCGGCAAAAAATGTCATGGTGGCACTTTGCCCTTCCCACATCAAGCTGGAGGTGCGCGTGGACATCCACCGTATGCGGCCCGTTCCGGTGACGAAACGCAACTCATAGCGTTCCGGGACGGGCTCTCCCTTTTCCCGCAGGCGTTGGCGTTCCAGCAAAATCGGCCGGTCGTCGGGATACACCCAATCGAGAAAGGCGCATCCGATCAGACTCTCCAACTCGCGTTCGAGCAATTGGGCCGCGCGGCGATTGGCGAAGACGGTCAGCCCGTTTTGCAGGACACCCATGCCTTCGCCGAGGTTGTCGACGACCTGGTGGAAGCGCTCAGCGGTTTGTTCCCATACCGGCGGCTGCGTCTGGCTCATAGCGGTGCCTTCCCCATGGTTTGCGGCGGCGGTGGTTGCAGGGTGGTCATGGGGCGCATGGGCGCAAGAATAGCCTACCGCGAATCGTCGCCCGGCTCGACCATTCCCAGACCCAACTGGTAGAGGCGGGCGTAGTGACCACCGGCCGCCAGCAGCTCGGTGTGGTTACCGGTCTCCACAATGCGGCCCGCATCCATGGCCACAATACGGGTCGCATGCATCACCGTGGACAGGCGGTGTGCAATCACCAGGGTGGTGCGCCCCTGCATCAGATGTTGCAGGGCATCCTGTACCGCGCGCTCGGATTCGGTATCCAGTGCGGAGGTCGCTTCGTCCAGAATCAAAATGGGGGCATCTTTGTAGACCGCGCGGGCGATGGCCAGGCGCTGGCGTTGCCCGCCCGAGAGTTGCATGGCGTTGTGGCCGACCACGGTGTCCATGCCGTGGGGGAGTGCATCAACCACCGACTCCAGATGGGCGGCGCGCAAGGCCTCTGCCACGCGCTGGCGGTCCAGTGCCAGGCCCAGGGCCACGTTGGCTGCAATGCTGTCATTGAGCATGACCACATGTTGGCTGACGAACGCAAATTGAGCCCGCAGGGATTGCAGGTTCCAATCGCGCACATCGTGACCGTCGAGCCGCAGCACACCCTGGTGGAGATCAACAAACCGGGGAAGCAGATTTACCAGCGTGGATTTTCCAGCGCCCGATGCGCCGACCAAGGCGATGGTTTCCCCGCCGTGAATGGTCAGACTCAAGGAGTGAATAACCGGGTGGGTCTGCGACGGGTACTGGACCACCACGTCTCGAAACTCAATTTCTCCATCGGCACGCGTCTTGGCAAACATTCCCTGCGTTTCGACCGGGACTTCATGAATGAGTGCCAGGGCGCGCTCCAACGCGGTCAGGCCCCGGGTGATCGGACCGGAAACTTCCGATAGCTGGCGGATCGGTGCCACGATCATCAACATGCCGGTCACGAACGCCACGAATCCACCCACGGAAGTCTGGTCTTGCCCGCTTTGCACCAAGGCGACCGTGATCACGATGGACAGCGCCATCGCCGCCAACATTTGGGTCATGGGTGTCATCGCGGCTCCCGCCACGGTGGACTTGTACGCCAGGCGTTGCAACGACTGCCCTACCTGCTCGAATCGCTGCGCCTGGGAGGCCTGTGCGGCATACAGGCGAATGTCGCGGTGGGCGAGAACGTTCTCTTCGACCAGGTAGGCCAGGCTGTCGGTGGCAGCCTGGCTGGCCTTGGTCAGGCGGTGCAGACGCCCGGTGAGGACGCGCATGATCCACGCTACAGCCGGGAAGATCGCCAGCACAATCAGTGTCAGCTTCCAGTTCAGGAAAAGCAGGTAGCCCATCAAACCCAGTAGCGTCAGGATGTTGCGCACCAGACTCAGGGCGGATCCCACCAGCATGGTGGCCCCGGTCTGGGTCTCGTACACCAACGTATTGGCCAAGGCACTGGCGCTTTGCTGGTGAAACAAGTCCAGGTGCGAAGCCAACAACTTGCCGAACATGGCGCGGCGCAGGCGCAGCAGTGCCTCGTTGGTGATACGGGTCAGCCCGACTTGCGAGACATAGCCCGACAGACCGCGTACACCAAAAAGTGCGAGTAACACCGCTGGAATAGTCCAGAGCGCGAGGCTGCGCTTTTCGAACCCTTCGTCCAGCAAGATGTGCTGGAAATAGGGGATCATGGGTTCAGTGGCGGACCCGATGATGGCACCCAAAACCACCAGAATCCAGGTACCCGGCTGGTTGGCGAAGTACGGACGCAAAGGGCGCAGTCGCTGCCAGAGTCGCTGGCGGTTCCCAGGCGTGTTCAGGGGCGGTTCAGCGTGCATGTGCCAGATCCGTTTGCGGCGTCATCGCCGCAGCCTGCCGAATACCCAATGCCCACAGGATACCCAGTGTGACCACCAGGTAATCACCCATCAGATCGTCGTATAGCGCCGAATTGAACATGCAGGCAATGGCCGTGGCTACGGTAGCGGCAACCAGGGCTCGCGCAGTCGATGTGGGGAAACGACAGGCGTCGCGTACCAAGCTCGTCAAGATTCCCAGCAACAGGGCCAATCCCAAAACACCGAGTTCGACTGCCCACAGCAAGTACTCCTGGTGGGGGTTGCTGGCGTTGCCCACGCCAAAGACGGCATCGGCGTGGGCCCCCTCGAACTGTTTGACGGCCGGTGTCCAGTTGCCGATGCCATGACCGATGAGCGGTTGTTGGGCAAAAGCCTGAACCGACCGTTTCCAGGCATTGAGCCGCCAACCCGATGAGTCGAATTCACGCACTTCCTGGGTCTGGGCAAAGCGCTGGCTTTCCGTCAGAATTTTTGTGACTCTTTCTTGCACTTGCGCCGACCCCAATGCCAGCACGGCCAATGCCAGAACAGGCGTTGCAATCAGGGTTGGAACACGCCATCGGCGTGGCATCGCCCACATGGCGGCCAAAGCCACCGCACTTAAGGCGACGAGGTAACCGCTGCGACCTTCAAGGACCAGCAGACTGTTGGCCAACGCCAGTACGGCCAATGCCGCGCCCAGCCAGGCGGGCCATAGACCCTCTTTGCGTAGATGCCACAGCACACTGGCGGTGGTAGCGAACATGATGGACTGGTCCAGGTAGGTAGAGAACACCACGTTGGCGGTTGCAGACGCCGCTTGCCAAGGCACCGGGATGCCAATGCGCAATGCCCAGGAACTCAGCAGCATAAAGACCTGCCCGATCACCAGGGCGGTTACAGCGATTCGAGCTTCACGCGGCGTGCGGATCAGTACCGCGAGCAGCACTACCTCCAGGAGTTTGGCATGCTTGATCCAGATGCTTCCTACAGTGGCGCCGTCAGCACCGGTCCAAAGGCCACTGAGTGCAAAGAGTCCCAGCGCCAGGGCGACGGCGCGGGGCGTCCACCAGGGACCCACAGTCGTGCCATGGCTGCGTGTTGCGCTGTACACCCAATAAGCCAATCCCACGACCACCACCAGCACCTTGGCCAGGCTGACCCATGCCATGGGCAGGCTCACAGAAACGGCGCTCAGGCAGACCAGTGCCAAACGGGCATGGTCGGTCAGACGGGGGTGGCGTGCGGGCGGGGAGTCAGACATCGCGCGGAGGGGAAGTGGGAGCCTGCCAGTGCGCGCCTTTCTGAAGCTCCAGGGCTTTGACGTAGCGGTAAAAGGTGCCTTCAAAATTGCCAACGGCAATTACGAACCCGGGCCAGCCATCGAGAAACCCGCGTTTGAAGATGTAGTGCTTCACAAAGGCCCACAGTCCGTGGCCCAACGCGCTGCCCATGCTGACGGGTTTGTCCTTGATTTTTTCGGCGCCCAAGGTGGAGTAGCGGTTGGCCTTGTGCATCACCTCGGCCATGTTCTTGAATGGGAACTGCCAGATCGCATTCTGCAAGTGCCCAATAGGCTTGTCGGAATGCAGCACATAGCCTTCGTGCACGGGCTTGTTGTCGTATTGCAGGCGACCTTTGCGGAACAATTGGGGCTGGCGGTAGTTGGGATACCAACCCGAGTAGCGGATCCAGCGTCCCATGAAGTAGTTGCGCCGCGGCATCCAGTAGGCGTCCAGTGCGTCGGGGGATTGCGTGACGGCGCGCAGTTCGCGCTCTACCGCCGGGGTGCAGCGTTCATCCGCATCCAGGCTGAAAATCCATTCGTGGGTGCAAGCCTGGATGGCTTGATTGCGCAGGTCCCCAAAGCCTTTGAACTCGACTTGCACCACGCGCGCGCCCAATTGGGTGGCAATATCCGCCGTACCGTCGGTGCTCCAAGAATCCACCACGATCACTTCATCAGCCCAGCGCACGCTTTCAATGGTGGCTGCAACTTTTTGGGCCTCGTTGTAGGCAATGATGTAGACGGAGATTTTGCTCATCGGGGGGTGGTAGTATTCGGCCTCGCTGCGCTGCGGCGGACCGTCTTGGCAGCCGCGTAGTCTAGTTCAAAATGCCTGTATCTCCCCTGATTTCCGTGGTTGTCACCACGTACAACCGCAGTGATGCCTTGCTGGCCGTGTTGCAAGGTCTGGCCACCCAGACCGACGGTCATTTTGAGGTGGTGGTGGCGGATGATGGCTCGCGTGCTGAGCACCAGCGTGCCGTCCTGGATGCACCGGTGTCCAGAACGTTGGGGTTGACACATGTGTGGCATCCCGATGTTGGTTTTACAGCCTCACGCGTACGCAATCGCGGCGTGGCGGCCGCGCGCGGAGACTACATCATCCTCCTGGATGGCGACTGCGTGCCCGAGGTCGACTTCATCGCACAGCACCGCCGCTTGGCCCAACCGGGGCATTTTGTGAACGGAAGCCGCGTTCTGCTGTCGCCGGAGTTGACCCATCGCGTGCTGCTTGGCGAGGCATCCATCGTGGGTCGGGGTGCAATGTATTGGATTGGCGCGCGCTTGCGCGGCCGTGCGAGCAAACTTGCCCATTTGGCGCGCTTGCCTGACGGTGCCTACCGGTGCCGGACCAGCTTCAGCTGGAAGGGCATCAGGAGCTGCAACATGGGCTTATGGCGCTCAGACTACGAAAAGGTCGACGGGTTTGATGAGTCGTTCGTCGGGTGGGGCCACGAGGATGCAGATTTTGTTCTACGCCTGCACCACGCCGGTATGGTCCGCAAAAACGGGTTTTGTGCAACCGAGGTGTACCACCTCTGGCATCCCGAGGCTACCCGCACGCAAGAGTCGGCCAATGCAAGCACCGTTCGTGAGCGCGCGCGGACGACTATGACCCAGGCCACACTGGGTTTTTCACAACTCCGCACCAACGATGATGCGGTAATTTCAACCTTGGGATAATGCAGCCATGATGAAACGTTGCCTGCAATGGATTGGTTTGATGAGCCTGTGCTTGACGGCATGGGCGCAATTTCGTGTGGAGGTCACCGGTGTTGGACTGACCCAGGTGCCCATCGCCGTGGCCCAATTTCGCGGCGACGACAGCGCGCCGCACAAGATCGGGGCCATCGTGCAGGCCGATCTGGAGCGGAGCGGGCAGTTCCGGCCGGTGGATGTGGCTGGTGCGGTGTTGGACGAAAACGCGCGCCCGGATATGTCTAGTTGGAAGCAACGCAATGCTGACGCACTGGTCACCGGCAGCATTTCCAAGCTGGCCGACGGTCGTTTCGATGTCCGTGTGAGGCTTTGGGACGTGGTCCGGGGGCAGGAGTTGGGCGGCCAGAGTTATGCGGTCGTGCCGGCCGATGTACGTCTGGCGGCGCACCGTGTGGCCGATTTTGTGTATGAGAAGCTGACCGGAGAGAAAGGTGTCTTCTCCACACGTATTGCCTATGTCACCAAGGCCGGTAGCAACTTCAACCTGTGGGTTGCCGATGCCGATGGCGAAAATGCCCAAAGCGCCTTGCGCAGTTCTGAGCCCATCATCTCGCCGGCCTGGGCTCCCAACGGCAACCAGTTGGCTTACGTTTCGTTCGAATCGCGCAAGCCGGTGATCTTTGTGCATGATGTGGCGACCGGCAAACGCCGCCTTGTCGCGAATTTCAAAGGCTCCAACAGTGCACCGGCTTGGTCGGCAGACGGCAAGTCGATTGCAGCAACCCTGACGCGTGACGGTGGCTCCCAGCTGTATTTGCTCGACCCCGTGCAGGGTGGGGAGCCACGTCGTCTGGCACAGTCCGGATCCATCGATACGGAGCCCACGTTCGCACAAGACGGCAAGTGGATGTACTTTGTGAGCGACCGGGGTGGAGCCCCGCAGATCTACCGGATGCCCTCCAGCGGGGGTAGTGCTGAGCGGGTCACGTTTACCGGCACTTACAACATTTCCCCGGCGTTGAGCCCCGATGGCCGATGGCTGGCCTATATTTCGCGGGTCAATGGCATGTTCAAGCTCCATCTAATGGAGCTGGCGACCGGTACGACCAATGCCCTTACCGACACTACTGCGGATGAAAGCCCCAGCTTTGCCCCCAACAGCCGCCTGATCATCTATGCAACCCACCAGGCCGGCAAAGAAGCGCTAATGACTACCACACTGGATGGAAAGATCAAGGCTCGGCTGGCAGGGCAGGGCGGCGACATACGGGAGCCCGATTGGGGCCCGGTGCAGAAGTTTTAAGTTTTTCGTTTCAAGTTCAACAAGGAGTAGCAAGAATGAATCGATTGATCTGGGTGGCGGCCATCGCTGCTGTGTTGGCGGGTTGCAGCTCGGGTGTCAAGCTCAATGACGTACCGGTGGAAGACAAGTCCGGTACATCGGTATCGCAAGGCAAGGACGGTGACGGCAGCGGTGTCAGCCAACGCGCCGTGGCCGGTGTGGACTTGGATGCGGCCAATGCCAAAGCGTTTATGACCGGTACCAATCGCATGGTGTATTTTGATTACGACAGCTATGTGGTCAAGTCCGAGTACCAGTCAGTCGTCGAGGCCCATGCCAAGTTCCTCAAGGGCGACAAGTCCCGCAAGATTGCCATCGAAGGACACACCGACGAGCGCGGTGGTCGGGAATACAACCTGGCACTGGGACAGCGCCGCGCCGAAGCCGTGCGCCGGGCGTTGGGTCTGATGGGTGTATCGGACAACCAAATGGAAGCGGTCAGTTTCGGCAAAGAGAAACCAGCCGCTGCAGGCGCAAGCGAAGAGGCCATGGCCAAGAATCGTCGCGCTGAGATTGTCTACCGTTGATTCAGGTGCTTGCCATGGATCGCATCCTGTCCGTTCGCCATGTGGTGCTGGCCGTGTTGACCATGGTCAGCATGGGTGGTGCCGCTGCGGGGTTGTTTGATGATGACGAGGCGCGCAAGGCCATTTTGGACTTGCGACAGAAAGTGCAGTCACTGGAGAGCCGCCTGGCAGACGATTCCAGGGGCTCGGAAGAGGACAAGTCGGCACTGCGTCGCAGCCTCATCGATTTGCAAAACCAACTCGAAACTCTGCGCAGCGACATGGCCCAGTTGCAGGGAAAGCAAGAGCAAATGGCGCGCGATCTGGCCGAGGTGCAGCGTCGGCAAAAGGATGCCGCGCAGTCTGTGGATGAGCGGCTGCGCAGGTTCGAGCCATCCAAAGTAGTGCTGGATGGCCGCGAGTTTGTAGCAGAGCCTGCAGAAGTGCGGGATTTCGACGCCGCCATGGGCATCTTCCGCAAAGGTGAATTTGCCGTAGCCCAATCGGCATTGGCAGATTTTCTGAATCGGTATCCCAAGACCGGTTACCGTCCATCCGCCTTATTCTGGCTTGGCAATGCGCAGTATGCGACGCGCGATTACAAGGGCGCGCTGGCAAGTTTTCGGGCCCTCTTGGCTAGCGCTGCGGACCACCTGCGGGCATCCGAAGCCATGCTGGCGGTTGCCAATTGCCAGTTGGAACTGAAAGACGTCAAGGGTGCACGGCGTACCCTGGATGAATTGATGGCCAACTATCCGGGCACGGAGGCAGCACAAGCCGCCAAAGACCGTCAGTCCCGCTTGAAGTAAGGCAATTGACTTCCGTGCGCCCGGATGACGCCCTGGTGGCAGACCCGCACCGCCGCTTTGGTGGGCTGGAGCGGCTGTACGGTGTGACGGGCTCCCGGGCACTACGCCGCGCACACGTGGCCGTGGTTGGAATTGGCGGGGTGGGTTCCTGGGCTGCGGAAGCGCTGGCACGCAGTGGCGTTGCGCAGCTGACCCTGATTGACCTGGACCACATAGCCGAATCCAACATCAACCGACAGGTTCACTCGGAATCGGCGACGCTGGGCATGGCCAAGACCGAAGCCATGCGCCAACGCATTGCCGGCATTCACCCGGGCTGTGCGGTGCGGACCATTGAAGCCTTTGTCGAACCCGACAACTGGCCCGCCTTGTTGCCCGAAGGCGTACAGGCTGTGATTGACGCTTGTGATCAGGTCCGGGCCAAGACCGCCATGGCCGATTGGGCGCGCCGTTCGCGCAGCGTGTTCGTGTCGGTCGGTGCGGCCGGTGGCAAACGCCTGGCACACAGGGTTGACATCGCCGACTTGAGCGAAACCACGCACGACCCTTTGCTGGCGCAATTGCGCTACCGTTTGCGCAAGCACCATGGCGCGCCAAAAAACGGCAAGCGCATTGGTGTGAATTGCGTCTTCAGCCGAGAGGCCGTGGCACCCGCCGATGCTTCATGTGGTGTGGTCCAAGGGGACCACACGCTGAACTGCCACGGCTACGGATCGGTGGTGGCGGTGACCGCTACATTTGGGATGTGCGCCGCAGGTTGGATCATGAATGAAATTGCTGCGCGTGGGGTAGAGCCCACTGGAAAAGACGCTATAATCTGAGGCTTGTCACAAATTGCTGTGGCAAGCCGGTAGGGACCTTAGCTCAGTTGGTAGAGCAGCGGACTTTTAATCCGTTGGTCGTGGGTTCGAGCCCCGCAGGTCCCACCAAAATCCTTCGGGAATTTAGCTCAGTTGGTAGAGCAGCGGACTCTTAATCCGTAGGTCGAGAGTTCGAGCCTCTCAGTTCCCACCAAGCACATGAAACGCCTGCTAGCCTATCGGTAGCAGGCGTTTTCGTTTGTGTTAACGAAGAACCTTACAGCCCCTCCAGTTGTTCGCTCAACTCCAGCCAGCGCTCTTCCAGTTGTGCCAGTTCTTCGTTCACCGCGTTGAGGCGTTTGCCGATTTCGGCTATCTCATGGGGATGGGTGTTGGTGGCCAATTGACCTTCCAGTGCTGCGCCTTCGGCATTGAGCGTTGCCATGCGGGTGTCCAAGTCGTCGAACTCTTTCTTGAGCTTGGGCGAGGTAGACCCTTTGGCTTTTGACTGGTTCGCCACTGGCACCGGGACAGCAGACGCCGTGTCCGTTTTGGCCACCGGCTTGGCTGCCTCCTTGGCCGCTTCGCGCTGGCGTTTGGCTTCGTCGAGCAGGTAGCGCTGGTAGTCGTCCAGGTCGCCGTCGAAGGGCTCCACGCCGCCGCGCGACACCATCCAGAATTCGTCGCAAACGGCCCGCAGCAGGGCGCGGTCGTGGCTGACCAGCATCACCGTGCCTTCGAACTCGTTGAGCGCCATGCTCAAGGCCTCGCGCGTGGCCAGGTCCAGGTGGTTGGTGGGCTCGTCCATCAGCAGCAGGTTGGGGCGCTGCCACACCAGCATGCACAGCACCAGGCGCGCCTTTTCGCCACCGCTCATGCTGCCCACGGCCTGCTTGACCATGTCGCCACTGAAGTTGAAGCTGCCCAGGAAGGTGCGCAAGTCTTGCTCGCGCGTGGCCTGGTTGGTCAGTTTGCCAGCGGCGGTCATCTCGCGCACCAGACGAATCATGTGCTCCAGGGGATTTTCAGCGGGGCGCAGCACGTCGAGTTCCTGCTGGGCGAAGTAGCCGATATTCAGCCCCTTGCCTTCGGTGATCTCACCGCTGAGTACTTTGAGATCACGCGCAATGGTCTTGACCAAGGTGGATTTGCCCTGGCCGTTGGCGCCCAAAATGCCGATGCGCTGGCCGGCCAGCACCGAGCGGTTGATGTGGTGCACGATGGGGGTAGGTGGCGTGTCCGGGGGCGCATCGTCTGGTGCCGGGTAACCGACGGTGATGTCGCTCATGGCGAGCATGGGGTTGGGCAGGTTGGCCGGTTCCTTGAACTCGAAGGTGAATTCCGCCTCGGACAGCAGCGGCGCAAGTTTTTCCATGCGGTCCAGCGCCTTGACCCGGCTTTGAGCCTGTTTGGCCTTGCTGGCCTTGGCCTTGAAGCGGGCAATGAACTTTTGCAGGTGGGCGATCTTGTCTTGCTGCTTGGCGTAGGCAGCTTGCTGCAGTTCGAGCTGTTCGGCGCGCATGTCCTCAAACTTGCTGTAGTTACCACCGTAGCGAACCAGTTTGGTTGCGTCGATGTGCAGGGTGACATTGGTCACCGCGTCCAAAAACTCGCGGTCGTGGCTGATGACGACCATGGTGCCTTCGTATTTCTTGAGCCAGGCTTCCAGCCAGACCAGGGCGTCCAAATCCAGGTGGTTGGTGGGTTCGTCCAGCAGGAGCAGATCGCTGGGGCACATGAGCGCACGCGCCAGTTGCAAGCGCATGCGCCAGCCGCCGGAGAAGCTGTTGACCGGGTTGTTCAGTTCGCTCACCTTGAAGCCCAGGCCCAGGATGAGTGCCTGGGCGCGCGCCGCGGCATCATGCTCGCCCGCGTCGTGCAAGGCGGTGTAGGCGTGGGCCATGCGGTTGTAGTCGTCGGTGGCTTCGGCAGCAAGAACCTCTTGGCGCGCGGCCAGCAGCACGGTATCCCCTTCGACCACAAAATCGGTTGCAGACTGGTCCGTTTCGGGCATGTCCTGGGCTACCTGGCCCATGCGCCATTGGGGCGGGATGAAGTATTCGCCGCCGTCTTCATGCAAATTGCCGTTGAACAAGGCAAACAGCGACGACTTGCCAGCCCCATTGCGGCCCACCAGGCCAACTTTTTCTCCAGGGTTGAGGGTGACGGAGGCTGCGTCGAGCAGCACCTTGACGCCGCGGCGCAAGGTGACGTTTTTCAGGGTAATCATGCAGGGTGCTTTTCAAGCGCTTCGCGAGTGATCAGCAAAACCTGATCCTCGCCAGCGCTGGTTTCCAGCCAGACCACTTCCAACTGGGGAAAGGCGGCTTCAAAGAAAGTTCGTTCGTTGCCGATCTCGAGCA
The DNA here is from genome assembly GCA_041919095.1 of Rhodoferax sp. Lineage (GTDB taxonomy): Bacteria > Pseudomonadota > Gammaproteobacteria > Burkholderiales > Burkholderiaceae_C > Allorhodoferax. The sequence goes on along the minus strand of JAYRUL010000062.1, from coordinate 2,835 downwards.
CCAGGACACCGGCTGAGGCCATCACGGCAGGTGCCTCAGCCAGCAAGGTGCGCACAAAGTCCATGCCGTCCGATCCACCGGCCAGGGCGAGCACCGGCTCAGCGCGGAATTCGGCGGGCAGGGCAGCCATGCTCTGGGCATTGACGTAAGGCGGGTTGCACAAGATCAGATCAAAGGGCGCACGTGCCTGCAAGGCCGGCGCACGCAGGCCGTCGGAATCCAGCAGCGTGATGCGCGTTTGCAGGGCATGACGGTCTACGTTGATGCGGGCCACGGCCAGGGCGTCTGGTGACAGGTCCGCACCAGTGACTTCGGTGTCAGGGTAGGTCAGAGCGGCAATCACCGCCAAGCTTCCATTTCCGGTGCATAGGTCCAGCACGCGGTGGGTCGACTCGGACAGCCAGTAGTCGATGGAACCATCGGCTATGACTTCAGCGATCAGGGAGCGCGGCACAATGGCGCGTTCGTCCACGTAGAACGAAACACCTTGGAGCCACGCTTCCTGCGTAAGATAGGCCGCGGGCTTGCGGGACCGGATTCTTGCTTCAAAAAGTGTAGCTGCTTGCGCATATTCCTCGGGGGTTAGCGGCTTGTTTTGCATGGAATCCTCGCCCTGGACGGGGGTGTCCAACGGGAGTTTCAGACTCCACAGCGCAAGCCATACCGCCTCATCCCACGCATTGGTCGTACCATGGCCGAACACGACCCCCGCGTCGCGCAGGCGCTGCGCGCCTTGGGCAATGAGTTCGCCCAGCGTCATGCGCTGCGGGCCTGGGCATCCAGGGTTTCGAGCACGCGCCGATAGATTGCCGTCAAGGGATCGATGTCGGTCAGCGCCACGCATTCGTTGATCTTGTGAATGGTGGCGTTGGGCGGTCCTAACTCGATGACTTGGGGGCAAATCTGCGCAATGAATCGACCGTCACTGGTGCCACCGCTGGTGGAAAGCTCCGGCTCTAATCCAGTTTCGGCGCGAATGGCCGCTTGTACAGCTTGCACCAAGGTGCCGGGCGTCGTCAGGAACGGCAAGCCGCCGACCGTCCATACCAGGTCGTATTGCAATTCGTGCTTTTCCAGTACATGGGTCAGGCGTGTTTGCAAGGATTCTGGCGTGGATTCGGTTGAAAAGCGGAAGTTGAAGTCAATGACGACCGTTCCGGGAATGACGTTGCTGGCTCCCGTTCCCGCGTGGATGTTGCTGATTTGCCAGGTGGTGGGCGGAAAGAATGCGTTACCCTGGTCCCACTGCATGCCCACCAGTTCGTTCAAGGCCGGGGCAACCAGGTGAATCGGGTTCTTGGCGAGATGGGGGTAGGCAATATGACCTTGCACGCCTTTGACGGTGAGTTTGCCGCTCATCGTGCCACGACGTCCGTTCTTGATCATGTCACCGGTGCGGCGCACGGATGTGGGCTCGCCAACGATGCAGTAGTCCAGCACTTCTGCGCGGGCTTTCAAGGCGTTGCAGACGACTACCGTGCCGTCGTTGGCAGGTCCTTCCTCATCGCTGGTGAGCAAAAGTCCGATAGACAGGGCTGGTTCGGGCTGTTTCGCCAGAAACGATTCAATGGCAACGACAAACGCCGCCAACGAGACCTTCATGTCGGCACTCCCACGCCCGAACAAGTGGCCATCACGGATGCTGGGGGTAAACGGGGCACTGTCCCACTCGCCCAATGGGCCGGTGGGTACCACATCGGTGTGACCGGCGAAGACGATCAAAGGCGCTACTGAATTTGTAGCTGCTTGCGCATGTTTGGCGGTGCTTACGGTCCTTTTTGCCCATAAATTGGTGACCCGAAAATGATCTGGACCACTGGAAATGGTCTCGCACGCAAAGCCCACGGCGCGTAGGCGTTGTGCAATCATTTCCTGGCATCCCAGGTCGTTGGGAGTGACAGAGGGCAGGGCGATCAGGCTTTCAGCCAGTTGGCGTGTGGCGCTCATGGCTTCACCTCTTGCCTACGGGAGTGGCGGTTGGCTGGTGTACGCGCACGGGCGAAGGAGGTAAAAAGTCGGTAGGTTTTGGCCAGGGTCATGAGTGCTTGACGTCGAGGGTGATTTCGGTAAACGAGGGTTCCTCGTGTTCTTCTTGCGCAGCGGCGGGTTGGGCCTTCTTGCTGAAGTCGTTTTGCAAGCGCCACATGAGGTTGGTGGGCGAATCGGCGTGGGACAAGCCCTCTTTGCGATCCACAATGCCTTCCACGATCAGGCGCGCAATGTCCGCTTCAAAGGACTGCGAGCCTTCCGCCAGCGATTGCTCCATGGCATCTTTCACCGCAGAAAAGTCGCCTTTTTCGATGAGTTCGGCCACCAGTTTGGTGTTGAGCATCACCTCCACGGCCGGGACCCGCGTGCCGGCGGTGTTGCGCAGCAGGCGTTGTGACACGATGGCTTTGAGCGCCGCCGCCAGGTCGCCCAGCATGGTCGCTCGCACTTCTACCGGGTAAAAGGACAAGATCCGGTTCAATGCCTGGTAGCTGTTGTTGGCGTGCATGGTGGCCAAGCACAGGTGGCCCGATTGGGCATAGGCGATGGCTGCTGACATGGTTTCGCGATCGCGGATTTCCCCGATCAGGATCACATCGGGAGCCTGGCGCAAGGCGTTCTTGAGCGCAACATGCAAGGACTTGGTGTCGGAGCCTACTTCGCGCTGGTTGATGACCGAGCGCTTGTTCTTGAAAAGGAACTCCACGGGGTCTTCAATGGTCAAGATGTGCCCGGCAACAGTCGCATTGCGATGGTCGATCATGGAAGCGAGCGTCGTGCTCTTGCCAGCCCCGGTTGCACCGACCATGAGCAACAGGCCCCGCTTCTCCATGATCAGATCGCCTA
>JAYRUL010000061.1:0-15253 GCA_041919095.1 Rhodoferax sp. | reverse complement strand
TTGGGATTCTTGCTGCTGATTGGCGTGGCCACCGTGCTGCTGCGCCGTCAGATGAACCGTGTGACCGCTGCCGAAATCGCCTGGCGCACGGAGGCGGCCTGGCGGCAATCCCTGGAAGAATCAGCCCTGGTGGGTCTGCGCGCACGGGACTTGCAGGGCCACTTGATCTTTGCCAACCGAACCTTTTGCGACATGGTGGGCTATTCATTGGAAGAGCTCAAGGGGGAGCGCGGCCGTGAATTCGTCGACCGCCATGACCCGGTCGGCGACGGCGCTGCGCTCCCGCAGCGAACGGGTGTTGAGGCCCATTGGCGCCAAAGCAGTGGCAAGCCCCTGGATGTGATGGTGTTTGAGTCTCCCTTGGTGGACGGCCAAGGGCGGCACGTGGGTTGGATGGGATCGATCGTAGACATCACCGAGCGCAAACGGCTCGAAGAGTTGGAGCGACGTCAGCGCGAGGTGCTGGCCCACCATGCCCGCTTGTCGACCTTGGGCGAGGTGGCGTCCACCCTGGCGCACGAGCTCAACCAACCCTTGACCAGCATCGTCAGCTACAGTGCAGGCTTGACGCGGGCATTGGGGCGTCATCCCGGCGTCGATCCTGAGCTGATCGCTGCCGCCCAGGCCCTGGCGCAACACGCTGCACAGGCCGGTGCCATCGTGCACCGGATCCGCAATCGCTTGTCCCTGCGCGAGCCTGCGATCCAGTCCTGTGACTTGAACGACGTCGTGCGCGAGTCGGTCGCTCTTCTGCAGCGTGACATTCAACGGCTCGGGTTTGTCGCCGTGCTGGAGTTGGAGGAGCCCCTTCCAGCCGTGGTCGTGGACCGGATTGGCATTGCGCAGGTGGTGTCCAATCTGGTCCGCAATGCCTGCGATGCCATGACGCATGCGGGCACCGGCAAACGCATGGTGGTGCGCACGGCGCTGCGGGAGGTGGGTGCATTCGCCGGCCCCCATCGCTGGGTGACGGTTGCGGTGTCAGACCAAGGACCTGGTCTGCAGGGTCAAGAGATCGACGCCCTGACGGCACCGTTCTTTTCCACCAAACAAAGCGGGACGGGCTTGGGGCTGGCCATCAGCCGCTCCATTCTGGAAGCGCACGGTGGGCAATTGTTTGCGCATGACACGCCCGAAGGCGCGTGCGTGGGGTTTGCCTTGCCTGCACCGGTCGACCCCAGCGAGAATGCGCCGCATGGTTGAACCCAGCATTTTCTTGTGCGATGACGACGACGGCGTGCGGGCCTCCATCGCGTTCATGCTGCGCCAGCATGGGCTACCCGTCGAGTCCTTTGCCAGTGGGCCGGTGCTGCTGGAGCGCTTGCGCGGGGCGCAGCCAAGGGCCCGCGGTGTCTGCTTGCTGGACGTGCGCATGGAGCCCATGTCGGGCATTCAACTGCACGAGGCGCTGATTGCAGAAGGTTGGGGTCAACGCCTGCCGGTGGTATTTTTAACCGGCCATGGCGATATTCCCATGGCGGTTGGCGCCATGGAACGTGGTGCCTTCCACTTTGTTGAGAAGCCCTACGCCGATGACGACCTGGTCGGGCTGTTGAGCCGCGCATTAGCGCTGGAGGCACAGTGGCAAGAGCGGCTTAGCGCCCATGACCACCTGCGGGATTTGTTGCACGGATTGTCGCGCCAGCAAATGCGCCTGATGCCCCTGGTTGCGGCCGGCGAACTCAACAAGACGATTGCCTGGAAAATGGAGCTCAGTGTGCGCACCGTCGAGGAGCACCGTCGCCGCATATTTGAGCGCCTGCACGTGCATTCCGCCGCTGAGCTTGCCACCTTGCTCGCGCAGGCCCGCGCCGCTGGCATCAGCATCCCCGCCACCGATCCATAGACTCGTTGGGTGCCAACGGGCCCAGCCGCTGACTCATTCCTGCGGAACCAGAATCCACAACAGGACGTACACCAGCAACCCTGTGCCACCTACGATCATCAACAGAGCGAATCCAAGACGCCACAGCCAAGATTCCACGCCCGAAAAACGGGCAAGCCCGCCGCAAACACCACCCAGCCAGCGGTCATTGAGGGAGCGACGCAATCCGTTCAAGTTGCCTGCGACGGACGCAGCAGGCATGGTTTGCCCTTGCAGCAAACGGGCCTTGGCCTGCTCAAATTCGGCATCGCTGAGACTGCCACGGTTGCGCAGTTGTTCCAGGTTTTCAAGTTCTTGCGCCAAAGACATAGGGACTTCCTTTTGCGATCTATCGTGAATCGTGTGTGGCCTTGATGGAGAATCCGACCCGGCCGCGTAGTCACACGAATGGGGAAAGCATAGAGCACCGCGCCGGAAATGACCAAGTCCTTGCGACAAAAGGTGCTTTGTGCCGCACCAACTGCCGCTATTCACGCCCCAAGCGCCAGCAAACCCCATGGACTGTGCAACATTGCCACTGCCACCATATGGGCCAGGCAAACCAGCGCGAGCCCAAAACTGATCCGGCGTCCCCAAACCGTCTTGGCGCGCTTGAGTGCAAGGCTACCGAACGCGATGTAGGCCACCAGCGTCAACAGCTTGACGCCCAGCCAAGGCACGGTCAGCACATGAAGTTGCAACACATGCACCAACAGCAACGCGGCGCTGAGCAGGCCCACGTCGATGCCATAACTGACGAAGCGGGTGCGCCGCAGCATGGGCCATGCTGCCCCCCCGAGAACACCTACGCCCCGCACCATGAACAATGCACCACTGGCGAATGCCAATGCCATGTGAACGTGGCGGATGGTCGGATAGTGTTCGAGCAGGTTCATGGTGTGGCTGGTTGAAGCCGCTATTTCACCATGACCGGATCGCGCGGGTTAACCGAAAACACACCGCTGAGCGCGCCCAGGGGGTTTCCACAAGAATCTAAATGCAATACACTCTCATTTAGATTGAAACCATGCACCATGAACGCTTCACCCAGACTAACTGACCTGCGCACCGGAGCGCGTGCCACCGTGGTTGGCTTGCGCCCCGACGGCAACCCGACGCACGAGCTGGCCGCCCAACGTCTGGCGGAGCTGGGTTTTTTGCCCGGGGAGTTAGTGCGCCTGGTCCAGCGCGGTCCCGGTGGACGCGAACCACTCGCAGTGGCCGTGGGGGAGTCGATGTTCGCATTGCGATGGATCGAGGCGCAGTGCGTGGAAATCGGCCCTGCATGACCACGCTTGACGCCGCCATCCGCCAAGAACCCCGGCACATTGCCTTGGTGGGCAATCCCAATTGCGGGAAGACAGCACTGTTCAACTTGCTGACGGGCGCGCGCCAGAAAGTAGCCAATTACGCCGGTGTCACGGTGGAACGCAAGACCGGCCAGCTGCGGCTGCCAAATGGGCAGTGCCTGGCGGTCATTGACCTGCCAGGGGTGTACAGCCTCAATCCCGCCACTCCCGATGAAGTCGTAACGCTGGAGGTGATCCAAGGACGCCGTGCGCAGGAGCCTTCTTTGGATGCCATCGTTGCCGTGGTGGATGCCACCAATTTACGCATGAATCTGCGCCTGGTACTGGAGCTGCGTCAGCTTGGTGTTCCCATGGTGGTTGCCGTGAACATGGTGGATGTTGCCCGCGCACGCGGTTTGACGATAGATTTCGACCAGCTGGCATCCGAACTCGGTTGCCCGGTCGTGGAAACCATCGCAGTCCAACACAACGGCCACCGGTCCCTGCTGGCCGTACTGCAGCACAGCATTACCAACCACCGCCCGGCAGCGGTGGCCTGCAGCCCTACGCGCTCTGCCGCAGAGTTGCAGCAGGAGGTGCGCCGGATTCTTGCGCTGGTAGCGCCACAGTCCGCGCAGATACAACGTTTTCATCACCAGATCGATGCCTGGGCCATGCACCCGGTGTGGGGTTTGTGCCTCTTGGCGGTTCTGCTGTTTCTGGTGTTCCAGGCAGTGTTTTCCTGGTCGAGCCTGCCCACGGACGCGATCCGAGCCGCCGTGGCCGCCAGCGCCGAGGCGATCAACGCTGGGTTGCCCGCAGGGCCACTACGCAGTCTGTTGGTGGATGGCGTGATTGCCGGTGTGGGCGGCGTGCTGGTTTTTTTGCCGCAGATCCTGATCCTGTTCTTCTTCATTCTGGTATTGGAGGACTCGGGTTATCTTCCTCGAGCTGCCTTTTTGTTGGACACGCTGATGGGCAAGGTGGGACTGTCCGGGCGGGCATTCATTCCGCTGCTGTCGAGCTTTGCATGTGCGGTTCCCGGCATCATGGCCACGCGCACCATTGCCAACTGGCCGGACCGGCTAGCCACCATCATGGTGGCACCGCTGATGACCTGCTCGGCGCGATTGCCCGTCTATGCTCTCTTGATTGGTGCGTTTGTTCCCCATGGCAACGTGGGGATTTTCAACTTGCAGGGCCTGACTTTGTTTGCCTTGTATGTCGGAGGCGTCGTGTCAGCAATGGCCGTTGCCTGGGTCTTCAAACGCCTTTGGAGCAAAAACCGTTATCAACCGTTGATGCTGGAACTTCCGCCCTACCGATTACCCGGCTTACGCAACCTGGTTTTGGGCCTGTGGGAGCGTACCCGCATTTTTCTAATCCGCGTGGGCACCATCATTTTTGCATTGATGGTCGTGCTATGGTTTCTTTCGACCTACCCAACCCCCCCCGAGGGAGCCGTCGGTCCGGCCATTCAGTACAGCGCAGCCGGATGGTTAGGGCAGAAACTGCAGCCGCTCTTTGCGCCGATCGGTTTCAACTGGCAAATCGTGGTTGCCCTCATTCCTGGATTGGCGGCCCGGGAAGTCGCCGTCGGTGCCCTGGGCACGGTATACGCGCTATCGGCCACAGACGAAGCTGTCTCGGAAAGCCTGGCTCCGGTGATCGCAGGCGACTGGTCTTTGGCGACGGCATATGCGTTGTTGGCCTGGTACGTGTTTGCTCCGCAGTGCATTTCCACCTTGGCCACCGTACGCCGCGAAACCAATTCCTGGCGCTATCCGCTCATGATGGTCGCGTACATGACTGCATTGGCGTACGCCGCTGCGTGGTTGACCTACCAGATCTTTCGTACCGCAGGTGTTTGATGCAGCTCTTGGAACAGTTAGTTGTGGGATTGTTGGTCTGCGCTAGCGCGGCCTATGTGGTCACTTCCTTGACACCGGCCGCATGGAAGGAATGGCTGTGGCTACGACTGCCAACGCCTTGGCAGCAACGTTGGAAACGCGCACCGACCCGAAACGGCGCCTGCAACTGCGACGGATGCGAACTTGCGACACGCCAGCATGTGCCCCCGCCGACTACCCAGCCCGTCCAATGGGTCAAGCGACTGCACTGAGCTGCATCGGGATCAAGCCCATCTGCGTAGTCACACGCACCGCACGTTGCCTACATGCTATGGTGATCCAAGTCTGGACGATTCCAGGGGTCAACGTGGGTCATTAGATTGAGCACCCGATGGCGCTGCAGGACACGTCGGCGCGCCTCTAACGCAATGTCATGCCCCGCCTCCACTGTGAGGGTGGCGTCGACCTCCAGGTGGGCGTCAACCAAGACCATATCGCCCATTTTTCTGGTACGTACGTCATGGACCCCGCTGACGCCGGGCGTGCTTTTCAGCGTCGTTCGGATCGCTTCGACCTCCGCTTCATCGACCGCGCGGTCCATGAGATCGTGCAATGCATTCCACGCAAACTGCCATCCCATCCTGGCGACCATGAAACCCACGATGGACGCCGCAATCGGGTCCAGGATGGCAAAACCAGCCAAATTACCGACGATACCCAGGGCAACGACCAACGAGGATGCCGCGTCGGCTCGCGCATGCCAGGCGTTGGCGACCAACATGCTGGACTTCACCCGCTTGGCCACCGTCAACATATAGCGAAACAAGAGTTCTTTTGCCAGTAGCGTGGCACCGGCGACCCACAAGGCAACAACGTGGACTTGCGCGACCCCGGCTGGATCCTGCAACTTCCCTGCTGCCGACCACAACATGCCAACACCCACCAGAAGCAACAACGCACCCAGCACCAGCGATGCAGCATTTTCGAAGCGTTGGTGCCCGTAAGGATGGTCGTCGTCGGCATCCTTGCTGCTGTGGCGGGTTGCAATCAAAACGACCAAATCAGCCACCAAGTCCGACAGCGAATGCAGCCCATCTGCGACAAGGGCTTGTGACTTGGCCATGATGCCCACCGCGATTTGCAGGGTGGTCAAGATGACATTGACGACCACGCTGACCCAAGTGCTACGCTGCGCAGCGCGCAGCCGATCCAAGCGCAACGCGGGAGTCTCCGCCTCATCGGGCACGTGCAATGAATCCATCGGGTAGTCGTCTAGGGCTGTGTGTGATCAGACAGCATTTTGCGTCAATGCAGATTCCACCTGCTTGCGCGACACCGGACTTGGCGCGTGCGGCACGGGTGCGCTACCATGCCGAACGCCCCCTGCCTTTGCAGCGGGCAGTTTGCTTGGCGGAGGCCCCATGACGCGTTGCAAGAATTGGTTCCGATTGCTCTTGATCGCATGGATCGGGGTCGTGTCTGCAAGCGCTTGGGCACAGGGTGTTCGCGTGATTACGGAGGAATTCCCACCCTACAACTTCACCGAGTCGGGGAAAGTTACCGGATTCTCTACGGATGTCGTGCGTGCCGTAATGCAAGAAGCCAAACTACAGGCAGAGATTCAGTCGCTGCCCTGGGCTCGCGCCTATTCGATGGCGCAGACCGAGAGCAATGTTTTGATCTATTCAATAGGTCGTTCTGCCCAACGCGAGAAGCTGTTCAAGTGGGTGGGTGTGATCGCACCCACCCAGTATTACTTGTATGCCTTGCCACAGCGCGGCCTGAAGTTCCAGCATCTCGATGAGGCCAAGGCCTACCAAACTGCGACTGTCAACGAGGATGTAGGGGAACAGTACTTAATCGCCAAAGGCTTTAGCAAGGGACAAAACCTGCAATCCAGCGTCAAATACGAGTTGAACTACGAAAAGTACAAGCGCGGACGGGTGGATTTGTGGATCATGCCGGAACTCACGGCTTTTTACTTGGCGCGGCAGGCCGGAGACAACCCGGCAGAGACGCTGGCCCGAAGCCTTGCGATTCCCGATTTGGGCGGTGAGGGTTATTACATGGCCTTCAGCCCCAACACACCCGATGAGTTGGTTGAACGGATGCGCAAGGCCTTGAGCACAGTCAAGCGCAACGGCACCTTCGACGCACTCAAGAAGAAGTGGCTCTAAGCGCCTACGCCCATGCGACAGAGCCGTCTTTCTCCCAATCGTTCCATCGGCATTCGCTTGGGCGTTGTGGCCTTGGGCTTTTGCTTGGTCTACACGGTGCTGGCGGTAGTGGCCAATACCTATTGGACCTGGAAGGAAGCTTGGTCCACCATGAACGCGGATTTGACGCTGATCGAAGATGTCTACCGACACACGCTGAGCAAGGCTGTGTGGGAGATGGACCGCGATGCCTTGCAAGCGCATGTTGACAGTGCGTCGCAAGTGCGAGCCGTTGGCCGCGTGACCGTTAACCTGCAATCGAACCAACGCCAGGCGGAAGTGTTTCGCCGATCGTCCGATGGCTGGCAACTGTCCACATTGGCGCCCACACGGCGCCTAGACTTGGTGTACGCGCCGTATCCGGGCGGATCCGAAAAGGTTGGTGAACTTGTATTGGAAGGTGACGAACGCCTCCTATGGAGCCGCCTGCGCGGTGCCGTGAAGGACATGGCGTTGACCCAACTTCTGCAGTCGTTGTTGGTCGCTGGATTGGTGATGGCTGTTTTTAGCCGTGTGGTAACCCACCACGTTCGGCGTATCGCCGATCACTTGGCCTTCTTGACACCGCAATCGATGGACCATGCATTGGAACTGCGACGTCACCCGGAACTCAATGACGAGTTGACCCTCCTTGAGCGCGGAATCAATGCGCTACAGCACAATCTGACTGATCACCTGGAGCAACTGCGCCAGTACGAAAACGAGCTTGGCGCGCACCGAGACCACCTTGCCGACCTTGTGCAAGCCAGAACGTCTGAGTTGGAATCGCTTGCGCAAGCACAACAGCTGATGCTGAGCCTCTCCAATCGTCTCATCCATGCACCTTATGCAACTTTTGCGCAGTCACAGCAGCAGTGCCTGCAAGAAGTTGCGCAACGGTTGGGGGCGAACCATCTTCTGTGGCTGGTTCCCAACGAGCAGCAGGACGCGTTTTGCCTGCAAGCTGAGTGGCATAGTGGGGCGTGGGCCAACGTATCAGTGGAGCCCGTACTGGCCCGCCTGCCGGAAAAATTGGAGCGGGAAGAATTGCTTTTCTTCTACAGCCAAGCCGAGTTAGGACGCAGCTTGCAGCCAGACGAACTGTCCGTCTTTTCAAGCCAGCCCGTGGGTGCCTGCGCATTGGGCGTGCTTCGCAGCGACACAAAAACCTATGGCATCTTGTTTGTAGGTAAGCCTTTGGGGCAGGGAGAATGGCCTTCTGAAGACCGGGCCCTTATGGCGATGACCGCACAAACCTTGTTGCACAGCGTTCGCCATCAGCGACAGTTGAGCCACCTGCTGGCCACGCAAGAAGCGTTGAAGGCTGCAAATGGCCAATTGCAAGCGCTGTCGTTGCGTGACGCCTTGACCGGTCTTTTTAACCGAAGACACTTCGACAAGATCAAGGAAGAAGAGTTTCAGCGCGCATTGCGCAACCAACAACCCTTGAGCTTGCTGGTCTGTGACATTGACCAGTTCAAAGACTACAACGATCGGTACGGGCACGCGCAAGGGGATGATTGCCTGCGCGCAGTCGCCAGCGCAATGAATGCGAGCATTGTGCGCAGTGGTGACACCTTGGCGCGCATTGGTGGTGAGGAATTTGCGGTATTGCTGCCGTCGACCCAAGCCTCCGCTGCGGTTCAAGTCGCTGAGCGCATGCGCCAAGCGGTAGCTGCGCAAGGTATTGCCCACGCTGCTTCGGCCTATGGCCAGATAACCATCAGCATTGGCTTGGCCCAGATGGACCTTGCGAACACGCCGTCTTTTGATGCCTTGTTTGATCACGCGGATCAAGCGCTTTACCGAGCGAAGCAAGCGGGGCGCAACCGCATCGAGAGCCATCGACTCGAGTGATTATTTGAGAAGGAGCTACGCCATGCCCAAGCGCAACATCAGCTGGTTTCTGCAACGTCTTTTTGCCTGCTTGTTGGGTTTTGCCGGACTTCACGCCGCAGCGCAGACGATTCAAGGGGTCACCGAAACAACTCCCTATACTTTTTTGCGGGGTGACCGCGTGGAGGGCAGTGTCACAGAAGTTGTGGAAAAGACCTTGCAGGCTGCGCAACTTAACGACTTTCAGATTCGACTATATCCCTGGGCGCGCGCATACGACATGGCGCTTAAGGAGCCCAATGTGCTGATCTTCCTGATCGCGCGTACAGCCGCGCGCGAACATCAATTCAAGTGGGCCGGGGAGATCATGAAGATCCAGTACCACCTGTACCGCCTAAAGAGCCGAGGTGACGTTACCGTCAGCCAGCTTGAGGACGCGCGCCGGTACACCATTGGTGTCATGCGAGATGACGTTCGCCAACAGTACCTGCAGTCCAAGGGTTTTCAAAAGCTCGCAGTTTCAGCCCAATGGAGTGATAACTTTGCCAAACTCATCAAAGGGCAGGTAGATTTGGTACCCCTTACGGAAGACGATGCAGCCAGCCTGTGTTCGGTTGCGCGCTTTGACTGCAAGCAACTCGATCGCGTTCTCACACTGGAAGAAGCTTCAACCGGCTTGTACATGGCCTATAGCAAGTCGACCGATGATGCGATTGTCCAAAAAACCCGCAATGCTTTTGACAAGCTCAAAGCCGATGGCACGGTGCGACGCTTGCTGGAACGCAAACCTTGATTTGGGTATAACTCCATGCAGGATTGCTATGGAATTGTGGGAAATACGGTTTGCTCTGCAAGGTTCACGTACGCTGCCCGGTCCTAAAATGAATTTTTGCCCCTGGTTTCGCGCCCGATACCGGAGCGTGTGTAGAAGGATGCCCGATGTCGACGCAAAAGCCTCTCGCCCCAAAAGCCCCTGTATCCAACTCGGCCGAAAAGAAGGCGCAGTTGCGCCAATCGGCGCTGGAGTACCACGAGTTTCCGACACCGGGAAAGATAGCCGTCGCTGCCACCAAACAGCTCATCAACCAACACGATTTAGCGCTCGCCTATTCGCCTGGCGTCGCTGCGCCGTGCGAAGAAATCGTCAAAGATCCCAATAACGCGTTCCGCTATACCAGCCGAGGCAACTTGGTGGCAGTGGTCACCAACGGAACGGCTGTGCTGGGCTTAGGCGACATTGGTCCGTTGGCGGCGAAACCTGTGATGGAAGGCAAGGGAGTCTTGTTCAAGAAGTTCGCCGGTATCGATGTGTTTGACATTGAGATCGACGAGAAGAGCAACCTGGACCGTCTCGTTGACATCATTGCGTCGTTAGAACCGACCTTTGGCGGCATCAACCTCGAGGACATCAAGGCGCCTGACTGCTTCTATGTGGAACGCAAGCTGCGTGAGCGCATGAAGATCCCCGTGTTTCACGATGATCAGCACGGCACCGCCATTGTGGTCGGTGCGGCTATTCTCAACGGCCTGAAGGTGGTCAAGAAGTTGCCGTCTGAGGTGAAGCTGGTGACCTCGGGAGCAGGGGCGGCGGCACTTGCCTGCCTGGGACTATTGGTCAAACTGGGCATCCGGCGCGAAAACATCTGGGTGACCGACCTTGCTGGCGTGGTCTATGAAGGCCGCGCCGAGCTGATGGATGAAGACAAGGCGCAATTCGCTCAAAAAACCAACATGCGTACCTTGCGAGAAGCCATCGTCGGCGCCGACATCTTTTTAGGACTTTCTGCTGGTGGGGTTCTGAAGGCCGACATGGTGAAGACGATGGCGCCCCACCCGTTGGTCTTTGCATTGGCCAATCCAACGCCCGAGATCCTTCCCGAAGAAGCGCATGCAGCCCGTGACGATATCGTGATGGCCACTGGACGCACCGATTACCCTAATCAAGTCAACAACGTCTTGTGTTTTCCGTATATTTTCCGCGGCGCACTGGACGCAGGTGCATCGACGATCACGGTTGAAATGGAGATTGCAGCGGTACACGCCATTGCGGAACTGGCCCAGGCCGAGCAAAGCGAAGTGGTTGCGGCGGCGTACGCAGGTGAACAGCTAGCATTTGGTGCTGAATACTTGATCCCCAAGCCGTTCGACCCGCGTCTGATGATGAAGATTGCGCCCGCCGTTGCCAAAGCAGCAGCAGATAGTGGCGTAGCCTTGCGACCCATCGCGGACCTGGACGCCTATCGCGAAAAGCTGCAAAGCTTTGTGTACGCTTCGGGCACCACGATGAAGCCGATCTTTACGGCCGCGAAGAATGCGTTGAAGAAGCGCGTTGCCTATGCCGAAGGGGAAGACGAACGCGTGTTACGGGCTGCGCAGATCGTAGTAGACGAGCGCTTAGCGATACCAACGCTGATTGGTCGGCCCCGTGTAATTGCAGAACGTGTCGAAAAGTTTGGTTTGCGTTTGCGTGAGGGTGTCGACTACACAGTCGTCAACGTTGAATTGGATCACCGGTACCGGGACTTCTGGCAAACCTACCACCGTATGACAGAGCGTCGTGGTGTCACCATTTCCATGGCAAAAATAGAGATGCGTCGTCGACTCACCCTCATCGGGTCCATGCTTCTGCACAAAGGTGATGTAGATGGTCTGATCTGTGGAACTTGGGGTAACACGTCGATGCATCTGCAGTACATCGACCAAGTCATAGGCAAACGTGCCTCGCATACGACCGACGATGTACAGATTTATGCCTGCATGAATGGTTTAATGCTCCCCAACCGACAAGTGTTCTTGGTGGACACGCATGTCAACTACGATCCCAGCGCTGCCGAGTTGGCCAAAATCACAACCATGGCTGCGGAAGAGATGGTGCGGTTTGGTATCAAACCGAAAGCGGCGTTGCTGTCGCATTCCAGTTTTGGGTCCAGTAACGAACCCAGTGCGGTCAAAATGCGGCAGACTTTGGCACTCTTGCAAAGCCAGACACCGTGGTTGGAAGTCGACGGCGAAATGCATGGTGATGTCGCGCTCGACGGTGCTGCACGGATGGCGCTTATGCCCAACAGCACATTGCAGGGCGATGCGAATTTGCTCGTCTTGCCCAACATTGACGCCGCCAACATTGCTTACAACCTCCTCAAGACGGCGGCAGGCGGAAACATTGCGATCGGTCCCGTTTTGTTAGGCGCTGCCAAGCCGGTACATGTATTGACGGCCTCAACCACCGTGCGTCGCATCGTGAACATGACAGCTTTGACGGTTGCCGATGCCAATGCGAACCGATAACCTTCTCGACGAGGGCAAGCACTAACTTCGAGTTACGGCGATTGCCTTCTTCATTGCCCATTTTTTAGGCAAGGACTTGCTTTTTCGGTAGAAATCCGCCACACTCCTAACCTTGATTGTTCCGGGTTTACCCGGGTCGCTTGAGAGGGGTCATGTTGCGCAGCGGTATTCTGAAGTTAGTGCTTGCCAGCGTTTTGCTGGGCCTAACGGGGGTACCCGGGGTCTCCCTGGCACGTGAAGCAACGAGCGCAGCAACCGTTGCGCTCAGCGAGCTACCTGCTCAAGGTATTGCCACTTATCAGTTGATTCTTCGCGGCGGTCCTTTTCCCTATGAAAAGGACGGCATGGTTTTTGGCAATCGGGAGCGTCTTCTGCCTGCGAAAAATCGTGGCTACTACCGTGAATACACGGTACCCACCCCGGGCGCGCGAACCCGCGGTGCCCGGCGTATTGTCTGCGGCGGCCCACGGTCGATGCCGGATGCTTGCTATTACACGGCTGATCATTACGCGAGTTTTCGCCTGATTCAGCCTTGATTGGATTGTGTATTTTTTTGAAAGAGACGCGGGGATGGACATGCCACTTCGAACAGTCAGAACCAATATCGTGCAGTCGATCCGGGCTTTCCGGGTGTCAGACTTGCAGGAAGCTGCCCAAGCGCTGGGACATCATTTCCTGTATGCCAACCTGGCTGAAGCACAAACCAAGCAAGATGTGCTCGACCTCATTGGCCAGCAGTTCAAGTTGCCGACAACGGTCAGCAAGAATTTCGACGCCTTGTACGACAGCATGACCGATCCGGTGCACAAGTCAGGCCCTCAACCTGGATTTATTGCGGTGCTCGAACACATTCCCGCCAATGTCAAATTTGACAAGGAAGCGCGGGAGCAGTTGCTGGACATCTTTCGCGATACCGCCGATTACTGGGGTGATCGAAAAATACCATTTAGGTGCTTCTATTCTTTTCTGTAGCCCGTTCTGCACAAGCCAGCCAAGCAGAACGGGCGAATGAGGCTACCACGATGGGATCAACCGTTGCTCCCGTTGCCGATATTGAACTCGCGGAACACGGTGAAAAGATGCCCACGGACAAACTGTTGGACGTTTCACCGCTCGCCTTGCGTATGAGCAGCCCTTTTAATTCGGGGTATTGGCTCAACGCCGCCTGACAAAGCGCCGTCCACCTTGTCTAGAGCCCATCTTTGCATGGGCTCTTTTTTTGCTCCAAAGCAGCCTGACGCGACCGAGCGGCGCGTCGCCGGGCAGTATCGGCGACACTAAGGGACTGCACGCGAATCGCACCATGAAAACTACCCATCCCGATATCGAAATCTCTGAGGAACTGGTCCGCAAGTTCGACAAGCTCGGCCCACGCTACACATCCTATCCCACCGCAGATCGATTTCTTGCGGGATTTGGCGACGAAGATTACCGTGGATTTCTTCAGCAGCGGGCACAGAGTCAAGCCAATCCGCCGCTATCGATTTACATTCATCTTCCTTTTTGCGAGTCGCTTTGCTATTTCTGTGCGTGCAACAAAATCATCACCAAAGACCACAGCCGTGTTGCTGAGTACCTGCGCTATCTAGACAAAGAGATGGCGATGGTTGCCCAGTACTTAGGCGATGACCGGCGCACCGTACAGCTGCACCTGGGTGGAGGAACCCCGACCTTTTTCAACGCAGAAGAGCTGCGCCAATTGATGGCTACGGTGCGCAGGCATTTCCAGCTAGCAGACGATGCGGAACTGGGTGTCGAAATCGATCCGCGTACCGTGCAGAACGACACTTTGGCGTTGCTGTCTGAACTGGGTTTCAACCGAAATAGTTTTGGTGTCCAGGATTTTGACCCGACGGTGCAAGCCGCAGTCAACCGCATCCAACCGGTCAGCATGGTGGAGCAAGCGGTTCGGGTGAGTCGTCAGAACGGGTTTGAATCGGTCAACGCCGATCTGATTTACGGGCTACCCAAGCAGACGATGGAGAGCTTTAGTCAAACCTTGGACCACCTGATCGCGGTATCGCCCGATCGCATTGCGTTGTACAACTATGCCCATCTTCCTGCGCGCTTCAAGGCCCAACGTCTAATCGTTGAAAGTGAACTACCCAGTGCCGAGTTGCGCTTGCAAATTTTCCTCATGTCCATGCGGCGACTGCTGGACGCGGGTTACGTCTATATCGGCCTGGACCATTTCTCCAAGCCCAACGACGAGTTGAACCAAGCGCGCCTTCACGGCAGCTTACACCGGAACTTTCAGGGTTACACCACCCGTGCGGAATGCGACCTCGTCGGTTTTGGGGTATCTGCCATCAGCAAGGTGGGGCGTTCGTATGCACAAGCAGTGCGCACCGTCAGCAGCTATTACCAGCACCTGGATGCCGGACAACTTCCGGTCGACAGAGGCTTTGCCCTGACCGATGACGACGTACTGCGTCGCGAGATCATCATGACGCTGATGTGTTCAATACCGGTGCAGTTCGATCGGTTCAACCAGCGCTACGGCATTGACTTTCACCGCTATTTCGCCAGCGAGTTAGAGCGACTTCGACCCTATGCGGATGCCGGTTTGATTACGTTGGATGCTGACGCCATCCGGGTGACGCCCAAGGGACGCATGTTTGTGCGCGCCAGTGGCATGGTATTTGACACTTATCTCGGAAAACCAACAACGTCCACGTATTCCAAGATCATTTAGATCCGATCACTTCACGGAGCTAACCTTGATGGATATCGCGCGGTAGGGCAAGGGACCCGGAATGGTCATGCGCCCATTGGCTACCAATTGATCCAAGGTAACAGCATCAAGAACCGCCAGAAACGCCTTTGTTGCTTGACCCAGCACGGTTTCAAGGGTGCAGAAGTTGGAATACACACATTGGTTGTGCTCACCGGAAAAACACTCGGCCAGGTTGAAATCCGTCTCGGTGAGAC